>NZ_CP013232.1:5288632-5599729 GCF_001584145.1 Collimonas fungivorans | reverse complement strand
GAATCGTTCTAAGTGAAAGTGTGCGGGATGAGGTTCTTTACGCCCTGGCTTGATGTTTTTATTGCACGCTGGGTTCAGTAATGGATTCCGTACTACTGAGCAATGCATAACTGGCGGGCGTGCCACACATAAGCCCCTATTCTACCCTTGCCGGCGCAAGTTATCCACAGGCGCGGGCAATTATTCCGGCCGCCGGGCGCAAAAAGACCTTGTGGAAAAGAGCCCTAAGTGATTGACAAACAAGCAGAAAATGCGTTCTAATTCAAGGTTCACTGTCCGCTGAATTGCCAGTTTGTGCGTTGACTGTCCCTTGTACATGTTTGTATTTGCCCCGGTTTCGTCCTCCGACGCCTTGGCAGCCTGGTCCAGATCGAATCGCGAAAGGGTAGAAACCCAGCGCTCTGAGTGTGAAGATCCGATTTATTTTTGCTGATTAGCGAGACCAACATGAAACGTACTTACCAACCTTCCGTCGTGCGCCGTAAGCGTACTCACGGCTTCCGCGCCCGTATGGCAACCCGCGGTGGCCGCGCTGTGCTCAATGCACGTCGCGCCAAAGGCCGCAAGCGTCTGGCAGCTTAATCCAGCCGGACGCAACAGCGTTGCTTGCGTGACAGATCAACTCGGCGACCGTTCCCAGAACAGCGTCCAGGACTTTTCACGTGATCGGCGCATCGTTAAAACGGATGAGTTTTCATCCGTTTTTCGTTTGCGCCCTGTGTATAGAACGGCGCACTTCGTCTTGTACACCCGCCTCAATGCGCTGCCGCATGCCCGTCTGGGCGTGGTGGCGGCAAAACGGCTGGCGCCGCGCGCTGTTACGCGTAACACCGTCAAACGCGTTACGCGCGAGCTGTTTCGTCTGACACCATTGCCGCCAATCGACTGCGTTGTGCGTTTATCGAAACCGGTAAACACCAAGGCGGGCCCGGCCACGACTGCGCGCCTGAAGCGAGAGCTGCATGGCGAACTGAAGCAGCTGTTCGCGTCGCAACGGGCTGACAAGTCGTAAGTTCGCCTAAGTTTCGGCTTACTTTTGGGCTTATTTGTATCCGCGGCTTGTATTGTTCCAGCCTGGCCACACATAGCCGGGGCCGGAAGAAGAAGGGAAAAAAGCTGTCATGAAAATGCCTCTACTGTTCCTGTTGCGCCTCTACAAACTGGGCATCAGCCCGTTTCTGGGACAGAATTGCCGTTTTTATCCCAGCTGCTCCGATTACGCAGCCGAAGCTATCCGTACGCATGGCGCCCTGAAGGGCAGCATGCTGGCCGGACGCCGCCTGTGCAAATGCCATCCCTGGCATGCGGGCGGACTCGATCCGGTGCCGCCGCAGCAATCATCCACATCTCCATCTGCAACCAAACCCGCATCGGCCAGCCGATCGTGTGGTTGCGGCCATTCCTGAATCATAGATAAATACTCTTATGGATATCAAACGTACCGTCCTGTGGGTTGTATTTTCGGTTTCGCTGCTGTTCCTCTGGGATCAGTGGCAGCGCCATAACGGCCAGCCGTCGCTGTTCTTCCCAAGCGCCAACCCGACTGTTCCTGCTGCTGCAACCGGTCCTGCCGGCGCTGCCGCATCGGCCGGCGCCAGTTCCTCGGTGCCGCAAGCTTCGGCTGTCGCCGGCGCGCCTGCAGCCGCATCGGCCAGCGCCGTGCCTGCCACCGCTGCCGACGCCAAGGGCGAAGTCATCACCATCACTACCGATGTGGTCAAGGCTGACATCGATACTGTCGGCGGTGAACTGAAGCGCCTGGAACTGCTGAAACACAAGGACACGGTCGACCCGACCAAGAACCTGGTGCTGTTCGACTCCAGCGCTACCCGCACCTACCTGGCTGAAACCGGCCTGATCGGCGGTCCTTTCCCTAACCACAAGTCGCCGTTCACGGCCTTGCCTGGCGCCCGTACGCTGGACAACGGCAACCAGGTGCAACTGGTGCTGGAATCGACCGAAGGCGGCGTCAAGCTGACCAAGACCTACACCTTCAAGCGCGGCGATTATTCGATCGACGTCAAGCACACAGTGACCAACGACAGCGGCGCGCCGGTTTCGCCTTCGCTGTACCTGCAACTGGTGCGCGACGGCAATGCGCCTGAAGGCGAACAGCGTTTCGTGCACACCTTCACCGGCGCTTCGGTGTATACCGAGGCCAGCAAGTTCCAGAAATTCCCGTTCGACAAAATCGAAGGCGGCAAGGCTGACCACGCTACCAAGGCGGATGACGGCTGGTTTGCTTTGATCCAGCATTACTTTGTCTCGGCGTTCATCCCGCAAGACAAGGCGCCACGCGAAATCTTCACCAAGAAGATCGCCACCAACCTGTACGCAGTCGGCAACATCCTGCCGCTGGGCACCATTGCTCCGGGCGCCAGCGTGACCATGGATGCGCGTTTGTATTCGGGTCCGGAAGTGCAAAGCGACCTGGAGGCCATCGCGCCTGGCCTGGAACTGGTCAAGGACTATGGCTGGCTGACCATCATCGCCAAGCCGATCTTCTGGCTGATGACGCAGATCCACAAAGTGCTCGGCAACTGGGGCTGGACCATCATCGCCCTGACCGTGCTGATCAAGCTGGCGTTCTTCCCGCTGTCGGCAGCGAGCTATCGCAGCATGGCCAAGATGAAGCTGGTAACGCCAAAAATGACGTCGATCCGCGAGCGTTTCAAATCCGAACCGCAGAAGATGAACCAGGCCATGATGGAGCTGTACAAGACCGAAAAGATCAACCCGCTCGGCGGCTGCCTGCCGATCGTGGTGCAGATCCCGGTGTTCATCTCGCTGTACTGGGTGCTGCTGGCCAGTGTGGAAATTCGCAATGCGCCATGGCTGGGCTGGATCCATGACCTGGCTGCACCGGATCCGTTCTACATCCTGCCGGTGGTGATGGCGATTTCGATGTTCATCCAGACCAAGCTGAACCCGACCCCGCCCGATCCTATGCAAGCCAAGGTGATGATGTTCATGCCGCTGATTTTCTCGGTAATGTTCTTCTTCTTCCCGTCGGGCCTGGTGCTGTACTGGGTCACCAACAACGTGCTGTCGATTGCGCAGCAATGGGTGATTACCCGCAAGATGGGTGCAGGTCCGGCCAAGGCTTAATATCGCTGTTTGGCGAGTGTCGTAAAAAAGCCCGTGAATGTTCGATTCACGGGCTTTTTTGTGGCCGGCTGCTTGCCGATGTTTCTATTATCAAACAACCCTCGTAGAATAATTCCATGTCTTTCGATTCCTCTCCCATCGCCGCCATCGCCACCGCACCAGGACGCGGCGGCATCGGCGTAGTCCGCATCTCCGGCAAGCATCTCGGTCCCGTCATTGAAGCCGTTTGCGGCATTGCGGAAAACAAGCTGACGCCGCGCCACGCAACCTACCTGCCATTCAAGAATGCCGACGGCAGCGTCATCGATCAGGGGCTGGCGATCTATTTCAAGGCGCCGCATTCGTATACCGGCGAAGACGTGCTGGAGCTGCAGGGGCATGGCGGGCCGGTGGTGTTGCAGATGCTGCTGAGCCGTTGCCTGGCGGCGGGACAGGATATCGGCTTGCGCATGGCGGAACCGGGCGAATTCACGCAGCGGGCGTTTATCAACGACAAGCTGGACCTGGCGCAGGCGGAAGCGGTGGCGGACCTGATCGAGGCGTCTACCGAGGCTGCCGCCAAATCGGCTTCGGAATCGCTGTCGGGGGCGTTTTCCAAAGTAATCCATGCGCTGGTGGGGCAGGTCACGAACTTGCGCATGCTGGTTGAGGCGACCCTGGATTTCCCGGAAGAGGAAATCGACTTCCTGGAAAAATCCGACGCGCGCGGCCAGCTGGCGGCTATCCGCAGCACGCTAGACAATGTGTTCAGCCAGGCCGCGCAAGGCGCCTTGCTGCGCGACGGCTTAAACATCGTGCTGGCGGGGCAGCCGAATGTCGGCAAGTCGTCCTTGCTGAACGTGCTGGCCGGATCCGATGTGGCCATTGTCACGCCGATTGCCGGCACCACTCGCGACAAGGTTACCGAAACGATCCAGCTGGAAGGCATCCCGCTCAACATCATCGACACCGCTGGCATCCGCGAGGCGGAAGACGCCAACGACGAAGTGGAACGGATAGGCATCGAACGCACCTGGGCAGCAGTGGCTAACGCCGACGTGATCCTGCACATGCTGGACGCCAACCACGGGCCGTCGCTGGCCGATGAAAAAATCGTCGCGCGTTTCCCGAACAGCGCGCCGATCATCCGCATCTGGAACAAGATCGACCAGTCGGGCCACAAACCCGCGGTCGATGTGATGAACGATGCTACCCATATCTACCTGTCGGCCACCGACCACCTCGGTATCGACCTGCTGCGCACGGAACTGCTGCGCATCGCCGGCTGGCAGCAGACAGGAGAATCGCGCTACCTGGCGCGCGAGCGGCACCTGATTGCGCTGAAGGCGGCGCGCGACCATTTGGAGATCGCCGACCAGCACGCCTCGCTCGACAACCGGGTCAACGATCAGTCGCTAGATCTGTTTGCGGAAGAGTTGCGGCTGGCGCAGGATCGGCTTAGCAGCATTACCGGGGCGTTTACGCCGGATGATTTGCTGGGGGTGATTTTTTCGCGGTTTTGCATCGGAAAGTAGGAGTATGCGACTTCGCCTCCGCCTCGTTTGCTCAGTGACCGCAATGGTTTTCCTTGTCGGAGGATGCGGGCTGTTCGGCTGCGGCGCTGCAGCAACCAATGGCGCTTCGTTCGCCAGCTGCCGTACCGGCACCAGTTTTTAACCTGGGCAACGGCAATCTCAGAGAGCTTGCATTGCCTGCAGCTTTTCGCACTGGCGCAGCATGCCTGTCAAGATGGATTCTGCTACGTCGCCCGGAAAATCGGCGGGCAACTGACGTGACACGGCTTCGGCGACTCCCCCTGACGCGGCAATTAATTCCTCGATGATTTCTTCGGCGGCATGAGCGCCAAGGCCAACCTGCCGGGCCATCTTGTCCCAATGGCGTCGTTGAATCTGCTCCAGGTGGTAGTAGTTGGCGCTGCCCCGTACCGCCATCGCCAGCCTGGCTTTTTGCGGCGCCAGCTGGTTATTTCCGGCGCCAAGGATGGGATGGGCCGACAAGATATCGTATAGCGGCGTCGCGCGAAACCGGCCGCCGGGATGGTGCGCAATGCTGAAGTTCTTGGCGTGGCCATCGGTAGCGGCCAACAGCCAGAACAGCAGCTGGGCCTTGAAGAAATTGCGCCGGTCAATATTGGCCTGTTCTGATCCTAGCAGCACATCCATGATGTCGGCGATGCCGGGACCGCCGTCAGCCTGGTATTTGTGCAGCGCCGAGGAACCTGTCGCCTGGAAAAAGTCCTCCTGCGGCAAGCGCACGATCCAGCTGGCGTCTGCCGAAAGCCTGCGGTCGAAGCGTTCTACAATCAACGCCTTCTGGTCTTCGTAGCATGCGATGTCGCAAAACGCGACGGGCAAGCCGAAGGCTTCGACGATCTTCGAGCACAGCCATTCATTCTCGACCGAAGTACGCATGTCCGCCTGCATGTGGCCGACAAGACCAAGCGGCAACTTGAGGATATGGCTGGTAGGAGTACTGGCGGCGGGAAGCAGCCATTGTCCTTGATGTCTCAACAAGGCCGTTTTTTCTTGTGCGCCTGCAATGGAGAGGCGCAAATCGTTCTCTTCATCATCCCGGCTCAGCGGCGCTGCCGAGGTGCTCCTGCGCAGCAGGCGGGCGATGCCGCTTTCGTCGAGCGGCTGGCCGGCTATGCTAAACAGGCCAACCGGCTCTTCGCCTGCCGGCAGCAGCTGCACCGCGCCAACGCAGTCGCGCCCGATCGCGGCCAGCAACTGAAATGGCTCAATACCGCCAGTTTGAAAACGCTGCGCCAGGCGCCGGCGTATAGGATCGCTGTCCGGCAGCATATTGTCGAAATAATTCGATACCAGTTCGCCTCGGTATGGCTCATTGTTCGGCGTAAACGGCAAGGACAGGGACAGCGGACGACCTTGCTCATCCTCAAGCCATGCGTCGAAGTAGTTGAACGAGGGGCGGCCGGGTGCAGCAGTCCATTGGCCAACAGCAATACCGTTAAGCCAAATGACGAGGCGTTGGGTGTGCGAGCGTCGTCCCATGTCTCACCACGGCTCTTTTTTTTCTGACGGTGGAACAATTTTACGAAGCGTTTGCGCTTTCTTCGGTTGCTCGGCCTGGGTGGCGTCGCCTGCCTGCGGCGGCTCATGGGCCAATACCAGTTCGACATTCAGGAGACGCATGATCTTGTATAAGCGCTCCACGCTGGTCGAAGCAGGATTGGCCTCGATCTGGGCATAGCTCTGCTGCGTAATGCCAAGCTGGCTCGCCATTGCAGCTTGCGTAAATCCGGCTTCCTTGCGGAATCCTTGCAGGATGGGACGTAATTGACCAAGTGTTTTGATCGGGTAGCTCATTGCAGTCTCCAGCTCCAGTACAAGCATGATGCTGTAATCACAGAATACAGTGTATAACTTGTATTCTTTAAATACAAGCCATAAGCTGTAAAAGCAATTTACAGCTCATAGACTGTTGAGTTGGATATGATGAGCTTTTCATATGGATAAAAATAACTGCAAAAAGGTATTGAAAACCGCCTGGGCAACACAATATTCAATTGGTCTCCTCCAACTCTCCCTAAGTTTTGGATTTAGCCCGCTGCCGCAAGGCTGGCGGGCTTTTTTTTATCTGAATAGCGGGGAGGTGGCGAAGTACCCGGACCAGCAGGGCTATTTCCAACGGCAAATGAAACGTGTACATTGGCTATACAGCCAAACGAAGGGAAGTATGAAACGTCTCTCGACACTTCAGCGCGACAACCCGCTCTATGCGGGTCTGCTATGCATAATCCTGCTGTTTGCCGTTATCAAGGGCGCCGCAGTAGGGATCGCCTACGTCATTGGCGCCACTCTCAAGCTTGGCGTGGTAGGAATAGCCGCTTTGCTGGCCCTGAAAGTGCTGCTGGTAGCCGCCTGGCTTACCCACAGGAAAAAAGACCGGGCCAGGACCTGAGCTAGTAGCGGTTAGGGGGACCATCATCCCTGCGACGATCGCCATCCCGGTCATCGCGGTGGTCATGCCAGTCGCCGCGATCCCGGTAGCCGCCATCTCTCCCGCCGTACGGGGGAACTATGCAGCCGCTGAGCAATACCACCGCCAGACCAAACAAGATTGTGAGACGTTTCATGGCAGGCTCCGGGATTATTGATATCTGTTTCGATCCCAGGGTTGCCTTATCGTTCACTTGAATTTGTCCGGCCGTTCGGTCAGGCTCTCGCGCCAGTCGCCGGAATAGGCGAAGGCCGGTGCGTGGACTTCCTGCGAATACCAGAAATGTGTCCTGACTTTGTGTGTCGGCTCCATGAACCAATGGGCATGTCCGCTTGCATCCACCGCCCACCATCGTGCGCCTTTCGGCGCGTGTTTCCAGTCAACCTCTCCGTACATGCTTGCCTCTTGAAATTCAGCTACAGAATGCATGGCTGCAGGCGGCGGTTTTTGCCGCTTTCACTACAGAAGATCCACGCATTCAAACAGTATGAAAATTTTGGACAGGCACAGCGGGAAGCAGGTTCCGCTATTTATTTACATAGCGCCGTGGCGATGCAACCGCTCGCGGCTGTCGTCCATTTGACCGGGGCGCCGGGTGTCGGCGTCAATATGTAGGTGTCGGTCGCGAGAAGGCCGTCTTTTGCCTGCGGGACAACCATGACAACGCCGTTCTTGACGCTGACCGAAGCCACATACTTGCCTGGATTTCCTGTGGAGTCGGCGGGAATGCCATGGGTGCCACCGTCGCAGCCGGTGCTGGTGTTCAACTGCTGCATGCACGTTTCGACAGCTGGTTTGGCTGCAGTGCCTGCCGCAATCACTTCTGCAAATTTTTCTTTCTTCAAGTGGTTTTGATAGGCCGGGATAGTAACCGCTGCCAGAATGCCAATGATGGCGATGACCAGCATCAGCTCTATCAAGGTGAAGCCGAGGCCCCTGTCGGCAGACAGGCGATGTGACGTTTTCATTTTGCCCTCTCTGATCTGGTGAAGCTTCTGTTAGAGAGTCGAAATCCGGTTTTGTTCTTACTGCTTATGCAAGATGCGGCCTGGATTAAGGCTCGGCAGCCGGAATTGCATTTGAATAACGGCGATCAAATGCAATTCTTCATTCCGTTTTCGCTACATTCATTTACTTAACGTTACAATTGTTGCCCCTCAGAACAACATTGGCTAACGATTGCCCCTACACTGAAGCTACAGAATGACAACATCGGGCGATATCGCCATATGCAACAGTGCTGGCAAACAGGAAACGAAATGAAAAAACTTTTAGCATGTCTGGCGTTCGGCGCCATCGCCGCTGCTGCTTCCGGCAGCGCTGCTGCCGGCGGCGTGAATGTCGGTGTCGGCATTTATGTCGATCCGCCGGTACGGCCGTATTACCCGCCGGTGGTGCAATACGAACCTCGTTACGTTCCTGCGCCGGTGTATTACCCGCCGCAGCCAGTCTATGTAGAGCCGGGCTGGCGCGAGCACCGCGAATGGCGGGAGCGCCGCGACGACGAATGGCGCCGCGAAGAGTGGCGGCGCCGCAACTGGCGTGAACATCGCCGCCATCACGACGACGATGATTGAACCCTGAAAAGCCCGCTGCCCGCGCAATGCCGTTCAGTTAAGTCTGAACGGCATTTTTATTTGCGCCAACTCGTAGGGTGGGCACTTGTGCCCACGCAGACCGTCGGTCATGCGAGAAGTACATACAGCGTGGGCAGAAGATCTGCCCACCCTACGTCATGCCTCTGCCACGGTTTTTTTGGCTATTCAGGGGTCAGCGGTACAGGCAATTGCCGCCATGTCCTTAGCAGGCGCCGCTCTGGCGTATTGAGGCGAATGGCATGCGGTTTGCCGTCGCGGCCCTTGATCACCAGTTGCCGGCGGCCGTCAGGCAAGGTGATGGCGGCGGGAGTGACGGTTGAAGGCGCCACTTCTATCATTGAGACGTTTTTCGGAAAATCGGCGAGGGCAGCATCTGGTGTGGCGCCGCCTGTGCTGTACTCGATTGCGATCAGATACGATTTCCCCTCGGCGGCAGAGTAGGTCAGCACCCACAGCACGCCATCGATGATCTGCAGTTTTCCGACAACCTGGCCGACTTTTTCCGGCAGGTCGATATACCAGCCGCGCTGCTGGTTCCAGTCGACGGCATTGCCGCTCAATTGCCATGTCCCTGTTTCGCCTTCTGCCAGGGTTTGCCGCTGCAACTGATTCCGGTCCGCGATCGGACCGGCGCCGGTTTTTTCCCAGATACCGTACAGGCTTGTCGTTTGCGGCTTGTCGCCGGCGCCGAACATGACGAGGGCGCCGCCCTTGGGATGATGTTCCAGCAAAGGCTGCAGGATGAGGGATTGCGACTTGCCGCTGTCGTCGGCGGCCGCAAACAGCGGCCGGCCATTGAACGCAGCTTGCCAGCCTTGCGGCTCACTTGCGCCCAGGTCGAATTTCCACAGGCTTCCTTGCAAGTCGCCGGCATAGGCTGCGCTTACCTCGCGTTGTTTGCTGAAAACCAGGGCAGGGGTCGACAAACCGTTGGGAGCTTGCGATGCAGCTGCATCGACAACCAGCTTTCTTATCAGCTCGCCGCCGGCAAGTTCGACCAGATACAGCGCGGCATCTTGCTTTGCGCTTTGATAGCCATTGCCGTATATCGCGGCCCAGTCGCCATTGCGCAGGCGAATCGCAAAAGCCTCACCCAGCTGGTAACCCATGTCGTCGTCGGGCGCTCCTTGGCCGTCATCTTCCGCACTTCTCTGCCACAGCAAGGGAAAGCCAGGCGCCGCATCCGGATCGCTGGCGTCCAATGCAAACAGGCTCTTTGCAGCTGCGCCGGTTGAACCCAGCAGAATGGTCTTCCACGCAGCGCTGTCGCCCTTGCCGAGATAGGCGTCGCCGGCTGTCAGCAGGCCGTCGACGAACAACCTGTGCACATAGCCGGCTTCGCTCAATACCGACAAGTTATTAAAAACCGCGCGCGGAATGAAAGCCGATTTTTCCACACCATCGATGGCATCGAAACCATGCAGCATGCCGTCGTTGGCGCCGACATAGAGCATGGCGCGGCGCTGTTTCTTGCTGCTCAAGAAACGCTGGTAACTGTCGCCGCCGGCCTCTGCCGGCAGCCGTTGGTATGCGGAATCGGACAAGCCGACATACAGCGGCACTGAATTGATGATGTCGCCCAGTTTGCCTCGGCGATCGCGGAACCGGCCGCCATGCCGGATTTCCAGCGTATCGTTGCCTCTCAGGTATTGCAATACCTCTTCCGATGACAAGGCTGCTTTTTGCCGGTCATCCAGGTGTTGCCATTCGAATGGAATCGCAGCGTCCTCGTCCGTCGCGGTCAGGATTTGGCGCAGCTGCCAGGCTGGGACCAGGTCGGCGGCGTCCCATTGCGCCGTTCCGGAAACGCCGGTTTCACCGATTGGATAGGCTTTGACGTGACCTTGCCAGGTTGCCGCTTCATAGCTCGCCGTATAAATGAACGGCGGCTCATCCGGCGTATTTTCCGCGTAACCATAGGTCAGCATGCACGCGCAGATACAGGCAAAAACGGCTTTCATGGTTGACGCAAGAGCAGGTAGCTTTGCAACAGCACCACTGCGGCGCTGCTGGCGCCTATGCCTCTTGCCGTGATCCTGAACGCCGGGCGTGGCGGCGGCAGTTGCGGCTGGTACTGCAGGTCGGCATCGAACTGCAGCCGTTCAACCAGGCAGCGCGACGGTGCGGCAGGCTGCGCCCCTTCGCCGGCCTGGCGTGGCACGGCTACCGAAACTTCGCTGTTGCGCCAGCTGTCCGCGATTTCCCAATAGGGTTTGCTGTTGCCGCCATCGACTGGCACCGGCCCTTGCTTAAGCTGCGGAATGGCGATCGGCGACAGTTGCAGCTGGTTTTCGCAAAAACGCAGCGCGTGTTCGGCGGCCTGGAAAGCCATTTGCTGGTTGCCGGCATTGGCCGCCATTTTTTCTTCCAGCAGCGCGGCGCGCAAGACACTGAAGGCGAGCAGCATCATCACCAGCAGGCTGATCAGCAGCATGGGGAGGACCAGGCCCGACTGCCGGCGCAAGGATTTTTTCATGGAAAAAAAGCGGTGGCGATACACATCACATCTTTGTGCAGGGCCGGGTCAGCGGCGCTGGGCAGACAGTTCTTTGCGACCGCGTCAGGCTCTCCGCCGGTGGCAGGCGGATCCAGGAAATACACCTTGACCGTGAAGCCGTCCGCCAGCGAACCGGCGATCTCGCCCCAGCCGCCGGGCACCGCATTGGCGAGGCTGACGCGCCATTCCTGGATATCTTTTGCCGCCAGTTCCTGCGGCGTGCATCCGACCGACTCGGAGCAGGACGGCGCGGATTCCTCGACGGCCGGATAGGTCTGCTGCGACAAGTTGTATGCGCCGCTATCGGCGCCGCGGATATTGGCGCGCACGCGATCGGCCAGGTCGGCGCTGAACTGGCTGGACATGCTGTGCACATGCGCGCTCTTCTGGTAATGCAAGGCGAGGGTCTGCATGCCGATCAGGGCAAACATGGCGAAGGCAGCGATGACGATCGCCACCAGCACTTCTATCATGCCGGTTCCGGATTGCCTGACGGCGTGATTGCCAGCTGGGACCATGCGCTTCCTCTTTTCGATATCGTCTGAAAAGAATTATAGGAATGGCAGCTCGGCGCAGGAATAGCTGGTCCGCTTAAAAAATTTCAGCGATTACTTTATTGCGGTTCAGGCAAATTTGTCCAGCAAGGCAGCCAGGTTCCTGGCGTTTTTTTCGGCTTGCTCCGGATTGGCCGCGGCAGCGGTATGAGTGACGATAGCATCCGTCAGCAAAGTGACGAATGCCCTGTCGAGCGCCTTGCGCGCCGCCGCCAGCTGCTGGGCGACGCCTTCGCAATCGGCCGGCACGGCGGCATTGGCGATCAGTTTCTGCACGCCGCGGATCTGGCCTTCGACCCGCGCCAGCCGGTGCAGCAGATCTTTTTTCTGTTCATCGGTCAGGGCTGTGCCGTGCACTATTTTAACGGGCGTATCGCTCAAAACCTGCCTCCTTCGTATTGAAACATCGCACACAACTGTTTACCGGGCCGACGCAGATTATCGGCATGCCCAACGCTATCAGGAATCCATCGATAAAACCAAGGGGAAGCTGAGACTCACCTTCAGGCCGGGCGCCAGCTCCTTACCCTCTTCAACGGCGGAGAGGGTAATCCGTGCGCCATGCGCGGAGGCGATATCGCGCACGATCGACAAACCGAGGCCGGCGCCGCTGGGGTTTTGCTGTTGCGCCGACGGAGCGCGATAAAACGCGGAAAACACGCGCTCCCGGTCTTCTTCGGCGATGCCCATGCCGCTGTCTTCCACTTCCAGCAGAGCGCGCTGGGCTACGCTGTCGCGCCGCACGCGCAATACGATCTTGCCGCCGGCCGGGGTGTAATGAATCGCATTGTCCAGCAGATTGCTGGCCAGTTCGTGCAGCAGCAAGGCATTGCCGCTGACGATCAGCTGGTCGGCCGCATCGAAGGACAGGTCGATCTGTTTCTTCACCGCGGCGCGCGCCTGTTCCATGCCGACCTGGTGTGCGATGTCGGTGAGCGACACCGGTTCATTGCCGCTCTCGGCAGCACCGTGCTCGGCGCGCGCCAGCGTCAGCAGCCGGTTGGCCAGGTGGACGGTGGCATCGGTGGTGCCGGCAATGCTGGCGACGATTTCGCGCAGGCTGTGCCAGGCGCGCGCATCGTTAGGATTGCGATCCAGTTCGCGCAACGCCAGTTCGGCCTGCGTTTTAAGTACAGTAAGTGGAGTGCGCAGCTGATGCGAAGCGTCGGCGATGAAGCGGCGCTGCCCTGTGATCAGCGCCTGCAAACGTCCCATGTAGCCATTCATCGCAACCACCAGCGGCCGCACTTCCCTGTGCACCTGGTTGACTTCGAAATCGGCCAGGTCGGTGGTGGCGCGCGCTTCCACCGCGGCTTTCAGCTGCATCAGCGGACGCAGCACAAAACGCACCGCAAACCATACCAGCAGAGCCGCTACCGTCACCAGCAAACCCTGGCGCCACATGGTGCTGAATAAAATCTTGCGGGTCAGGTCGCTGCGCGCATCCATGGTTTCGCCGACCTGGATCAGGGCGATGCCGCGCATCGAATCGTCGTACACCGGCTGGTACAGGGCGGCGATGCGCACTGCCTGGTTGTGATAGCTGGCGTGATAAAAACGCACCAGCGCCGGATAGATTTCCGAGCGCGGCACGTCGGGCGGCAAGGCCGGCAGGTCTTCGTAGCCTGAAACGAATTCGCCGCGGGTACCGGTGACCTTGTAATAGATGCGGCCCAGGGTATCGGTTTCGAAGCTGTCCAGCGCTACATACGGCACATCGGCGACCACCTTGCCGTCGACCACCGATACGCGTTCCGCCAGCGCCCGGGTCGAAGCGAGCAGGGCGCGGTCATAGGCCAGGTCGGCCACATCAAGCGCGTTGCGGTAGACCGAAAATGCATCCAGCGCCACCAGCAGCAGCAAGGGAATCAGGAGCCAGCTCAGCAACTGGCTGCGCAGGCTGCCCAAAGACTTTGCCGGCTTGGATTCAGCCGCAGCTGCATGCGGATGGACTGGCGGCGCCTTCATTTTTCGGCAACAACTTCCAGCAGGTAGCCGAGACCGCGCAACGTAGTGATGGCGACTGCTTCGGCGCCGGGGCGCTGCAATTTCTTGCGCAGGCGATGAATATAGATTTCAATGGCGTCGGGATTGGCGTCGTCAACCAGCGAAAACACTTCGTCGAACAGTTTTTCCTTGGACACCACGCGGCCAGCGCGGCTGATCAGCACTTCCAGCACCGCATGCTCGCGCGGCGTCAGCGCCAGCACCGCGTTGCCATAACTGAACATGCGTGACACCGTATCGAACTGCAAGGCGCCGCAGCTGTAGATCGGCGCTTCGCCGCCTTGCGCGCGACGCAGCAGGGCCTTGACGCGCGCTTCCAGCTCGACCAGTTCGAACGGTTTGGCCAGGTAGTCGTCGGCGCCCAGGTTCAGGCCCTGCACCCGGTCTTGCAAACCGCCGCGCGCGGTCAGGATCAATACCGGGGTCTTGCTGCCGCGCGCGCGCAAGCGCTTCAAGACTTCCAGTCCGTCCATTTTCGGCAAGCTGAGATCGAGAATCACCAGCGCATACTGCTGGGTGTGCAGCAGGCTGTCGGCGTCGGCGCCGTTCATGGCGCATTCGACCGACCAGTGCGCATCCTGCAGCGCCTTGGTCAGCCAGCGCGACAACTCAACGTGGTCTTCAATCAGTAAAATCCGCATGGCTATGGCAACTTATGGCAACTAATGGCTAGAATTCAAAAAGGGGCGGTCAATACTCACACAGAAAACCTTGCTTGGCAAAATCTGAGTGAAAGGAAAATGAAAGACTGCCGCCGTTATGATGTAAAAAAATGAATAAAGCCCTGGGTTTCGCATCTGCATTGCAGGTGAAACAACAACAGAATGGGTAGGAGACAATGAATTCCGTAATCACCTGGATTGCTGCACTCAGTGCATGTGTCACGCTCGGCGCCAACGCGGCGCCGGTGCAGTCGCATGTGCAATGTATCGCGCCAGCCAAACCGGGCGGCGGCATGGCCGTGACCTGCAAGCTGGTGCAGAAGGGCCTGCAGCTGCAATCTTCATCCGCAGATCCCGTCAAGATCAGCTACCTGCCAGGCGGCATCGGCGCCGTGGCCTGGAATTCCATTGTTACCCAACGCCGCGCCGAAGCCGATACGCTGGTGGCGTTTTCCGGCGGCTCGCTGATGAACCTGGCGCAAGGAAAATACGGCGATGCCGATGTCAGCAACGTGCGCTGGGTAGCTGCGCTCGGGGTCGACTACGGCATGATTGCGGTGCGCAGCGATTCACCGTACAAGACCTTGCCGGACCTGCTCGACGCCCTCAAGAAAAATCCTTCGAAAGTCACCATAGGCGCTGCCGGCACGGTAGGCAGCCAGGACTGGCTGAAAATTTCCATGCTGGCCAAGCAAAAACAGATCGATCCCAAGAACCTGCGCTTCGTCGCCCTGGAAGGCGGCGGCGAAGCCTTCACCGCCTTGCGCGCCGGCCACGTGCAAATCATCTCCGGCGATGCCTCGGAAGCTACCTTGCATTCGCTGGACGGCGAGATCCGCGTGCTGGTGGTGCTGTCCGAAAAACGCCTGCCAGGCGCACTGGCCGATGTGCCGACCGCGCGCGAGCAGGGCATGGACGTCAGCTGGCCGATCATCCGCGGCGTCTATATGGGTCCGCAGGTAAGCGACGCCGATTACAAACGCTGGGTCGGCACCTTCGAGAAGATGATGGCGACCCCGGAATTCGACCAGCTGCGCGCCCGCAACGGACTGTATCCGTTTGCGCTGAGCGGCGACAAGCTGACTGCATACATTAAAAAAACCGTTGAAGACTATCGCAAACAATCGGACCAGCTTGGCTTGATCAGATAAATCCCGCCGCGGCAATTGGCCCGGCAAAAAACCCCGCAAGCAACGCCAAACGGCAGCCTAATCCCGGCTGGCGCCGGCTCGCCTGCGTCTTTTAAAAGCAGCTGCACGCATAACACTCAGGAGATGACACCCATGCTTATCAAAAAAACCCTGGCCGGCGCAATCGCCGCCATATCGCTGGGCCTGGCCCTGAATGCTTCGGCCCAGGCGCCGGCCGGCTACCCTGCCGATTACGCCAAGATCGTCGACGGCGCCAAGAAAGAAGGCAAGCTGGTGATCTACAGCGCCACCGATTCCAAGGCTGCGGAACCGTTGATCAAAGATTTCAGCACACTCTACCCTGGTGTCAAAGTCGAGTTCAACGACATGAATTCGACCGAGGTGTACAACCGCTTCATTTCGGAAGCGGCTGCCGGCGGCGCTACTGCCGACGTGCTGTGGTCGTCGGCGATGGACCTGCAGTTCAAGCTGGCCAGCGAAGGTTATGCCGCGGTGTACAAATCGCAGGAAGCCGCTGCGATCCCGGCCTGGGCCAACTATAAGGACAGCGCTTACGGCACGACTTTCGAACCGTTGGCCATTGTGTACAACAAGCGCCTGGTGAGCGCCGACGAAGTGCCGGCCAACCATGCCGACCTGGTCAAGCTGCTGACCGCCAAGGCCGACAAGTTCCGCAACAAGGTGACTACCTACGATATCGAAAAATCGGGCGTCGGTTTCTCTTTCATCACCGAAGATGCGCAAATCAATCCGCAGTTCTGGGACCTGGCGAAAACCTTCGGCGATGTCGGCATCCGCGTGCAATCTTCGACCGGCACCATGCTGGAACGGATTTCCTCCGGCGAGAACCTGATCGGCTACAACGTGATCGGCTCTTACGCCCAGGCGCGCGCCGCCAAGGATCCGTCGATCGGCGTCTCCTTCACCAAGGATTACAACCTGGTGCTGTCGCGCGTGGTGTTCATCAACAAATCAGCCAAGAACATGAACGCGGCCAAGCTGTGGATCGACTACCTGCTGTCCAAGCGCGGCCAGACCATCATCTCGAACGAGTCCCAGCTGTATGCCTTGCGTGCTGACGTCACCGGCCACAACACCCTGGGCAGCCTGACTACCCAGCTGGGCGGCGCGCTGAAGCCGATCGCGATTACTCCGGCCCTGCTGCAATACCTGGACCAGACCAAGCGCCTGGCGTTCCTGAAACAGTGGAAAGCCGCCGCAGGGAAGAAATAAGGCAAGCATGCCATCCCCGCCTGCGCGGGGATGGCGGATTTTCTAGACCCGGGTTTTTCTGCAAGGTACAAAATGACATCCATTTCTCCTCCCCATCCGCTGGCCAGCCGTTCCCGGCTGGCGCGCCTACGCCGGCCGCGCCTCAATTGGCCGCGCGGACTGGTGGTCACGCTGGCGGCGGTGGCGATTTTCCTGCCGCTGGCGCTGATCTTTTACCAAAGTTTTCTGTCTGCGCCGTTCTTCGCGCCGGTCAAGACCCTGAGCCTGGAACCGTATCGTTTCATTTTTGACGATCCAGATTTTCGCCAGGCTTTCATCAACGGCTTGCTGCTGGCCAGCGGCCTGGCGCTGATCGCAGTGCCGCTGGGCGGCATGCTGGCGTTCCTGATGGTACGCACCGACCTGCCGGGCCGTAGCTGGATCGCACCGATGCTGCTGGTGCCGATTTTTGTATCGCCGATGGTGATCGCCTTCGGTTATGTGGTGGCGATGGGACCGGTCGGCTTCTATACGGTGTGGGTGCAAGACCTGCTGCGCCTGGTCGGCATCGAAGCGACGCCTTGGAATGTGTATGCTTTCCCCAGCATCGTCATCATCGCCGGCCTGACCCACGTGCCGCACGTTTACCTGTATGCCTCGGCAGCGCTGAAGAGCCTCGGCGCCGATGTCGAGGAAGCCGCGCGCGTAGCCGGCGCTTCGCCTTTGCAGGTGGCGTTGAACGTATCGCTGCCGATGATCATGCCGGCCCTGGCTTACGCCGGCGTGCTGGTGTTTTTCCTCGGTTTCGAAGTGTTCGGCCTGGTGCTGGTGCTGGGCGATCCAGAAGGCCACCTGGTGCTGCCGACCTACCTGTACAAGCTGACCAACAAGCTCGGCACGCCGTCCTACCACCTGATGGCGGCGGTGGCGGTGTGCCTGGTGGCGGTGACTTTGCCGCTGGTGATGATCCAGCGCTGGCTGCTGCGTTCGGCCAATAAATATGTCTCGATCAAGGGCAAGGGCGCACGCCAGAAGGCGCTGCCGCTGGGCAAGTGGAAATGGCTGGCGTTCGGCCTGATCGCGGTCTGGCTGATTTTCACGATCGTGATTCCGCTGTCCGGCATTGCCCTGCGCGCGTTTGTCTCGCACTGGGGTTACGGCGTATCGCTGATCGACACTTTCACCTTGCAGCACTTCCGCGATATCTGGGAACAGCCGGCGCTGGTGCGCGGCATCGTCAACACCATCCTGATCGGCGTCATCGGCGGCGCGATCGCGGTGGCCTGCTACTGCTGCATCGCGCTGGCGATGCATCGCAAGTCGGACGGCATCACCCGTTTCCTCGACTACAGCGTGCTGATCCCGCGCGCCGTGCCGGGTTTGCTGGCCGGCTTGTCATTCCTGTGGGTGTTCCTGTTCGTGCCGTCGTTCCTCGACAACATGCTGAAGGGCTACGACAACGTAGTGGCGCAGTGGCTGGTGGAGCACGTGATTCCGCAACTGCGCGAACTGCGCTCCACCATCTTCTCGGTGTGGCTGGCTTACTCGGTGGTGTGGCTGGCGTATGGCTTGCGCCTGATCACCACGGCGCTGCTGCAGGTCGGCCCGGAGCTGGAAGAAGCGGCGCGCGCAGTCGGCGCCCGCCGCTCGCAGGTGACACGCGACGTGACGCTGCCGCTGGTGCGCTACGGCGTGCTGGGCGCCTGGCTGATGGTGTTCCTGATCTTCGAACGCGAATATTCGACCGGCGTCTACCTGCTCTCGCCGGGCACCGAAGTGATCGGCGCGCTGATCGTGTCGCTGTGGGCTTCCGGCTCGGTCGACCTGGTCGCCACTCTCTCCTTCATCAACATCACGCTGGTGGCCATCGGCCTCGGCATTGCGCTGCGCTTTGGCGTCAAGCTGCACGACTAAGTTGCACCACACAATCAGGAAATCATCATGAGCGAATTAAGTGTCAACAACCTGCATCTCGACTACGGCAGCGGCGCCAGCGCCAATCCCATCCTCAAGGGCGTGTCGATGGAATTGCAACGCGGCGAAGTGGTGGCCCTGCTGGGTCCTTCCGGCAGCGGCAAGACCACCTTGCTGCGCGCGGTAGCCGGCCTGGAATCGCCGAAGTCGGGCAGCATACAGATCGGCGAGCGCGCCATGTTCGACGGCCAGCGCAAGCTGGAGATCCCGGCAGAAGAGCGCAACCTGGGACTGGTGTTCCAGTCCTATGCGCTGTGGCCGCACAAGACGGTTTCCGACAATGTCGGCTACGGCCTGAAGCTGCGCAAGATGAACAGCAGCGACATCGCCGCCCGCGTCAAGACAGTGCTGGGCCAGCTCGGCCTCGGCCACCTGGGCGACCGCTTCCCGCATCAGCTGTCGGGTGGCCAGCAGCAACGGGTCGCCATCGCCCGCGCGCTGGTGTACAACCCGCCGGTGATCCTGCTGGACGAGCCGCTGTCCAACCTCGACGCCAAGCTGCGCGAAGAAGCACGCGCCTTCCTGCGCGAGCTGATCGTGCGGCTCGGTTTGTCGGCGCTGATGGTGACCCACGACCAGGCCGAAGCGATGGCGATTTCCGATCGCATCCTGCTGCTCAACAACGGCAAGATCGAACAGCAGGGCACGCCGCAAAGCATGTACGAAACGCCGGACACCCTGTTCACCGCCGAGTTCATGGGCAGCAACAACCGCCTGCCGGCCAAGGTGCTGGAACGTGACGGCGGCCATGCCCTGCTGCAGGTCGAAGGCGGCGACGTCAAGGCAACGCTGCGCGGGCCGACCATCTGCAGCGGCGACAAGGATGCGGTCGCCATCATCCGCGTCGAGCAGGTCAACATCTCCGCTACGCAGGTGGACAACGCTATCAAGCTGCCGCTGTCGACCTGTATGTACCTGGGCGACCGCTGGGAATGCGTGTTCCGCAACGCTGCCGCCAGCAGCGCCGACAGCACCGTGCTGCGCGCCTACGCCCGGCACCGGCTGGCGCCGGGCGAGTACTGGCTGCAGCTACCGCAAGACGCGCTGTGGGCCTTCTAGGTAGGGTGGGCACCTGTGCCCACCCTACGAGAGCGATGGATAAACAAGTTTTGTCATGATTGAAGAAAGTATCAATAAGCCATAGGGAAGGGAGACAAGTTACACAAAAGCCTTTGTGCAGCTTAGCCGCAACCGCACAGCCAACAAAAAAATATTACACAACGGAGGAACAACAATGAAGAGAAAATACCTGGCGGCAACACTGGCCGCACTCGGCACGCTGGCATCCGGCGCTTACGCCCAGACCAGCGTCACCGTCTACGGCATCATCGATACCGGGGTCGAGTATGTGAACAACGCCAATGCCAACAAGGACGGCCTGGTGCGCCTGAGCTCGGGCGCCACGAATACGTCGCGCATCGGCTTTCGCGGTACCGAGGACCTGGGCGGCGGCCTGAAAGCCGTATTCCAGCTGGAAAACGGTTTCAAGACCGATACCGGCGAATTCGACAGCGCCGGCCTGCTGTTCAACCGCCAGGCCAATGTCGGCCTGGAAGGCAGCTTCGGTAAAGTAGTGCTGGGCCGCTCTTTCACCACTACCTATGATTTCATCCTGCCGTTCGACCCCATGGGTTATTCGGCCCAGTATTCATGGGTGACTTCCGCTGGCGCCACCGGTGGCCGCAAGGATGGCATGCCGACCAACCAGCCGAACATCATCAAGTACCAGGGCAAGTTCGGCGACTTCAAGCTGGGCGCTACCTATGGCTTTGGCGAGACGGCTGGCAGCACCAGCGACAGCGCAAAATATGACGTGGGTGTGGGCTACGAAAGCGGCCCGTTCCGCATCGCGGCGACATTCGACCGGGTCAACGGCACTGCCGCCAGCGCCACCAACAGTGCTTACGACAAGGCCACCACCATCCACCTGGCGGGCAATTACCAGCTCGGCAGCAACCTGAGCCTGAGCCTGGGTTATCGCAACTACAAGAAGACGCTGGCGTCGAATGCAGCCGACCTGCGCAGCGATTTCTTCTGGGGCGGCGCCAGCTACAAGGTGACGCCGGTAGTGACGCTGATCGGCGCCATCTACTACCAGAACATCAAGAACGTCGCCAGCGGCAAGGATGCCGATCCGATCATGTATTCGGTGCGCGGCAAGTATGCACTGTCGAAACGCACCGACCTGTATCTGAGCGCGGCCTATGCCAAAGCGAAGAATTCGCAGCTGGTCGGCTTGTCGCGTGACGATATTGCCTACGGCAGCAGCCAGACCGGCGTCATCGCCGGCATCCAGCACCGCTTCTAAACCCGGTTGATGTGCAAAACGGCATGGCCTTTGCTGGCCTGCCGTTCGAGACGGAAGACATGCATGTCTTCCGTTTTTTTTCATCAAAATAAGGCGTGATTCCCGGGAGCTTGAATGCTGGCGTAGAATGTTTCGTCAAAAAAATAATACCTAGTGGACTGTAACAGCCGATTCGGGAGTGAAGGGCGCGTACCCGGCGCGCAGGGCAAGGCGCAAAGCGGAGCAATAGCGAGACTATTGCGAGCATTTGCAACGCCGCCATGCGGGTCGGGTACGTGACAGGCACTTCTGAATTGGCTGTTACAGTCCACTTGTACCAACCCAAGGAGAACTGATGCAAGTTTCTACACGACGTATCACGCTGTGCGGATTGATGTTGACGGCGGCTGCCGGCATGATAGGCTGCACGACAGCCGACAATGAATCAACCAAGGCATCGCAAGCCTCAGCCGCCACCGCGGCGCTCGCTGCAAATTCCCCGTTCGCCCAGGTCAGCAGCCTGCCGTACAACATGCCGCCATTCGACCGGATCAAGGATAGCGACTATAAACCGGCGTTCGAAGCAGGCATGGCGCAGCAACGCCAGGAAGCGCGCGCAATCGCCGCCAATCCGGCGGCGCCGAACTTCGACAACACCATCGTCGCGATGGAACGCTCGGGCCAGATGCTGAGCCGCGTCAGCGAAGTATTCTTTAACCTGGTGAGCGCCAACACCAGCCCGGAACTGGACCAGACCCAGCAGGACATGGCGCCCAAGCTGGCCGACCACAAGGACGCCATTTTCCTCGACCCGCAACTGTTTGCCCGCGTCGAACAGTTGTACCAGCAACGCAGCAGCCTCGGCCTCGATCCGGAATCGCTGCGCCTGCTGGAACGCTACCGCACCGAATTCGTCAGGGCCGGCGCCCGTTTGTCGGCCGCCGACAAGGACCAGCTGCGCAAGCTGAACCAGCAGATTTCTTCGCTCACCACGCAATTCCAGCAGACCCTGCTGAAAGCGAATAACGACGGCGCGGTGATAGTCGATCGCCAGGCCGACCTTGATGGTCTGACGCCGGAACAGATCAGCGCCGCGGCGCAGGCTGCAAGCAGCCGCAAGCTGGACGGCAAATGGCTGATCGCCCTGCAAAACACCACCGACCAGCCGCTGCTGGCGCAGCTCAAGAACCGCCAGCTGCGTGAGCGCCTCTATACCGCGTCCATCACGCGCGCCAACGGCGGCAGCGACGACAATGTCGCCGGCGTCGCCCAGATCGTCAAACTGCGCGCCCAGCGCGCCGCGCTGCTGGGTTATCCTAGCCACGCCGCCTATGAGCTGGAAGATGAAACCGCCGGCACGCCGGACGCCGTCAACCGCATGCTGGCCCAGCTGGCGCCGCCCGCTGCCGCCAACGCCCGCAAGGAAGCGGCCGCCATACAGCAGGTGATAGACCGCCAGGCCAAGGCCAGCCATGCCAAGCCGTTCAAGCTGCAGCCGTGGGACTGGGCGTTTTACTCTGAACAGGTGCGCAAGTCGCGCTACAACTTCGACGAATCCCAGATCAAGCCTTACTTCGAATTGAACAATGTGCTGCAGAACGGCGTGTTCTATGCTGCCCAGCAGCTGTACGGCATCAACTTCAAGGAACGCACCGACCTGCCGGTGTACCAGAAAGATGTGCGGGTATTCGAAGTGTTCGACCAGGACGGTTCGCCATTGGCCTTATTCCTGTTCGATCCTTTCGCCCGCGACAACAAGCAGGGCGGCGCCTGGATGAACAGCTATGTTCCGCAATCGCGTCTGTTCGGGACCAAGCCGGTGGTCTCGAACAATATCAACATCGTCAAACCGCCGGCCGGCAAGCCGGTGCTGCTGACGTTTGACGAAGTCAACACCATGTTCCACGAGTTCGGCCATGCCTTGCACGGCATGTTCTCCAGCGTCCAGTATCCGATGTTCTCTGGCGCCTCGGTGCCGCCGGATTTCGTCGAATACCCGTCGCAGTTCAATGAAATGTGGTCGCACAATCCGCAAGTCCTGGCCCACTACGCCAAGCACTATAAAACCGGCAAGCCGATGCCGCGGGCGCTGGTCAACAAGGTGCTGGCGGCGCGCAAGTTCAATGCCGGTTTCGAGACTTCGGAATACCTGGCGGCGGCCATGCTGGACCAGGCCTGGCACCAGCTGCCGGCAGGCCAGACGCCGGCCGCCAAGGATGTGATGGCGTTTGAAGCCAAAACCTTGCAGGCTGCCAGCAGCGGCGACGGTTATGTGGTGCCGCCGCGCTACCACACGCAATACTTCCAGCACATCTTCGCCAGCGGCTATGCAGCCGGTTATTACGCTTATATCTGGAGCGACGTGCTGGCCAAGGATACCGAGCACTGGATGGACACCCACGGCGGCCTGAAACGCGCCAACGGCGACCTGTTGCGCGCCAAGGTGCTGTCGCGCGGCTTCAGCGCCGACCCTAGCGCCCAGTTCAAGGACTTCTACGGACGCGGGCCGGAAGTCGAGCCTCTGCTGGAGGCGCGCGGCCTGACCGGGGTAACCAAGTAACAGTGGGCTGGATGTGAAAACGGGGCAGAAATTCTGCCCCGTTTTTTTTCGCCTGAAGAAAAGATATTACAAAGGCTCAAAGACTCCTGCAACCCGGTTTTTCTCTACTTTGTCCCATGCAAAAATCTTGCCGTTCATCGCCACGTACACGCCGTGCGGCAAGGATTGCGCAACGCCGCAGGCAAAGCCGAAATTGAACAAGGCATCGGAGTTGGCAATCGCATAGGGAATCATCGCGCCGGTCACCACGATCGTCTTTTCCAGCGCCGCCGCGCCCAGCACGGCGGCGGTCTCGCGCATGGTGTCGGTGCCGTGGATGATGACTATCGCCGATTCCGCCGCATGCGTGCAGGAAGCCAGCACGCGCCGGCGGTCGATGTCTTGCATGTCGAGCGAATCGAGCAGCGGCAGTTCTTCCAGCGCGATTTCGGTAGTGATGCGCGCGCGCTGGATCACCTGCGGCAGGTGGCTGGTGGCGAAAGTCAGTTTACCGGCGATCTCGTCGTAATGTTTATCGAAAGTGCCGCCGGTGGCGATGATACGTAGGGCCATGAGTAGATATTCCTATGATGCGATTTCTATGAACCTGTTCCTATGAAGCAGCCGAGTCGTCCTTGGAAGGCCGCCGGCCACGACGCATGATCAGTGAAAACAGTATAAATAACACGATCAGCCCTGCCGCGCCTAGTCCCCATGGCAGTAAAGTCAGCATCGGCGACACCGGCCCGCCCTGGCGCTGCACCTTGACCTGCTCTGGCGTAATCGGCGGCGTATCGGCATGGCCGTACTGCTTGACCACGTAGTTGGCCAGCATGGCGACCTGGCCATCGTTGAGGTGGCCGGCAAAACCGGGCATGAAAGTCTGCTCGTCCTTGCCGCGGCGCTGCACGCCGTTGAGGATCACCATCAGCAAGTTGCCGGGATCGCGCGCGCCCACCACGCTGTTGCTGAACAGGGAAGGGTAATAACCGCCGACCACGCCGCTGCCGCTGGCCGAGTGGCAGCTGGCGCAGTTGCCGCTGAACAGCTCGGCGCCGCTGGCGGCATTGCTGCTGACCGATACCGCCGCCACCCCGCGCAAATCGGCATCGTCATCCGCTGCCTGGCCCCAGGCGTAGCGCGGTTTCTTGTCGGCCGCATCGCTGATGGCCGGCACGCTGCGCATGTAAGTGACGATCGCCTTCAGGTCAGGCTCGCTCAGGTATTGCAGGCTGTGTTCGATCGCTTCCGCCATGCCGCCGGCCGCGGATGCCTTGCCCGGCACCAGGCCGGTTTTCAGGTACTGGACGATTTCTTCGTCCTTCCAGCCGCCGATGCCGCTGACCGGATCGGGCGTGATGTTGAACGCGGTCCAGCCGCCCAGCTGGGCGCCGCCGAAGGAGCGCTTGAGGTCGACGCCCATGGTCAGGTTACGCGGCGTATGGCATTCCTGGCAGTGGGCCAGCCCTTCCACCAGGTAAGCGCCGCGATTCCATTCCGGGCTCTTGCCGGCATCGTCCTTCCATTCGCCCGGCTTGAAGTTGAACAGGTTCCAGCCGGCCAGGATCCAGCGCTGGTTGAGCGGGAAGGGCAGCTTGTTTTCCAGGTTCTTTTGCGGGATCGGCGGCAGGCTGAACAGGTAGGCCTTGATCGCCAGCACATCGTCGCGCGACAGCTTGGTGAAGGACGCGTAGGGGAAGGCAGGATATAGATGCTTGCCTTCGTCGTCGATGCCGTTGTGCAGGGCGCGGATGAAATCCTCATCGCTCCAGTTGCCGATGCCGGTCTCTTTATCCGGCGTGATGTTGGGGCCGTAGATGGTGCCGAACGGCGTCGCCAGCGGATAACCGCCGGCGAACGGCTTGGCCGGATCAACCGTGTGGCAGGCGATACAGTCGGCGGCCTTGGCCAGGTAAGCGCCGCGCGTGATCTGGTCGGCGTTGGGCGCTGCGGCCGGAGCGGCAGCCACGGCAGCGGTCGCCGCGGTATCGGCTGCTGCTGCGGCACCGCCTTGCGCCAATCCGGCAGCCAGGACCATGCCGGCCATCCAGCGCGGAAAGGTGAGTTGAGAGCGGGCCGTCATAGCACTGTCCTCAAGGTGTCGGCGATGCGCAGGGACAGCGCCGCGATGGTCAAGGTGCAGTTCACGGTGCCGGCTACCGGCATCACCGAACCGCTGGCGATGAACAGGTTTTCGTGGTCGTGCGAACGGCAATGGGCGTCGACCACCGAATCGCGCGGATCGCCGCCCATGATGGTGGCGCCCATGATGTGGTTGTTCGGCGCGAAATCGTCGTCGAACTTGATCTCGGTGCCGCCGAACATGGCGGCGATGCTGGCGTAGGCCTGGTGCGTCAGCACGGCGCTCTTCTGCACGTAGTCATTGATCGAATAGGTGATTTCCGGCTGCGGAATACCCAATGCATCGCGCTTTTCCGCGCTCGGCCGTATGCGATTTTCCGGATCCGGCAGGATATCGTGGAAGCTGTTGATATTCACGGTGCGCGCCGCGCGGCGGCGGATTTCCTGGTTCAGCTTGAGGCCGACCAGGCCGTCTTTCAGGGCGGTCTGCGCAGCATGGTTGGTTTGCGCCATGTTATTCAGGTGCAGTTTCTTGGCGGCGTATTCGGAGCGGAAAGCGCCGTCGCGCATGTCGACGATGGAGGTCATTTCGATCGGACCGCGCCCCGGCCACAGGTCTTCATTGGCAAGGAAGGTAACCCCGGTGCCGGGATGGTCCATCAGGTTGCGGCCGACCTGGTCCGAGCTGTTGCCTACGCCTTTGCCATGCTTGTCGTCGGTCGACATCAGCATCAGTTTCGGAATCTCGATGCCGTTCGCGGCCAGCACGAAATATTTGCCGGTGACGCGGTGCGTGACGCCTTCCGGATCCTTGTAGTGAACGGCGCTGATGCGCTCCTTGGCGTCCACTTCGATGCGGTACACCACGGCATCGGGCAGCACCTTGGCGCCGGCCTTTTCGGCTTTCTCGACGTGGATGATGCCGCTATACATGGCGGCGATCGGACAGATCGGCATGCAGTTGTTGTTGCCGCAGCAGTTGGGCCGTTCATCGTAGGCGCGGCTGTTGCGCGCCACCGGTTCCGACACCACCTTGTGGCCGGCGCCGTTGACCACGGCGCTGAAACGCTGGTCGTTCCAGGACAGCGGCAGGTGATCCATCGGATAGGGTTGCTTGCGCGGCGAACCGAGGTCGGTACCGTCGTTGGGGCCGGATACGCCGAGCTCGACTTCGGCCCGGTAGTAGTAGGGCTCCAGCTCGTCGTAGCTGATCGGCCAGTCGCGGCCGACGCCGTACAGGGTTTTCATCTTGAAATCGTTGGGCAGGAAACGCCAGGCAGCGGCTGCCCAGTGCCAGGTGGTGCCGCCTACCGCGCGGATGTACTGCGAATTGTATTTATGCGAACCCTTGAGGATCAGGTAATTGTTTTCCGGCGTGTATTCGGGATGCGGCGCGTATTTGGTGGACGGGTAGGGCACCATGAAATCGTCCTTGCTGGGCGTGTTCCGGTAATTCTCGACGATGCGCCAGCGTTCCAGACGCGGCCCGGCTTCCAGCACCAGCACCGAAGCGCCGGACAAGGCCAGTTGATGCGCCACCAGGGCGCCGGCGACGCCGGAACCTACGATTACAACATCAGCAGACAAGTTATCAGCCATGGTCAAACCCTCGCTTTCAAGACTGCCGGTTGAGTGGTCCAGTAACCGGGGGCGGCACGGCAATAGGTGGGCACGACTACCGCATCGCGCACCTGGTCGAACATCAACGCCTGTTCGAAGGCGATGACCTTGGCGCCGCCGGTGACGCCGCCGTCGCCGACTACGCCCAGGTACCAGCCGCTGACGATACGATGCAGCACCAGCGACAACGCACTGTCGGCGCCGACCGCGGCCGCCAGGTTATCCACATCCTTGATCTTGTGATCGAGACTGTATTGCCACAATGCGGCTGCCTGCTTTTCAAACTCGATCGCTTGCGTGCTGAGCGCACTGTACAGCCTCGCGCCCGTGCGCGGATTGAGCTTCGCGGCGCCGGTCAGCAAGGCTGACAATGCCATGAAATTCGCTTGCTGCTGGGTATTGGCGCTGGGGGGAGAAGCGGCGGGGGTGACGGTCTGGGCTGCGGCTTGCTGCAGCCAGCGGGGGATGCTCATCATCGCGAAACTGACACCGGCCAGCAACATGAGGTTGCGCCTGCTGGCGGAAAACACCTCGCGGCCGGGGGCTGCTGTGATCGGCTGGTCGCCTGATCGCTGGCCTACAACTGGTGGACGTTGCTTCATGTGGCTAGTCCTTTCTGCCTGGTGGGTTGCCTGATTATACTAAGCTAAGCTATTGCATGCTGCGTCTTTTGGCAACCCTAGGAGCCTGCCGGACTTAAGGAGATCGGCAGGCTCCTAGGAAAACGCCGTGCAGCGACTACACTGGTAACATTTGATTTCAGCGTTCATCTCTTTTTACAAGAATTCCGACTCATGAAACCCATCGCACCCGGCACCGTCATTTTCCACCGCTTCCGCGGTTATGGCGTGATCACCTCCGTCAACCTGCTGACCGGCTGGGTCGCTGCGCGTTTCGGCAGCGAGAAGCGGACGCTGGACCTGAACCTGTCCACTGACGAGGTGCAGCACGCGGACGGCGAGCCGATCCTGTTCCGCCACGCGCCGCCGGACCGCATGCCGCATGCGCGCCTGATGGCGCTGGTGCGTGAATTGCACCGCGCCGGTTACCAGCGCCTGTACCTGTACAGCTGGCCCAAGCCGTCCGGCCTGCACTGGCGCTGGCACCTGTTTTGCGGACGGCGCAGCTGGATGGAAAGGGCAAGGCGCGAGGGCTGGTACGGCTCCGGCGCCGATTACAACTTCAATCCCATCCTCGGCTGGGGCGACCAGCCGGGGGCCGCGATTCCGGAACTGGCCAGGGCGCTGGCGCAGTTCGATCCGCATGGGCTGGCGCAAGCGCTGGGGCGCGACGAGGACCATAGCGCATGGTTCGCCAAGGTATGCGACGCCCTGCTGCCGGATTACGCTTTCAGCCTGGGCTGGAGCGAAGGCCCGATGCCGGACAGCCTGCCGGTGATCCCGGTGCGCAAGAACGTACCCGAATACAGCGGCCCGCCTTTGCCATGGCCGCCCGGCTGGCAGGGCATGTGGCGCGACACCACGCTGGCGGCGCCGGCAGCGCGCCTGAACAAGCTGATCCTGCCCAGCGGCGCCGGCGACGACGACTGACGGTTTACTTCAGCAGCAGCGCGTCCGGATTCAGGACATTCTTGGGCGCGCCGCCGGCGAAATCCACGACATTCTGGAATGCGATCCGAAAGTACAACTCGTAACTGTCTTTTTCGACATAACCCAGGTGCGGCGAAGCCAGCACATTCTCCATCCGCAGCAGCGGCGAATCCGGCGCCAGCGGTTCGGTTTCAAACACATCCAGCGCAGCAAAACCGGGCCTGCCCTGCTGCAAAGCCGGCTCCAGAGCGCCCTCGGCAACCAGCTCGGCGCGGCTGGTGTTGACAAAAATGGCGCTGGATTTCATCAAGGCCAGGTCGGCCGCCTCGACAATGCCGCGCGTCGCATCGTTCAGGCGCAGGTGCAGCGACAGCACATCGGCTTCGGCGAAAAACTGCTGTTTCGAGGCCGCCGCTTCATAGCCATCTTTCTGCACGGCGGCCAGGCTGGCTTCGCGGCCCCACACCAGCACCCGCATGCCGAACGCCTTGCCATAGCCGGCCACCATGCGGCCGATTTTTCCATAACCCCAGATCGCCAGCGTACGGCCCTTGAGCACGGTGCCCAGCACATCGTTTTGCGGTAGCGCCGACACCGATTGCCACTGTCCCTGCTGCAGGTTGCTGACATAACGCGGGATGCGGCGGCTGGCGGCCATGATCAGGGCCCAGGTCAGTTCGGCCGGCGCGGTCGGATCGCCGATGCCCTCGACGATGGCGATGCCGCATTCGGTAGCTGCTTCGACATCGATATGGCCGCTGACTTTTCCGGTCTGCGATATCAGTTTCAGCTTAGGCAGTTTTTGCAGCAGCGCCCTGGAAAAACTGCTGCGTTCGCGAATCAGCACCAGCGCTTCAAAATCGGCCAGGCGGATTGCCAGCTGGCCAACACCGCGCGCCGAATTGTTGAACACTTTGACGTCGTGGCCATCCAATAATCTGAAGCTGTCGAGATGGCGGACGCTGTCTTGATAATCATCCAGTACGGCAATTTTCATAGGAGTTCCATGCTGTAAGTGTGACAAAAAAATAAGGGAAAAGGGCTGCCACGTAATAAAGCAACAGCATCCGGAAAATGGGAAATACCTTACTACAATAGTTGGTCAATTTCACTACAAATCGGGTGTACAATCGGCCCACTTTTTCCAGGATAAATGCAGTTTTCCGGAGCAGACAGGCTATATCGACCATGGTGTGCGGCCTGAATCACAGTAAGGCCTGCAGTAAAACCCGCTCGGCGCCTGCAGTTTTGTAAACAAGACTAAATCCGGCCCATTATTTCATTTTTTGCTGCCTGCGGTCACGCAACAGATTGCGGATAGCCCGCAGCAAACGCACCAGGATTCAGCCGACCGACACGGCGCGCCAGCCAGGCGCAGCCCGCTGGCAAGAGGAAGGCAAGAAACAGATTTCTTTATTGGTATTGGAGGTAGTTTTCATGAATCAACCCCTTATGGGCGGCATCGCCGCAATCAACGCCCCGGCATTCGTCAAACAGCAGAAGCTGATCAACTGGGTGGCCGAAGTCGCCGCGCTGACCAAACCTGACCGCATCTACTGGTGCGACGGTTCGCAAGCCGAATACGATCGCCTGTGCAGCGAAATGGTAGCTGCCGGCACCATGAAAAAACTGAACCAGGAAAAACGCCCGAACAGCTACCTCGCATGCTCCGATCCGTCCGACGTGGCGCGCGTCGAAGACCGCACTTTCATCTGCTCGGCAAAAGAAGAGGACGCTGGCCCGACCAACAACTGGACCGACCCGGCTGAAATGCGCAAGACGCTGCACGGCTTGTTCGACGGCTGCATGCAGGGCCGCACCATGTATGTAGTGCCGTTTTCGATGGGCCCGCTGGGTTCGCCGATTGCGCACATCGGCGTCGAGCTGTCCGATTCGCCGTACGTCGCCGTCAACATGCGCATCATGACCCGCATGGGCCGCGCCGTGTATGACGTGCTCGGCAGCGACGGCGAGTTCGTGCCTTGCGTACACAGCGTCGGCGCGCCGCTGGCAGCCGGCCAGAAGGATGTGGCCTGGCCTTGCAATCCGACCAAGTACATCGTCCACTATCCGGAAACCCGTGAAATCTGGTCTTACGGTTCGGGTTACGGCGGCAACGCGCTGCTCGGCAAGAAGTGCTTCGCGCTGCGCATCGCCTCGACCATGGGCCGCGACCAGGGCTGGCTGGCGGAACACATGCTGATCCTCGGCGTGGAGTCGCCCGCAATTAATGGTAAACCTGGCAAGAAACACTATGTCGCGGCAGCTTTCCCATCGGCCTGCGGCAAGACCAATTTCGCCATGCTGATTCCGCCTGCCGGTTTTGAAGGCTGGAAAGTCACTACCATCGGCGACGACATCGCCTGGATCAAGCCGGGCGCTGATGGCCGCCTGTACGCGATCAATCCGGAAGCCGGCTATTTCGGCGTTGCGCCCGGCACCAATGACAAGACCAACTACAACTGCATGGCATCGCTGCGCGAAAACACCATCTTCACCAACGTCGCGCTGACCGACGACGGCGACGTCTGGTGGGAAGGCATGAGCAGCACCCCGCCGGCGCACCTGATCGACTGGCAGGGCAAGGACTGGACCCCGGCCATCGCCAAGGAAACCGGCGCCAAGGCTGCCCATCCGAATGCGCGCTTCACCGTGGCCGCGACCCAGAATCCGGTCATCGACGCCGCCTGGGACGATCCGGCCGGCGTGCCGATCTCGGCCTTCATTTTCGGCGGCCGCCGCTCCACCACCGTGCCGCTGGTGACCGAAGCGCGCAACTGGGTGGAAGGCGTCTACATGGCGGCCACCATGGGTTCGGAAACCACTGCCGCCGCTGCCGGCCAGCAAGGTGTGGTGCGCCGCGATCCGTTCGCCATGCTGCCGTTCATCGGCTACAACATGAGCGACTACTTCCAGCACTGGCTGACATTGGGCGAAAAACTGGCACAGCAAAACCGGGCCGAGCTGCCGAAGATCTTCTGCGTCAACTGGTTCCGCACCGGCGCCGACGGCAAATTCGTCTGGCCTGGCTTCGGCGACAACATGCGCGTGCTGAAATGGATGCTGGACCGGCTCGACGGCAAGCAGGGCGGAGTCGAGCACCTGTTCGGCGTGACGCCGCGCTACGGCGACCTGAGCTGGGAAGGACTGGATTTCAGCGAAGAGCAGTTCGAGCGCATCACCGCGATCGACAAAGCAGCCTGGAAAGCGGAGACGGAGCTGCATGCAGAACTGTTCGACAAGCTGAAACACCATTTGCCGCAGCAGCTGGCCAAGGTAAAACTGGCGCTGGAGAAGAACCTGGCCGAGTAAGGCCTGGATAGCTTGCTATCGCAATACAAAACGCCCGCAAGCTGCGGGCGTTTTTTTATGGGCAGACAAAAAAAATCCCTGCCGGCGCCAAGCCGGCAGGGTGAATCCTTCCATCGCAGGAAAGAGGAGACGTCAAAAATTCCGGTGACAGCTTTTACAGGCCGTTCAAACCCATCCAGGCCAGAACGCGGGTCGCCATGGCACGCAGCCATTGCAGCACCGCGAAAGTCGGGAAACCGTCTTCGTCGTGGTAAATGTATTGGTGCATGGCAAACTCCTCGTGGTTATTAACAATAATCAATCGCGACCGGCCAGCAATCGCAGCTCTGCAGCCAGGTTAGGCTGGCTAGAGGCATGGTCGTTAGCCATGCGGCGTATCACTTGCTGTCCTCTGAACTTGCTGCGGGCAATCCGCTGTTCCAGTGATTTGCGCGGCTTGATCAACATCAGTGCTGCACGCAAGATCCCCATCCAGAGCGGTTTGAAATACACCATCAAGGTCGCCAGCGCTCCCAGGCCCAGCAATGGCCGCAATGCGGCGGCAGCGGCAGCAAGCAAGGCCGATGCGTCGAACAAAGCGATTTCAGCTGGCAGGGCAAAAGCGAATAAAGACATTGCAACTACTCTTTGTTGATGATGTTGCATTGCAGTATATTCACTACTTAGGGAGCTATCCAATTCTGATTTGGGATATCAGTTATGTGTTCAACGAATAATGTTCGCCGCTGCTGAAGAATGTCCCTCATGTCGTGGTTAAGACAAGATGTGTAAGATAAAGCATGAGAGGCGAGAGATCGGTTTGTCTTGGTTTCAACTCGGCAATAGTTGAACATCTGAGACATAATCCAGCCTGATATGCGTTTTATGTTGTGACGCAATATTTTTACTGCACTTGAAATCTGTCATTGCGCTTTCATATAACAGTTATAAAATCTGTGAATGTTGCTTCCAGCTAAATTTGCCGGCGCCATATTCCATCTAAAAATAATTAACGATAGATCCAACCATGAGCTTCCTGACGCTTGACCTGAACCTGCTGCGTGTCTTCGATGCCGTCATGACCGAGCAGAACCTGACGCGCGCCGCCAGCCGGCTGGCGATGACCCAGCCGGCCGTGTCGAACGCCTTGAAACGCCTGCGCGACACCCTCAACGACGAGCTGCTGATCCGCACCGCGCACGGCGTCAAGCCGACCCAGCATGCCGAAGAATTGTGGCCGGTGGTCAGGCGTGCGCTGACCGACCTGGAAACCGCAATCACGCCGGAGACCTTCGATGTCTCGCGCGCCCACACCACTTTCCAGATGGCGATGGCGGACGCTACCGCTGCGCTGTGGCTGCCGGGGCTGGTGCGCACCATCGAGCGCGACGCGCCGCAGCTGAACCTGCGCATGGTGCCGCTGACCACCCGCGATCCGCGCCAGATGCTGCTGCGCGGCGATGTTGACCTGGCGGTGGGTTTTTTCCCCGGCGTCGCAGCCCAGCTGGCCGGCGGCCAGACCACCAGCGCTTCGCCTATCCATCATGAGCGGCTGTACACCGGCGAATATGTCTGCGTGATGCACAAGAACCATCCGCTGGCGAATCAGGTGCTGACCCTGGACAATTACTGCGCATCGCATCATTTGCTGGTCAGTTTTTCCGGCCGCGCGCATGGCCTGATCGATGAAACCCTGGCGGCGATGGGACGCGAACGGCGCATCCTGCTGACCGTCAATCAATTCTTCACGGCTGGCCGGGTGGTCGCCAGTTCAGATCTGCTGACGGTCTTGCCGCGCCACCTGATCGGCGCTACCGGCATGACCGAGGAGCTGGTAGCGCGCGAGCTGCCGTTCCCGACGCCGGCGGTCCATGTCGACATGCTGTGGCACGAACGGGATTCCCGCAACCCGGCGCACAAATGGCTGCGCGGGCATTTGAGCGAAACCGCTCACGAAAAATTCAGCCTGATCGATCCGGAAGACGAAGATTAAAGCCGGTAGGGTGGGCAGGTTTTTTTGCCCAGGCGTGACAGCAGATGCACATAGGTCCGCGTGGGCACAGGTGCCCACGCTACGGTTCAAGACGGCGTGACCGCAGTCTCTCGCTGGAACTGCGACAGCTGCCGGTACTGCTGCTCAAGCTGCCTGGGGATAGCCGCATAGATCGGCCACAAGCGGCGATACAGCGCGACGTTTTCCGCAATCGGCACATGGCGGTGGGTAGAGCCGACCATGCCGCCGATGACTTCCAGCGAATCGACTTTGCCCAGCGCATACAGGCCAAGCACGGCGGCGCCGAGGCAGGATGATTCGACGCTTTCCGGCACTACCACTTCACGTTCGAAAATATCCGCCATCATCTGCCGCCACAACGGCGAACGGGCAAAACCGCCGGTCGCCATCATATGGGTGGTAGGCCCGATCAGGTCTTCGACTGCCGGCAAGATGCTGTACAGGCTGAAAATCACACCTTCCAGCGCGGCCCGGATCATGTGCGGCTTGCCGTGATGCGTCGCCAGGCCGAAATAGGAACCGCGCGCGTCGGCATTCCATAACGGCGCACGTTCGCCCGCCAGGTAAGGATGGAACAGCAACCCTTCGGCGCCGGCGCTGACGCCCTCGGCGATTTTGGTCAAGGCATCGTAGGGATCAAGGCCGGCGGCCTTGGCGGCGGCGGCTTCGGCGGTCGCCAGCTCGTCGCGCACCCAGTGGAAAATGCTGCCGCCGTTGTTGGTGGGGCCGCCGACCACCCAGTGCCTGGCGGTCAGGGCATAACAGAAGGTGCGGCCGGAGGGATCGGTCAGCGGCTTGTCGATCACGGTCCGCATCGCTCCCGACGTACCGATGGTGACCGCGACCTGGCCCGGGCCGATGGCGTTGACGCCAAGGTTGGACAGCACGCCGTCGTTGGCGCCGATCACGAACGGCGTCGCCGGCGCCAGGCCCAGCTGCTGCGCCATGGCCGGCGCCAGGCCGCTCAGGTGGTGAGTGGTCGGCACAAGTTTCGACAATTGCTGCGGGCCGATGCCGAGCAGTTCCAGCGCGCCCTGGTCCCAGTCCAGCTGCTGCAGGTTGAACATGCCGGTGGCGGAGGCGATCGAATGATCGACCAGCCATTCGCCGAACAGGCGGTACAGCACATATTCCTTGACGCCGACAAAGCGCGCCGCGCGCGCAAACAGCTGCGGCTGGTCATGGCGCAGCCACATGATCTTGCATAGCGGCGACATCGGATGGATAGGGGTGCCGGTGCGCAGGTAGATTTCATGGCCGCCCAGTTCGTCGCGGATGCGGTTGGCCCATGCGCCGGCACGGTTGTCGCCCCAGGTGATGCTGTTGCTCAGCAGCGCGCCGTCCTGGCCGACCGCGATCACGCTATGCATGGCGGCGCTGAAGGACACCAGCTTTATCTGTGCGGCCTCGACGCCGTTCTTGCCAGCAGCGTTGCCCACCGCGTTCTTGATCGCGCTCAGCACCGCCTCGTAAATCTGCAGCGGATCTTGCTCAGCCATGCCCGGCGTGGTGCACAGCAGGGGGTATTCCACCGCGTGCTGCGCCACTACCTGTCCCTGGGTGGTGAACAGCACCGCCTTGGTGCTGGTGGTGCCGATGTCTACGCCGAGCATGTATTCTGGCTGGTGTTGCATGAACTACCTCGTGATGAAATGAGTAAGCGACTGCTGATGAGCAGCTATCCTGCCTGGACGCCGTGCGCCGCACCCGTTTCATTGTAGTACTTGCCGGCGCCGCCGCGTGGCTGCGTGGCCGCAATCATACATCATATGTTAGCGCTAACATCGCGTCTCTTTTACAACGGAAAGTAATATTGCACACTGCTAGTACCCTTACTCCAAGGAAACTATAACAATGCAGCAGGGCTTGCGTGTAACATTGCTTACGCTAGCCAAATGAACAAGATTCCATTGCCCGGCATACATAACTGGAATCCGGCTGAATAATGAATAAGCTGGCAGCAGCGAGCTAAATGTAGAGAGACCATTCAATGCCATCGTTACCATGACCAGCCAGGAACTCAAGCCACAACGCCACAGCCGCGCCAGCGGCAGGGTAACCATCGTCGATGTCGCACGCCTGGCGCGGGTCAGCCCGATGACCGTATCGCGCGCACTGAAAACTCCGGCGCTGGTGCAGCTGGAAGCGCGCGACCGCATTGCGGCGGCGATCAAGCAGCTCGGTTATGTGCCGAACCAGGCCGCCAGCACGCTGGCGTCGGCCAAGTCGCAGGTGATCGGCGTCATCGTGCCGTCGCTCAGCAATTCCGTATTCGTCGACACGCTGACCGGGATCCGCGACAGCCTGAACCAGCACGGCTATAAATTCCTGATCGGCGAAAGCAGCTATTCGCCGGACAAGGAAAGCCAGCTGATCAGCACTTACCTGGCGCATGCGCCGGACGGTTTTTTGCTGAGCGGCATAGAACAGCAGGATGCGCTGCGCGAGCAACTGGCGACGCACAATGTGCCAGCCGTGCGCATGTTCGACCTGAACCCGGAAAACAGCGAGGTCACAGTCGGTTTTTCGCACGAAGATGCGGGCTACAGCATCGCCCGCCATCTGATCGAACGCGGCTACCGCCAGCCCGGTTTCCTCGGCGCCCAGCTTGATCCGCGCATGATGAAACGCCGCCACGGTTTTCGCAAGGCTTTGTCGGAAGCCGGCATCAACCCCGATATCGAAGTGCTGACGCCGGCGCCGTCGACGGTGGAGCTGGGCACCAAGATGTTGGGCCAGATCCTGCAGCAGACGCCAGCCTGCGATGCGGTGTTCTGTTGCAACGACGACCTGGCGCTGGGCGTCCTGTTCGAGTGCCAGCGGCGCGGCCTGTCGGTGCCGGGCCAGATGGCGATCGCCGGTTTCAACGATTTGCCGTGGTCGGCCTTCGCCAATCCCGGCATCACTACGATCGTCACGCCGCGCTACGACATCGGGTTTACCGCCGCCCAGTTATTGATCAAGCTGCTCAGGCACGAGACGCCGGAAACCACCAGCGTCGACCTCGGCTTCAAGCTGGCGATACGCAGCAGCACCTGAGCAGGAAACCGGTTTAGCGTGGCGCAGCAGCGGCGTACAGGTAATCGGTCGCCAGCGACGCCATGGTGCGCACGCCGACCACCAGCGCCGATTCATCCACGAAGAATCCCGGATTGTGGTTCGGCGCGGCCTTTGCCATATCCTGGCCGCGCGGCGTGATGCCGAGGAACACGAACAAGCCGGGCGCCTCTTTCGCAAAGAAAGAAAAATCTTCGGCGCCGCCGACCAGCGGACTCTGCGTCACATCGTTTTGTGCGGCCCAGCGCAAGGTGGGGCCCATTTTTTCGGTCAGGCCGGCGTCGTTGATGGTCGGATCGTATTTTTCGATGATGGTGACTTCGGCCTTGGCGCCGCCGCTCTCGGCGATCTTCTCCACGGTCTGGCGCACGTTCGCATGCAGCTTCTGGCGGATGCCATAGTCGTAGGAACGGATGGTGCCGGTCATGTCGACCGATTCCGGGATGATGTTATAGCGGGTGCCGCCGTTGATCGTGCCGATGCTGACCACCGACGGGAAGGAAGAAATATCGGTGCGGCGGCTGACCACGGTTTGCAGGCCCACCAGCGCTTCGGCGCTGACGGTGATCGGATCGATGCCGTCCCACGGCCGGCCGGCATGGGTCTGCTTGCCGAGGATGCGGATGCGCAGGTCGTCGGAACTGGCCAGCGTCGGACCGGCGCGATAGGCGATCTGGCCAGCGGGAATCCCGGCCCACACATGCAGGCCGAACACTGCATCCGGCTTGGGCGCTTTCATCACGCCTTCCTGCACCATCATTTTTGCGCCCCAAGTGTTTTTCCCGTCCGGCACGAAATCGCTAGGGCCTTCTTCCGCCGGCTGGAAATAGAACACCACGGTGCCCGGCAGGCGCACCCGCATGTCGCTCAGGATCCTGGCCGTGGTCAGCAGGATCGCCGTATGCGCATCGTGGCCACAGGCGTGCATGACGTCGACATCCTTGTCCAGGTAACGGCCTTTGCTGTGCGAAGCGAACGGCAGGTCCGATACTTCCTTCACCGGCAACGCATCCATATCGGCGCGCAAGGCGACGACCGGGCCGGGCAAGCCGCCTTTCAGTATCGCCACTACGCCGGTGCGTGCAACGCCGGTCCGTACCTCCAGTCCCAGGGCGCGCAACTGCGCCGCCACCAGTTCGCCGGTACGCTTCTCGACATTGCCCAGTTCCGGATGCGCATGGATATCGCGCCGCGTCTCCAGCAGCGCCGGTTCCAGGGCCTTGGCTTGCTGGGCGATTTCAGAGCGGGCAGCGTCGGCAGCAGCGGATATGGCGGTCGGCAAAGGCGCGGATGCTGCGACAGCGATGGCGGCATGTCCGCTCAAACCGCAAATCAGGCTAAACAATAATTTGTGTGGAATTCCCGGCAATTGCATGATGTGTCTTCTCCAAGATAGTTGTTCTGATGATACAAGGACAACTATTGTGACACGATCTGCCAACGAACTGTAACTGCCGGCCCTCAGCGAATCGGCAGTTTTGTGGTGTGCTTGACCTCTTCCATCACCGCGTAGGTGTGCGTCTCGCGCACGCCCTTGAGCTGCAGCAGCGACTTGCCGAGAAACTCGCGGTAGGCGTTCATGTCCTTGACGCGCGCCTTGACCAGGTAATCGAAACCGCCGGCCACCATGTGGCACTCCAGCACCTCGGGAATGATCTGCACGCTCTGGCTGAACGCTTCGAAGACTTCCGGCGTGGTGCGGTCCAGCACCACTTCGATAAACACCAGCAAGGCGACGTCCAGCAGCTGCGGATTGAGCTGGGCGGTGTAGTGCAGGATGTAGCCGGCTTCCTGCAGTTTGCGGACGCGCTCCAGGCAGGCGGCGGGTGACAAGTTGACGCGGGCAGACAGGTCGACGTTGCTGATGCGGCCATCGTTCTGCAATTCGGCCAGGATTTTCTTGCTGATCTTGTCAAGCATGCACTATCTTCCGAAAAATTTTATTCGGTTAAATTTTCTCACCAATAACAAAATTTTGATAGCGACCATTATTACCAGAATTAATCCATGCCGATGCCGCCTACAATCGAACAACTTCACTTTCCCGGACTGTTAAACCGGTCGCTGTGATTGATGCACTAAATAATGCTCTAAAGCAAATTAACAAAACCAATATCCTCACCGAGACAACCGCCATGCCGCCGCTACAGCCGTCATCCAAGCCCGACCCTACTTCCCCTGCCATGTTCAGCCCCGCATTCAGCGTCTTCCACCGGGAAGTCATGAGCGAGCCGACGTCATTGCGCGCCGCCATCACCGCCGCTTACCGGCGCGATGAAACCCTGGCCGTGCAATGGCTGCTGGCGCAAGTGCAAACCAGCACCGGCTCGCATGCCGCCAGCCAGGCGCTGGCGCGCAAGCTGGTGCAGGCGGTGCGCGAAAAACGTACGCGCGCGTCCGGCGTCGACGCCTTAATGCACGAATTCTCGCTGTCGTCGGAAGAGGGCGTGGCGCTGATGTGCCTGGCCGAAGCGCTGCTGCGCATTCCGGACCACCAGACCGCCGACCGCCTGATCGCCGACAAGATCAGCAAGGGCGACTGGGGCAGCCACCTGGGCGAATCGCCGTCGCTGTTCGTCAATGCCGCCACCTGGGGTCTGCTGATTACCGGCAAGCTGGTCGCCACCAATAGCGAACGCGGCCTGGGTTCGGCCCTGACCAAACTGATCGGGCGCGGCGGCGAACCGCTGATCCGCAAGGGCGTCGACGTCGCCATGCGCATGCTGGGCAACCAGTTCGTCACCGGCCAGACCATCGCCGAAGCGCTTGGCAACAGCCGCGACAATGAAAAACGCGGCTACCGCTATTCCTACGACATGCTGGGCGAAGCGGCGTTGACGGAAGAAGATGCGGCCTCTTATTACCGCTCGTACGAAGATGCGATCCATGCCATCGGCAAGGCATCGAACGGCCGCGGCATCAAGCAGGGCCCGGGCATCTCGGTCAAGCTGTCGGCGCTGCATCCGCGTTATTCGCGCGCGCAGCGGCAACGCACCATGGAAGAATTGCTGCCGCGCCTGAAACAGCTGCTGCTGCTGGCCAAGCAATATGACATCGGCCTCAACATCGACGCCGAAGAAGCGGACCGCCTGGAACTGTCGCTGGACCTGATGGAAGCGCTGGCGTTCGACGCCGAGCTGGCCGGTTTCGAGGGCATCGGCTTTGTGGTGCAGGGTTACCAGAAACGCTGTCCTTTCGTGATCGACTACTTGGTCGACCTGGCGCACCGCAGCGGCCGCAAGTTCATGGTGCGGCTGGTCAAGGGCGCGTATTGGGATTCCGAGATCAAGCGCGCGCAAGTCGACGGCTTGCCCGGCTTCCCGGTATACACGCGCAAGGTGTACACCGACGTTTCCTACCTGACCTGCGCCCAGAAACTACTGGCCTCCACCGATGTCATCTATCCGCAGTTCGCTACCCACAACGCGCATACATTGGCGACCATCTACAGCTGGGCGCAGGAAAAAAACATCACCGACTATGAATTCCAGTGCCTGCACGGCATGGGCGAAACCTTGTACGACCAGGTGGTCGGCAAAGACATGCTGGACAAGCCTTGCCGGATTTATGCGCCGGTCGGTTCGCACCAGACCCTGCTGGCTTACCTGGTGCGGCGCCTGCTGGAAAACGGCGCCAATTCTTCGTTCGTAAACCAGATCGTCGACGAAAGCGTGAGCATCGATTCGCTCATCGCCGATCCGCTGCAAGCCGCGCAACAGCTGGGCGGCGAGCCGCATCCGCAGATCGCCCTGCCGCCCGCGATGTACGGCGCGGAGCGCAAGAATTCGGCCGGCCTGGACCTGAGCAGTGAAGAAGTCCTGCGCCAGATCGACAGTGCTTTTGGCGTGTTCGGCAAGCAGCAATGGCATGCCACGCCAATGCTGGCTGAGCTGCAAACTTACAGCCAGGCTGCGCGTCCGATATTGAATCCGGCCGACAAGCGCGATGTGGTGGGCAGCGTGGTCGAAGCCAGCGTCGCCGATGTCGACAAGGCCTTGCATGCCGCCAGCGTCTACGCCATGGACTGGCAAACCCTGCCGCCGGCGGAACGGGCCGACAAGCTGGAACGCGCCGCAGCCCTGTTTGAAGTGCACCAGCTGGAACTGATTGCGCTGGCGATCCGCGAAGCAGGGAAGTCATTGCCGAACGCGATTGCCGAAGTGCGCGAAGCGGTCGATTTCCTACGCTACTACGCGGCGCAGGTGCGGCATACCCAGAATGCCTTGGCGCTGGGACCGGTGGTATGCATCAGCCCGTGGAATTTCCCGCTGGCGATTTTCATCGGCGAAGTCAGCGCTGCGCTGGCAGCCGGCAATGTGGTGCTGGCGAAGCCGGCCGAACAGACGCCGCTGATCGCCGCTCGCGCGGTGCAGCTGCTGCATGAAGCCGGCGTGCCGCCGGCCGCGTTGCAATTCCTGCCGGGCCAGGGCGATACCGTCGGCGCCACGCTGACCGCCGATGCGCGCGTCAAGGGAGTGATTTTCACTGGTTCTACCGAGGTCGCACAGATCATCAACCGCACCTTGGCCAAACGCTCGCTGGCAGAGTCGGTGGACTTGCCGCTGATCGCTGAAACCGGCGGCCAGAATGCCTTGATCGTCGATTCCAGCGCACTGCCGGAACAGGTGGTGCAAGACGTGCTGAATTCCGCTTTCGACAGCGCCGGCCAGCGCTGCTCCGCCTTGCGCGTGCTGTGCCTGCAAAACGATATCGCCGACCGCACCCTGCATATGCTGAAGGGCGCCATGCAGGAACTGCGGATCGGCAATCCGGACCGCCTCGTCACCGACATCGGTCCGGTGATCGATGCCGACGCCCAGGGCCAGCTGCTGGCGCATATCGAAACGATGCGCGCCACGGCCAAGGATTTCTACCAGCTGCCGCTGCCGCCCGAACAACAACATGGCACTTTCGTTGCCCCTGCGCTGATCGAAATCGGCTCCATGTCGGAACTGAAGCGCGAAGTGTTCGGCCCGGTATTGCATGTGCTGCGTTACGCGCGCAACGAGCTGCCGCAACTGGTCGACGCCATCAACGGCAGCGGTTACGGCCTGACTCTCGGCATCCATTCGCGCATCGATGAAACCATCGATTTCATCGTCGCCCACGCCCACGTCGGCAACATCTACGTCAATCGCAACATCGTCGGTGCGGTGGTCGGCGTACAGCCGTTTGGCGGCGAAGGGAAATCCGGCACCGGACCAAAAGCCGGCGGGCCGTTGTACCTGAAACGCCTGCAGCGCAATCCCGCGGTATCGCTGGGGGCGCACACGATCCATGCGCCGAATCCCGAAGCAGCAAACGCCACACCGGTGCTGCAAGCCTTGCTGAGCTGGGCCAGGACCCACGGCCACCAGCGCATCGCCGCGCTGGGCGAGGAATACATGCACGCCAGCTGGCTCGGCACTTCACTGGTGCTGCCGGGCCCGACCGGCGAACGCAACAGCCTGTCGTTCGCGCCGCGCGGCGCGATCCTGTGCAGCGCGGATAACGTCGGCGCCATGCTGAATCAATTGGCGGCGGTGTTCGCTACCGGCAACCTGCCGGTGGTCGAGGCCGGCTCGTCGGCCATGATCCCGGAAGGTTTGCCGCGCGCGGTGCGCGCTGCGATCCGTGTGGTCGACCAGCTTGCCGGCAGCGACCACGCCACCCGTTTGCAGCTGGCCCTGGTCGACGGCGCGGGCACTGCGCGCCTGCGTCCTTTGCTGACCGCGCTCGGAGAACAAGGCGGGGCGCTGGTGCCGTTGCTGGAAACCTCGGAATACGCTTCGATTCCCTTGTGGCGCCTGCTGGCCGAACGCGCGGTTTGCGTCAACACCACCGCCGCCGGCGGCAACGCCAGCCTGATGACCTTGCAAGCTTAAGCGTAGCAAACCCGATAGCGCGCGTTGTAAATGAAAAAGCTGGCTGAACTCTGTGTTCAGCCAGCTTTTTTGTTGAGCCGGAGTTCCTGTCGCGGCTGGCTTGCCAAGAAGTAGGGTGGGCACAAAAGCGTGCCCACCCTACACTGAACCTTGTGTTCAGCCAGCCTTTTTATTGCGCCGGAGTTCCTGCGGCGACTCTTCTCAATTGCATTTTTTCGACACGCTCATTTGTGATCGTCATCCTTTTTCTGCGGATGGATATTGTTCCCATGCGGCTGCTCGTGATTTTGCTGAGGCGGATGCTGCGCCTGCACTTGAGGTTGTGGCTGTGGTCGCGGCTGCTGCATTTGCGGCTGCGGTTGTGGCCGTTGCATCTGAGGCGCCGGTTGCGGCGCCGGTTGCGGCCGCGGCTGCTGTATCTGAGGCTGCGGATGGGGTTGCGCCTGTGGCTGCGGCGCTGCTTGCGGCCGCGATTCCGGATGGTTGAAAAACTGCGGTCCGGGATTGCCCGCCGGCCGGTTCGGTTCCTGATGCATTTGCTGGCCGCCTTCAGGCCGATGCTGGAACTGTTCCGGCTGCCGATTAGGCAGGTTTTGCGGCTGCGCCTGAGGTTGCGGCGTTGGCTGCGGTCTTGCCGCCTCGGGCATGGCGGGCCGATTGACGTTCGGCCTTGGAACATTGCCGTTGAAAGGATTCTTATGCAGGTTTACAGGGTTTTCTGCATCCAGGTTCCTCGGCTGACCCGGGCGTCGGCTCTGCGCGTTTTGCTGTAGCTGGTTCGGCAATGGTTTCTGCCCCGGTTCACTAGCTTGCGGCTGGCCGGGAGCCGGATGGAGAAATCCCGGACGCGCCAGTTGATTGGCGTTAGGCGCGCCGCCGTTCGCCTGCGGCGGGGTCTTGCCGAAATCGGGCCGGCTCATGTGGCTGAAATCCGGCTGCCCATGGTTCGGCCGCGGATTGCCGGCAAACGGTGTTGCATTCTGGTTCGGACGCTGCTGTGGCTGCGACTGTGCAGGATTCGCTTGCGCCGCCGGATTCGGCCGCTGCCCATTGAAGAAATTAGGAGCACCGCCGCCGCCCGGCTGGCCGGGGGGGCGTCCGCCGTTGGCCGCGGCGGGATTATTGGCGGGGCCGCCAAAATTATTGCGGGTGTTGTTGTTCACCGTACTGTTGTTGTAGGTGTTGTTGTAGTTGTTGGTCACGCGATTGACGATCGTCGTCGAGCGCGACACATAGGTATTGTTGTTGTACACAACCGCGGGCCGGTGCCAGCCATGGTCGCGGTCGCCGCCGCGCCAGTTGCCGCCGCCGCCATCGCCGCCCCAATGCACGCCCCAGGAATTCCAGCCCCAGTCGTGATGGCTGATCACTGCGCCGACGGCGACGCCGAGGCCGAAGGTAATCACGCCGGCGGTGACTATCTCGCCCGGCGGATAATAACGGGGAGGGGGTTCGTAGGTATAACCGGGATAGACCGGCAACGGCTGGCCATAGACTACGCCGGGATTGTAGGCCGGCACATACACCACATCAGGTTCGGCCGGCTCGATCACGATGGTTTCTGGCGGCGGCGCAACCATTTCCGGGCCGGCGTAGACCAGCGGTTCGCCAGGCGGCGGCGCATAGTCCGTGGGCGGCGCCGGCTGCACGCGCGGCCTGACGGCGATGCGCTGCTGTTTGCTGTCTTTCAGGTTGCCGCTGCTGGCAGCGCGCTGACGCATCACCTGGATCGCATTCATGACGTCGCTGGGATCGTTGACGTAAGCGTCGCCAAGGGCCGAGGTCCAGGGGATGTTGCGCGCCATCTGGTCCAGCACGCTGGGAAACTGCGTCAAGCCTTTGACGCTGACGTCCCAAGGCTGCTGGTTGGCCGCATCCTGCAGCTGAGCCCCTTTCAGGTTCTTGTTTTGCGCTAGCCAGTTGTCGGCGGCGGTGATCTGGTCCGGATAGCTGGATGCAGCCAGCACCTGCGCCACCAGCTTGTCGGGAAACAGCGCGATGGGGCCGACCAGCTGATACAGCTGGTCGGCGGTTGGCGGTACATAGGCAGGGGCTGCTTGTGCCGCCGGTGCTTGCTGCGGCTGGGGGGCAGGCGCGACGTCGGGTTTTTTGTCGCAGGCGGCCAGCGGCAGCACCGCTACGCAAACGCTCAGCATCAGCGACATCGAGGTATTTTTATTGTTGCTCATTTTTTTGCTCCAGACTACGAGGAATCGATGGTAGTTACACGCTAGCACGGCAGCTTGGCTACGCAACATCGGGTTACAAACGCTTGCATGTCTCACACAAATGCAGAGGCCAGTCTTTGGATAACGCCTCATCACCGGGTCCCGATGACATACAATTTCTTATCAGTTTCATTATTATCAAAGCGGCAAGCACAATATTCCGGATACTTGTCAAATTGAACTTTTGATAGAGAGTTGCCTCACAACCTTATGACTACCTCTACATTTCCCCCGCTACGGCGTCCGGTTCGCGTGCTGTTGTGGTCGATTGCGGCGCTGATTGGTTTGATCGCCCTGTGCGTGGCGCTGCTGCTCACGTTCGACTGGAACCGCGCCAAACCGTGGCTGAACCAGCGGGTCAGCGAGGCTACCGGGCGCAATTTTGCGATTCGCGGCGACCTCGCGCTTACCTGGCAAAAATCGCAGACCGACCTCGACAGCTGGCGCCGCTGGGTGCCCTGGCCGCGCCTGAGCGCGAAGGACATCGTGCTGGACAATCCCGACTGGGCCAAGACCGGTCCGCACATGGCAGAGATCGGCCAGCTGACGTTTTCCTTGAGTCCCTTGCCGCTGCTGGCGCACCAGATCGTGGTGCCGTCGCTGGAACTGGATACGCCGAGCATCGCGCTGGAGCGCAAGCCGGATGGCGACAACAACTGGACTTTCAAATCCAGCGGACCGTCTTCCTGGCAGCTGCAGCTGCAAAAGCTGGTGCTGGCGAAAGGCACGGTGAGATTGCTTGATCCCGTCAGCAAGCTCGACATCAAGGCGGACATCGACAGCTTGCCGGCTGTCAGCGCCGAGGGCTACGGCATCGGCTGGAAAGTCGGCGGCACCTTCAACAAAGCCGCCGTCAGCGGCGAAGGCAAGGCCGGCGCGGTGCTGTCGCTGCAGAATTCGAGCAAGCCGTATCCGCTGCAAGCCAGCGTCCATGTCGGCAAGACCGCGATTGCAATCCAGGGCACGCTGACCAAGCCGAGCGACCTGGCGGCGCTGGACCTGCGCCTGAAACTGTCGGGCGCCAGCATGTCCAACCTGTACCCGCTGACCGGCATCGTGCTGCCGGCGACGCCGCCGTTCGCCACCGAAGGGCGGCTGATCGGCAAGCTCAACAGCGCCGGCGGCGACTGGATCTACGATAAGTTCAGCGGCCGCGTCGGTTCCAGCGATTTGTCCGGCACGCTGGAATATGTCGCGCAGAAGCCGCGGCCTTTGCTGAAAGGCACGCTGTTGTCGAACCAGCTCAAGCTGCAGGATCTGGCGCCGCTGATCGGCGCCGACTCCAACGCCAGCAAGGCCAATCGCGGCGATGGCGTGGCGCAGCCGGGCAACAAGGTGCTGCCGGTGGAGCAATTCGATACCGCGCGCTGGGGCAGCATCGATGCCGACGTCAAGTTCACTGGGCGCAAGATCATCCGCGATAAAGACCTGCCGATCCAGGACCTGGTGGCCGACCTCCACCTGAAGGACAGCGTGCTGTCGCTGACGCCGCTAAACTTCGGCGTGGCCGGCGGCAACCTGGTTTCCAACATCAAGCTGGACGGCGGCAATAAGCTGATCAAGGCGGAAATGAAAATTTCGGCGCGCCATCTGAAAATCAAGCAGCTGTTCCCTACGCTGGCGTCAGCCCAGGCCAGCCTGGGTGAGATCAATGGCGACGCTTCGCTGTCCGCGGTCGGCAATTCGGTGGCCAGTCTGCTGGGCAGCTCGAACGGCGAGCTGAAAACCCTGATCAACCAGGGCACCATCAGCAAGTTCCTGCTGGAAGCGGCGGGCCTGAATATCGGCAATGTGGTGATTTCCAAGCTGTTCGGCGACAAACAGGTCAAGCTGAATTGCCTGGCGAGCGATTTTGCCGTGACCAATGGCGTGATGGATGCGCGCACCTTCGTAATGGATACCGACGATGCCATCATCAACGTCCAGGGCCAGGTCAACCTGGCGCAGGAATCGCTGGCCCTGACCATCAATCCGAAGACCAAGGGATTGCGCATTTTCTCGCTCAGGTCGCCGCTGCACGTCACAGGCAGCTTCAAGAACCCGGACGTAGGGGTGGACAAGGGTGTGCTGGCGTTGAAAGCTGGCGGCGCGATTGCCCTCGGCGTGCTGGCTCCGGTGGCGGCGGTGCTGCCCTTGATTAATATCAGCCCGGACCAGCAAAGCGATTGCGCCGGCCTGCTGGCGCTGGCCAAGGAAAAACCGGTGGCGCCGCCGCCCGGCAAGACGCTGCGGCCAAAGAAAGCGCGCTAGGCCAAGCGGCCGGGTAGGGTGGGCACATCGTGCCCACGCGTGAATTCATACCGCGTACATGCTTATTTCGATAGTGCGTAGGCTAGTACTCCGGATATCACGGTAACGCGTGGGCACAGGTGCCCACCCTACGCGACCCCATCTAGGCGACCCCATCAAATGCCGCATCATCCGGTCCGACGTGGTGCGGCGAGCGCCAGCTGGCGTCGCGCATCGAATGCTGCACCTGGTTTTCCACACCCAGCAAGGTCGCAAAGATCGCCATCCTCACCGGTATGCCGTTGTCCGTCTGGCGGAAGATCGCCAGGCGCGGATCGTGGTTGAGATCGGTGCTGAGATCATTGGCGCCGGGCCTGCCGTCGCGTGGCAGGGGATGCATGACGATGGTGTCGGCGCTGCAGGCGGAGTCGATCAGCGCCTGGTTGATCTGGAAATCCGGGGTGTAGCCTTCTATGGCCTCGTCGGCGAAGCGTTCTTTCTGGATCCGGGTTGCGTACACGACGTCAGCCCCCTTCAAGCCCTGCGCCAGCGAGGTCGACTGCTCCACCACGTGGCCGCCGCGCGCAATGCGTTCCAGGATATGGGCCGGCATCTCCAACGTTGCCGGCGCCACCAGCGTGAACCTGAGGCCGCGATACAGCGCCAGCAGCTTAATCAGCGAATGTACGGTGCGGCCGTACTTCAGGTCGCCCACCATGACGATGTGGGCGCCGTCGACCAGTTTCCCCAGGCGCGAGAATTCGCGCTGTATGGTGTACAGGTCCAGGATCGCCTGGCTGGGATGCTCACCCGGGCCGTCGCCGCCATTGATCACCGGGATATTCGTGGCGCGGGCAAATTCGTCGACCGCCCCTTGTTCGGGATGCCTGACTACCAGGACGTCGGCATAACCGCTGATGACGCGGCTGGTGTCATAAATCGACTCGCCCTTGGTCATTGAAGAGAAGGTGAAGCCGGTAGTGTCGCAAACCGAACCTCCCAGCCGGCAAAACGCCGCGCCAAAGCTGATACGCGTGCGTGTGCTGGCTTCAAAGAACAGATTGGCCAGTACGGCACCCTCAAGGATGCGCGTGACCTTCTGGCGCCTCGCAATGGGCTGCATGATGTCCGTGATGCGGAACAGCTGCTCCAGCGAATCGCGTGAAAACTGGTCCACCGATAACAGCTGAGGTCTGCCGTTATAGGCAATCTGTTCGCGGAGCGGGGCGCCAATCTTATTTTGATATACGCTCTGCGTCGAGGCAGGAAGAAGCAATTCACCTTCGAGGATTTCCCCGACAAATTTGCTGACAATGTCCGGCATGACCCGGAATTCACTTGATGTTTCAGGAAGCAGCCAAGTATCCAATGCGCGCTTGCGGACGCCGATGCGATCGGAAAAATGGTCCCTGGTCAGGTTCAAACGACGCATGGCGTCGCGCAGGAAAGTCTGTTGATCACTCATTATCATCACCTTTATATACGCTTTGCGTACATTAAAGGTTCGGCTTTGTTCTGTCCAGATTTTTCTCTCGCCTTGATACTGCCCATTATTTAGGCAAGAGAAAATTTTTTTGAAAACGGGCTTGGGACGTTCAAAAACCTTGGTAAACAGGCCGATTTTCAGGTTTTGTGGATAAGGCTGTGGATATCGTGTTTTTAAATTGTGGATATCCAAGTTAGTTTTCCACAGTCATCTTTTTATCCAAGAACTGTTCTTTTGCGATACACCGATTACTCAGGCTTTATCCAATCCATAAGTACTTGAATGAATGGTCAAATTCACAGTTATCCACAGAAAAGCAGTTAGTTAACTACTACTACTATTTATATATATAAATCTTTAAATACAAAACCGAAAAGCTTTTTTCTCTTGAAGTTGCTTTTAAAAAAGAATTAATAAAAAGAAGTTAAAAATGCAATTTCTTAAGAAAAATCATTTTTTTTCAGAGCTTTTCTTTCTTCAATTCAAGAAAAGCAGCTATTTGAAAATGAGGAAAAGAAGAGATCCAAAAAGAGGGCTGTGGATAAGTCTTTGGATAACTACAGGAATCTAATGTGAATAAACAAGGCAACAAACCAGACCTCTATTTTTATCCAAGAAATGTTCTTTCCAGATACAAGGTTTACTCAGCATTTATCCAAGTTGTAAGTTATTGAATGAATAGTCAAATTTATAGTTATCCACAGAAAAGCAGGTGGTTAACTACTACTACTATTTATATATATAAATCTTTAAATACAAAGCTGAAAAAGCCGGTTTTGGAAAAAAGCGGAGGATTGCTTCCTAAAAAGGACTTTTAAAGCATTAATTTTTCCAAATTGATTGCAATATGGCAAAGATTGCGGAAATTACCGGTTCGTCTTTACGCTTCTCCAAGGTGATAAACGAAAGTTCGGTGGATAAATTGACCGTATCGGAAATCACCAGACCGTGAGCATGTGCTTCACGCAACGCCACTGACTCGCGCACCAGGGACAAGCCGACTCCGGATTTCACCAGGTCGAGCATCGAAGGTTCCTGGTCGACCAGGGCAACTTTGTTAGGTGTGACTTTGTATTGAGCAAAAGTTTTGCTGAGCAAACGATGATGAGCGGACTCGGGAGGAGTCCAGATCCAGGGCAGTTTCGCCAAAGCCGGCCAGTCTTTTCCTGAAACCCTGCTTTTCCAGCCGGATGGTGCAAGCACACAGTAAGTAAATTGTGTCAGTGTGAGCCGGTGGAAATTCTTGTTTGGCGTACCGAGGTAGTAACCGACATCGAGATGGCCGGATTTGATTTGCTGCAGCACATCGCCTGACATGCTGTGTTGCAACTGTGTAGAAAGCTGGGGATAACTTTCCACCAGGCGCTGCAGGAAAGCACCCAGCCGGATGAATTCAGGATCTAGGATGGTGCCGATCGCAAGTTTTCCACTCAGGATTTCCGAGCTGTTCGAGTGCAGGCTTTCGGCCTGCTGGCGCAATTCGGCCATGGCGGCGATTGCACGTTCGGCAAATGACAGTAACTTGACGCCATCGTCGGTCAACGCCATGCCGCTCGGGATGCGTGCAAACAATTGCAGGTTCAGGCTTGCCTGCAGCGACTTGATTTGCAGGCTGACAGCCGGTTGCGTGACGTGCAGCAGTTCTGCAGCGCGTGTCAGGTTGCCTTCCCTGGCGACGGTGACGAAGGCGCGAAGTTGGGTAATGTCCATATGCTCAATTTTTAATCAGAGTGGTTTATCTATTGGGTTTGTTTATTAGCATTGCTTATATTGATCTTGATCATAACTCATTGGATTGTTGGGAAATCTAGCGATATTCTGGCAAAACGCTAACCGAACCCGGTTTTACCAAAAGGAATCCTTATGACTACCAGCCCGACTCCGCTTATTCAACATTACATCAACGGCAAAGTGACCGAATCCGCCAGCGGCCGCTTGCAGGATGTGTTCAATCCGGCTACCGGTGCGGTTTCGGCCAGGGTCGTGCTGGGCAGCGTTGAAGAAGTCAACAGTGCGGTCGCGGCTGCATCGGCTGCAGCGCCGGCATGGGCTGACACGGCGCCGCTGAAGCGGGCGCGGGTGATGTTCAGGTTCAAGGAATTGATGGAGCAGCATCACGATGCGCTGGCGGCGGCGATCACGCGCGAGCACGGCAAGGTATTTTCCGACGCCAAAGGCGAAGTGACGCGCGGCCTGGAGATCGTCGAATTCGCTTGCGGCGTTCCGCATCTGCTGAAGACGCAATTTACCGACAATATCGGCGGCGGCATCGATAACTGGAACCTGCGCCAGCCGCTGGGCGTCACGGCCGGCATCACGCCGTTCAATTTTCCGGTGATGGTGCCGTTGTGGATGGCGCCGATGGCGATCGCGACCGGCAATACGTTTATCCTCAAGCCATCCGAGCGCGATCCGTCGCCGTCGTTGATGATGGCAGATCTGTTCCACCAGGCCGGTTTGCCGGATGGGGTATTCAATGTCGTGCAGGGCGACAAGCTGGCGGTGGATACCTTGCTGCAGCATCCCGATGTGAAAGCGGTGTCGTTTGTAGGATCGACGCCGATCGCGGAATATATCTACCAGGAAGGCGCCAGGCGCAAGGGCGTTTATCCGCTCAGGGTGCAGGCGCTGGGCGGCGCCAAGAACCACCTGGTGGTGATGCCGGACGCCGACCTGGACCAGGCGGTGGATGCCCTGATGGGTGCTGCTTATGGGTCGGCCGGCGAACGCTGCATGGCGATATCGGTGGCAGTCGCGGTCGGCAATGTCGCGGATAAATTGATAGAAGCCCTGATTCCGCGCGTGAAGGCGCTGAAGATCAAGAACGGCATGGAAGCCGATGCGGAAATGGGACCGGTGGTCAGCGCCGTGCACAAGGAAAAAATCGAGGCTTATATTGAAGGCGGCGTTGCTGCCGGCGCCAAGTTGCTGGTCGACGGCCGCGGCCTGAAAGTCGCCGGGCTGGAACAGGGATTTTTCCTTGGTGGGTCGTTGTTTGACCAGGTAACGCCGGAGATGAAAATCTACCAGGAAGAAATTTTCGGACCAGTCCTTTGCATCGTCCGGGTGCCTGATTTTGCCGCCGCCGTCAACCTGATCAATGCCCACGAATTCGGCAACGGCGTAGCGCTGTTCACTTCGGACGGCAATACGGCGCGCGAGTTTTCGCGGCGGATCGAAGTCGGCATGGTGGGCATCAATGTGCCGATTCCGGTGCCGATGGCCTGGCATTCTTTCGGCGGCTGGAAGCGCTCGCTGTTCGGCGACACGCATGCGTATGGAGAAGAGGGTGTGCGGTTTTATACGCGTTACAAATCGATCATGCAGCGTTGGCCGCAAACGATTTCAAAAGGCGCCGAATTCACCATGCCGGTGGCAAAATAAATTATATAAATAATTTATTTTAAAACGGTATAAATGATATTCATGTTCTATAGAGATCTCGTTCTGTGATGTTTCATTTTTCCGGAAAAGCGCAGGACGAGATTCTGAAAAACAGTTGATAAAGCAGATTTGCACAAGACAAGACAAGAAAATAGAAAGAGACGCATGGAATCAGCAGGGAAATACGACTACATCATCATCGGTGCGGGTACCGCCGGCTGCGTGCTGGCGAACCGTCTGACGCAGGACAGTTCGGTCAAGGTATTGCTGATTGAAGCGGGCGCCAAAGATGATTACATCTGGATCCACATCCCTGTCGGCTACCTGTACTGCATCAACAATCCGCGTACCGACTGGATGTACCGCACCGAGCCGGATGTCGGCCTGAATGGGCGCAGCCTGATTTATCCGCGCGGGAAAGTGCTGGGCGGAAGCTCATCGATCAACGGCATGATTTACATGCGCGGCCAGGCCCGCGATTACGACCAGTGGGCGCAGCTGACCGGCGATCCGGCATGGCGCTGGGAGCAGGTGCTGCCGCTGTTTAAGAAGAGCGAGGACCATTACAACGGCGCCGACGAATTTCACGGCGCAGGCGGCGAATGGCGGGTTGAAAAACAGCGCTTGTCCTGGAAGATCCTGGATGCTTTCCGCGATGCGGCGGCGGAAGTCGGCATACCCAAAGTCGATGACTTTAACCGCGGCGACAATGAAGGATGCAGCTATTTTGACGTCAACCAGAAACGCGGCATTCGCTGGAATGCGGCCAAGGCGTTTTTGCGTTCGGCCAGCGGCCGAGGCAACCTGACTATCATGACCGGTTGCCAGGTCAAGCGGCTGGTGTTGGAACGCAGTGAGGAGGACCAGCGGCAGGGGCTGGTTTGCAAGGGCGTCGAATTTTCCGGCGGCGGCAAGGAATGGAGCGCCGAGGCCAGCCGTGAAACCTTGTTGAGCGCCGGCGCCGTCGGTTCGCCGCATATCTTGCAGTTGTCCGGCATCGGTCCGGCGGCGCTGTTGCAGCAGCACCAGATTCCTGTGATGCAGGATTTGCCGGGCGTCGGCGAGAACTTGCAAGATCATTTGCAGATCAGGATGGCGTTCAAGGTAAGCGGCGTCAAAACCCTCAACGCCATGAGCAGCAGCTGGCTGGGCAAGGCCCGCATCGGCCTGGAATACCTGCTGATGCAAAGCGGGCCGATGTCGATGGCGCCGTCGCAGCTGGGGGCGTTCGCCAAGTCCGATCCGGGGCAGGCTACGGCCAACCTGGAATATCACGTGCAGCCGCTGTCGCTGGAGAAATTCGGCGATCCGTTGCATGCGTTCCCGGCTTTTACCGCCAGCGTCTGCAACCTGCGGCCAAGTTCGCGCGGCCACGTGCGGATAGCTTCGGGCCTGGCCGAGGGCGCGCCCAAAATTACCCTGAACTATCTGGATACAGAAGAAGACCGCAGGGTTGCGGCGGCTTCGCTGCTGTTGACGCGCAAGATCGCCGCGGCGCCGGCATTGCGGAAATATGCGCCGGAAGAATTCAAGCCAGGCCCGCAATACCAGACTGAGGAACAATTGATCAAGGCCGCCGGCGAGGTCGGCACCACGATTTTTCATCCGGTAGGAAGCTGCAAGATGGGCCGTGGCGACGATCCTATGGCGGTGGTGGACAGCCAGCTCAGGGTGAAGGGCGTGGCCGGCCTGCGCGTGGTTGACGCCTCGGTAATGCCGACCATTACATCCGGAAATACCAATTCGCCGACCCTGATGATTGCGGAAATGGCGGCAAAATTCATCAAGGAGGGCGCGGTTCAGGATATTTTGTAAGACATGGCTAATTTATCCAAAGTTTTTGTATAGTATTTCTACGTATTGCCGCCGCAGAGCGGCAACGGTTAGTATCCGTAAAAAAATATAAGGCTGATAAGGTGATTGCAATATCATCTATCGACCCGGGATGTTCCGATAAAGCAACATCAATAGGAGACCGGATGACTGACATCATCTTGGAGACAAAAAACCTGACCAAGGAGTTCAGGGGGTTTACGGCCGTCAATGGCGTTAACCTGCAGGTCGAGCGTGGCCATATCCACGCACTGATCGGTCCCAACGGGGCAGGGAAGACGACTTGCTTCAATCTGCTGACCAAATTCCTGGTGCCGACTTCCGGCCAGATCCTGTTCAACGGCCGCGACATCACCCCCGATGCGCCGGCCCAGATCGCGCGCCAGGGCATCATCCGTTCGTTCCAGATTTCCGCCGTGTTTCCGCACTTGAGCGTGATGGAAAACGTGCGCATCGGCTTGCAGCGTACACTGGGGACCTCTTACCATTTCTGGAAAAGCGGCAAGTCGCTGGCGCAGCTGAATGAGCGCGCCATGGAATTGCTGGCGGAAGTCGACCTCACCGAATTTGCCGATACCCTGACTGTCGATTTGCCTTACGGCCGCAAGCGCGCGCTGGAAATCGCCACTACCCTGGGCATGGAGCCGGAGCTGATGCTGCTGGATGAACCGACCCAGGGCATGGGCCACGAAGACGTCGATCGCGTCACGGCGCTGATCAAGAAGGTGTCCGCCGGCCGCACTATCCTGATGGTGGAACACAACATGAACGTGGTGGCGGGCATCTGCGACAAGATCAGCGTACTGCAGCGCGGCGCCATGCTGGCGGAAGGCCGCTATGAAGAAGTATCGAAGAACCCGCTGGTGATGGAAGCCTACATGGGCACCAGCACCGAAGCACTGGCAGGAGCGCACTGATGTCCGCTGTCCAATCTCCAAACATCAGCGCCGCGGCCCAGGGCACGCAAGGCCCTGTTATGCTCAGCATCGAAAACCTGCAAGCCTGGTATGGCGAATCGCATATCCTGCACAACGTCAACCTGAGCGTGAACAAGGGCGAGGTGGTGACGCTGCTGGGCCGCAACGGCGCCGGCCGCACTACCACCATGCGCGCGATCATGGGCCTGACCGGCGCGCGCAAAGGCTCGATCAAGATCGGCGGGGTCGAGACGATTGCACTGCCGACCTACAAGATTGCGCATCACGGCGTCGGTTATTGTCCGGAAGAGCGCGGCATTTTTTCTTCCTTGTCGACCGAAGAAAACCTGCTGCTGCCGCCGTCGCTGTCGACCACTGAAAAAGGCATGTCCGTCGAAGAAATCTACGACATGTTTCCTAACCTGAAAGAACGCCGGAACAGCCAGGGCACACGTTTGTCGGGGGGCGAGCAACAGATGCTGGCGGTAGCGCGCATCTTGCGCACCGGCGCACGCCTGCTGCTGCTGGACGAGATATCCGAAGGCCTGGCGCCGGTGATCGTGCAGACGCTGGCGCGCATGATCACCACACTCAAAGCCAAGGGTTACACGATCGTGATGGTGGAGCAGAATTTCCGTTTTGCGGCGCCGCTGGCGGACCGTTTTTATGTGATGGAACATGGCCAGATCGTCGAGTCGTTTGCGTCGTCGCAGCTGGAACAGAAGATGCCGGTGTTGAATGCTTTGTTGGGTGTGTAAGTCTGGGGAGTCTCGCTGATTGCTGTTGCAGTTGCGACTGTAGTTTCTTGATACACGGGTCATGTAAAAAAATGGAGAAGACAATGAATATCAAATTAAAGACTTTAGCAGTCGCGGTCGGCAGCACTCTTGCCCTCGGTCTTGCAACGCCGGCTTCGGCGCAGATTTCCGGGGACACCATCAAGATCGGTTTCATCACCGACATGTCCAGCGTCTACTCCGACATCGACGGTCCTGGCGGCGCGGAAGCGATCAAGATGGCGATTGCCGACATGGGCGGCGCCATCAACGGCAAGAAAATCGAGCTGGTGGTTGCCGATCATCAGAACAAGGCTGACATCGCATCGAGCAAGGCGCGCGAATGGTTTGACCAGCAAGGCCTGGACGTCCTGATCGGCGGCACCAACTCCGGCACCGCGCTGGCGATGGCGAAGATTGCAGCGGAAAAGAAAAAACCGTTCTTCGAAATCGGCGCCGGCAGCACTCGCCTGACCAATGAGGAATGTACGCCTTACACAGTCCACTATGCTTACGATACCTACGCTCTGGCGCATGGCACCGGTTCGGCGGTAGTCAAGCAGGGCGGCAAGAGCTGGTATTTCCTGACTGCCGATTATGCCTTCGGCGCGTCGCTGGAAAAAGATACGACGGCAGTGGTGAAATCCTCCGGCGGCACGGTGCTGGGCGCGGTCAAGCATCCACTCAACGCTTCCGATTTTTCGTCCTTCATGCTGCAGGCGCAATCGTCCAAGGCGCAGATCATCGGCCTGGCGAATGCCGGCGGCGACCTGATCAACTCGGTCAAGGCCGCCAATGAATTCGGCGTCACCAAGAACGCCAAGCTGGCCGGCTTGCTGGTGTTCATCAACGACATCCATTCGCTGACCCTGAAGCAGACCCAGGGCATGTACCTGACCGACAGCTGGTACTGGGACCAGAACGACGAGTCGCGCAAATGGGCAAAGCGTTATTTCGAGAAAATGAAAAAAGAACCGTCCAGCCTGCAGGCAGGCGATTATTCCGCAGCGATGCAGTACCTGACCGCTGTCAAAGCGATCGGCACCGACGATGGCGACAAGGTGATGGAACAGCTGCGCAAGGTCAAGTTCAACGACATGTACGCCAAGAACGCTTACCTGCGCGCGGATGGCCGGGTAGTGCATGACATGACGCTGTACCAGGTCAAGGCGCCGGCCGATTCGAAATACCCTTGGGATTACCTGAACAAGATCCAGACTATCCCGGGCGAACAGGCTTTCGCCAGCAAGGCTGAGACCAAGTGCGCTTTGTGGAAGTAACGAGGCTGCCGCGCCGCGCTACGATTCCGGGCGCCGCTCGACGCTGACGATATGCCTGGCGCGCCGCGCAGTGCAAGGGGACCGGTTTCCCTGCGCTGCGTGGCGCGCTGTTCGATAGTTATTCACTCGCACGAGTGATCTTTTGATGACATTGCCATGGAAATATTCGGCATTCCCTTTCAAGCCTTGATGAGCCAGCTGCTGCTGGGGCTCGTCAACGGTTCGTTCTACGCCATGCTGTCGCTCGGCCTGGCAGTGATCTTCGGCCTGCTCAACGTGATCAACTTTGCCCACGGTGCGCTGTACATGATGGGCGCTTTCCTGGCCTGGATCGGGCTGACTTATTTCAACCTGAACTACTGGGTGATGCTGGCCCTGGCGCCGCTGCTGGTGGGGCTGTTCGGCATCATCATCGAAAAGACCATGCTGCGCTGGCTGTACAAGCTGGACCACCTGTACGGCCTGCTGCTGACCTTCGGCATCACCTTGATGGTGGAGGGCATCTTCCGCTCCTTCTACGGCGTTTCCGGCCAGCCGTTTTCGGTGCCGGAGCTGCTGAGCGGCGCCACCGACCTCGGCTTCATGGTGTTGCCTAACTACCGCGCCTGGGTGGTGCTGGCGTCGCTGACGGTGTGTTTTGCGACCTGGTTCGTGATTGAAAAGACCAAGCTGGGCGCTTATCTGCGCGCCGGCACCGAGAATCCGAAGCTGGTGGAAGCGTTCGGCATCAACGTGCCGCTGATGGTGACCTTGACCTACGGCTTCGGCGTCGCTTTGGCGGCCTTTGCCGGGGTGCTGGCGGCGCCGGTGATCCAGGTCTCGCCACTGATGGGTTCGAACCTGATTATCGTCGTATTCGCGGTTGTGGTGATCGGCGGCATGGGCTCCATCATGGGCTCCATCATCACCGGCCTGGGGCTGGGCGTGATCGAGGGACTGACCCGCGTGTTTTATCCGGAAGCGTCGGCCACGGTGGTGTTCATCGTGATGGCGATTGTGCTGATGATCCGGCCGGCAGGCCTGTTTGGCAAAGAGAAATGAGCGGAGCGGTTATGAACATGAATAAGAAAATCGGCTACGGCTTGCTGCTGGCCGCCGCGTTGGCGGCGCCGTTCGGCATCTATCCCGTGTTCCTGATGAAGATCATCTGCTTCGCGCTGTTTGCCTGCGCGTTCAACCTGCTGATCGGTTTTACCGGTTTGTTGTCGTTTGGACATGCTGCTTTCTTTGGCGGCGCCGGCTACATTGCCGGATATGCGCTGCAGACACTGGGCTTGCCGACCGAAGTGGGGTTGCTCGCCGGCACCGCCACAGGTGCGCTGATCGGCCTGGTGATGGGCAGCCTGGCGATCCGGCGGCAGGGAATTTATTTCACCATGATCACGCTGGCCCTGGCGCAGATGCTGTATTTCGTTTGCCTGCAGATGCCGTTCACAGGCGGCGAGGACGGTTTGCAAGGCGTGCCGCGCGGGCATTTGCTGGGGTTTATCGACCTTGGCAACGACCTGACCTTGTACTACGTGGTGCTGGCGATTGCCGTGGCCGGCTTCGCGTTGATCATGCGCACCGTCAATTCTCCATTCGGCCAGGTGCTGAAAGCGATCAAGGAAAATGAGCCGCGCGCCATTTCATTGGGTTACGACGTCAATCGCTACAAGCTGCTGGCTTTTGTTTTGTCGGCTGCGCTGTCGGGCCTGGCGGGTTCTACCAAGACCCTGGTGCTGGGTTTTGAAACGCTGACCGACGTCCACTGGACCATGTCTGGCCTGGTGGTGCTGATGACGTTGGTAGGTGGCTTGGGCACCATCATCGGGCCGATTGTCGGCGCGCTGATCATCATTATTCTGGAAAACAAGCTTGGCGATATTGGCAACTGGCTGGCCTCGGTGACTCATATCGACTGGTTTAACGGGCTGGGCGAATCGGTCACCATCGTTACCGGTTTCATCTTCATCGTCTGCGTGCTGGCGTTCCGGCGCGGGATCGTCGGCGAAATTTCAGCGCTGCTCAAGCGTTCTTCCGGCGCCAGATGAAGTGATCCGGCCTGATGCCAAAACCCGTGCGCAGCCTGGCTGGCACGGGTTTTTTGTTTTTCGGCCAGGCATACCCTGCCTGCTTAAATAATAGGCAGCTGCTTGTTCCTATTCAGCTAATCGAATTACTTGGATAGCTATGAGTAAATAACATAGCCGCCCGGCATGCCGGCCTGGGCTCAGGCACGTAGAATTGCGTGTCTTCAATATTGCTTCATTCATCATGCCTGAATTATTCCCCGATTTCCTTATCCTTGCCCTTGCCAGTTTTATTGCCGGCCTGATTGATGCCGTGGTTGGAGGAGGGGGCCTGATCCAGATTCCAGCCTTGTTTTCCATGCTGCCGAACAGTGCACCGGCGACTGTCTTCGGCACCAACAAACTGGCTGGCATATTCGGTACCGGCGCCGCCGCCGTCAATTTTGCGAAACGGGTCAAGCTGGCCTGGAGTGCTGCGCTTCCCGCTGCCGGGGCCGCATTCCTGTTCGCCTTCCTGGGTGCATACACCGTGACCCACATACCGACCGAGGCAATCCGCAAATCGCTGCCTTTCATCTTGCTGGCGGTTGCCATCTATACGATAAAGAAGAAAGATTTCGGCAGTATCCATGCACCCTTGCATACCGGCTCGAAAGAGAAACTGTTCGCAGTGCTGATTGGCGGCGGCATCGGGTTTTATGATGGTGTTTTTGGCCCTGGTACAGGCAGCTTCCTGATTTTCCTGTTTGTGCGGTTTTTCGGTTTTGATTTCCTGGCGGCGTCGGCTGTATCCAAGGTAATCAATGTTGCGACCAACCTGGCCGCCTTGCTATGGTTTGGATATAGCGGCCATATCATCTGGCAGCTTGGATTGATAATGGCTATCTGTAACGTCGGCGGTTCTTTGGTAGGTACACGGCTTGCACTCAAACATGGCAGCGGTTTTGTGCGTAAGCTGTTTTTGCTGGTAGTGTCGGTACTGATCTTGAAAACGGGCTACGACGCTTTTCTTAAGTAACTTCCGTAGTAGCTTCACTCAGCAGCGGCGATTGTTTCACGTGAAACAATCGCCGTTATTATTTTAGGGCTCGATAAACTTGGCTCAGCCTATGTTTCACGTGAAACATAGGCGATGTCATGACCGTGGGAGTGTAAGCGATGGCTGCATGCTTTATAATCACGCCTCAGCCCACCGTTTTTCATCGTCTCCAAGAGGCGCACTATGCTTTTTCCTACACATTTTGATGTAATCGTCGTCGGCGGCGGTCACGCCGGCACCGAAGCCGCGCTGGCGTCCGCCCGCATGGGTCAAAAGACTCTATTGTTGACACACAATATCGAGACTTTGGGCCAGATGTCGTGCAACCCTTCAATCGGCGGGATAGGCAAGGGCCACCTGGTAAAAGAAGTCGATGCAATGGGCGGCGCGATGGCGATTGCCACTGATGAAGCGGGCATCCAGTTCCGTATCCTGAATTCTTCCAAAGGTCCGGCCGTGCGCGCAACCCGCGCACAAGCCGATCGTATCCTGTACAAGCAAGCCATCCGTTCGCGCCTGGAAAACCAGGAAAATCTCTGGCTGTTCCAGCAAGCGGTGGATGACCTGCTGGTAGAGGGCGATCGTGTGGTCGGCGCCGTTACGCAAGTTGGCATCCAGTTCCGCAGCAGGGCGGTGGTGCTGACCGCCGGGACTTTCCTCGACGGGAAAATCCACGTTGGGCTCAACAACTATTCGGCCGGCCGTGCCGGCGATCCGCCGGCGATTTCCCTGTCGGCGCGCCTGAAAGAACTGAAGCTGCCGCAGGGCCGCCTGAAAACCGGCACGCCGCCGCGCATCGACGGCCGCACTATCGATTTTTCCGTGATGCAGGAACAGCCAGGCGATCTCGATCCGGTGCCGGTGTTCTCGGTCATGGGCAATACCTCCATGCATCCGGCGCAACTGCCATGCTGGATAACCCATACCAACCAGCAAACGCATGACATCATCCGTGCCGGCCTTGACCGCAGCCCGATGTACACAGGCGTGATCGAAGGAGTAGGGCCACGTTACTGCCCGTCGATAGAAGACAAGATCCACCGTTTTGCCGGCAAGGATTCGCACCAGATATTCCTGGAACCGGAAGGGCTGACCACCAACGAGTTTTATCCTAATGGCATTTCGACAAGCCTGCCGTTTGATGTGCAGCTGGCCCTGGTGCATTCCATGCGCGGCTTGGAAAATGCCCACATCCTGCGCCCAGGCTACGCGATCGAATACGATTACTTCGATCCGCGCGCCTTGAAAGCTTCGCTGGAAACCAAGTCGATCCAGGGCTTGTACTTCGCCGGCCAGATCAACGGCACCACCGGTTATGAAGAGGCGGCGGCGCAAGGCATGCTGGCGGGACTAAACGCGGCGCTGCAAACACAGGAACGCGATGCCTGGACTCCGCGCCGCGACGAAGCCTACCTTGGCGTGCTGGTCGACGACCTGATTACCCAAGGCGTGCAGGAGCCATACCGCATGTTCACCAGCCGCGCCGAGTATCGCCTCAGCCTGCGTGAAGACAATGCCGACTTGCGCCTGACCGAGATCGGCCGCCAGCTGGGTTGCGTCGGCGATGCCCAATGGGCGCAGTTCGAGAAAAAGCGCGAGGCGGTGGCGCTTGAGATGGAGCGCTTGCGTTCGACCTGGGTCAATCCGCGCATCGTGGCCGAAGCCGAAGCAGAGCGCCTGCTGGGCAAGACTATCGAACGCGAATATTCGCTGGTCGACCTGTTGCGCCGTCCAAACGTTTCTTACGATCAACTGATGACGCTAAAAGGCCTGGATGGCCAGGACCTGGGCGGTCCGGGCGTGCAGGACGATTCGGTCAGGGAACAGGTCGAAATCCAGGTCAAGTACGCCGGTTATATCGACCGCCAGGCGAAAGAAGTAGAGCGCCACGAGCACAATGAAAACCTGAAGCTGCCGCCCGACCTCGATTATATGGACGTACAGGCGCTGTCGATCGAGGTGCGCCAGAAGCTGAACCTGCACAAGCCGGAGACCTTCGGCCAGGCTTCGCGCATTTCCGGCGTCACGCCGGCTGCCTTGTCGCTGCTGCTGGTGCACTTGAAAAAGGGCGGGATGAAGCGCCTGAATGCAGACGATCAGGCTGCCTGATTGCTTAGTTATCAACTACCTGATCAACTACCATCAAGGTAATTGCCCGGATAATCGAGGAGTGGCAACATGAGTTCAACGCAGACCGCGCCGGCGGCAAAACAAGCGCTGGAAGCGAGCCTGCAGCAAGGTGCGTCGGCACTGGGAATCACCCTGGACCTGGAACAGCAGCAGCAACTGCTGGCCTACCTGGACCTGCTGGCAAAGTGGAACAAGGTGTATAACCTGACCTCGATCCGCGAACCGGCGCAGATGATGACTCACCATTTGCTGGACTCGCTGGCGGTAGTGCCGGCGTTTGCGGCGGCAGGGAATGTGCTGGATGTCGGCGCCGGCGGCGGCCTGCCAGGGATGGTCCTGGCGATCTGGGCCGGCAAGGCCGAGCCGCAGATGCGGGTGTCGATGATCGACACGGTGCACAAGAAAACAGCATTCCTGACCCAGGTCAAAGCCGAGCTGGGCCTGGGTAACGTAAGCGTTCACACCGCCCGGGTAGAGCAATTGCAGGTAGCGCAGAAATTCGATGTGATCACTTCGCGGGCATTTGCGGAGTTGGCCGATTTTATCAACTGGTCGGAACATTTGCTGACCGATGATGGCCAGTTCATCGCCCTCAAGGGCGTGCGTCCGGACGAGGAAATCGCGCGCCTGCCGGCCGGTTGGCAAGTCACGGAAACAAGGCCGCTGGCGGTGCCGGGGCTGGATGCGGAACGTCACCTGGTTTTTATCAAACGCAGTAGTTAAATATCACGCAGTAAGTTGTGCATGCTTTTTTTGTAACTTAACCGTTTTAATTGATTGGTTGAGGACAGAGCCGCCCGGGTAGGGTAATTCGCCACGCTGCGGTGGCTCTTAAACCCTACCCGGGCAGCTCTGTCCCGCAAAATATAAAAATGACTGCTTTTTTCCACACCCTCGGCATTACCGACGTCTGGCAACTGATCGTTGCAACCATGGTGTTCCTGGCGCTGCCCGGCGCGGGTACGTTTTGCATCCTGACCAGCGCCGGCAGGGAAGGTGTGCGCGGCGGTTATGCCTCGCTGTTCGGCATCATGCTGGGCGACGCGGTGCTGATGTTCCTGGCGGCGATCGGCGTGGCCGCTTTGCTGACCGCGAATCCGATGGTGTTCAAGGCCGTGCAGTATCTGGGCGCGGCCTACCTGGCTTACCTTGGCTGCAAACTGCTGTTTGCCAGGAAGAGCGAGGGCGCAAGCGCTGCCGTGGGTTTCGCCGGCGTCAGCAATTTCACCCGCGGTTTCCTGGTGACCCTGGTCAATCCCAAGGCCATCGTGTTCTACATGGCGTTCTTCCCGCTGTTCATCGATCCGGCCACGCAGCGCGGCAGCCTGACCTTCCTTACCATGGCCGCAATCATCTCCAGTTGCGCGCTGTTTTACGGTAGTCTGCTGGTACTGCTCGGGAATACCGCCGCCAAGCGGCTGGGGCACAACCGCCGTATCGCCGCATTCGCTTCCAGGGCCGCGGGCATTTTCCTGATCGGCTTTGGCATCAAATTAACGACTAACTAATCACGACCTTTACACCAATACATGGCAAAAATATTCTGTGTCGCCAATCAAAAGGGCGGGGTCGGTAAAACCACTACCGCCGTCAACCTGGCCGCCGGCCTGGCGCAACTGAACCAGCGCGTATTGCTGGCCGATCTTGACCCGCAAGGCAATGCCACCATGGGCGCGGGGATCAACAAGGGCACGCTGTCTGCCACGATTTATGAAGTGCTGCTGGGCATGTCGGATATCAAGTCGGTGCGCAAGACTTCCGAGACCGGCGGTTTCGATGTGTTGCCGGCGAACCGCGAACTGGCGGGCGCCGAAGTGGAAATGGTGGAGTTGGAGAATCGTGAAAAACGCCTGAAAGACGCTTTCATCGCGGTGGCCGACGAATACGATTTCATCCTGATCGACTGTCCGCCGGCGCTGTCGATGCTGACCCTGAACGGCTTGTGCGCGGCGCACGGGGTGATCATCCCGATGCAGTGCGAATATTATGCGCTGGAAGGTCTGTCGGACCTGGTCAACACCATCAAGAAGGTGCACGCCAACCTCAACCCTGACCTGAAGATCATCGGCCTGCTGCGGGTGATGTTCGATCCGCGCATGACTTTGTCGCAGCAGGTTTCGGTGGAGCTGGAAAAACATTTCGGCGACAAGGTGTTCAAGACCGTGATCCCGCGCAATGTGCGGCTGGCGGAAGCACCTTCCTACGGTATGCCGGGCGTCACCTTTGACGCTGCATCCAAAGGCGCGCAGGCTTACATCGCCTTTGGGGCCGAGATGGTGGAACGCATCAAGACCATGTAATGCACAGCTTGTGCACAGCCTTATACAGATCTATTCACAGGCTTGTTCATAGGTTTACCCACAGGGTTATCCACAGATTGTCATAACGTTATCAGTAATCTACGGTAGGAAAAAGATGGTCACGAAGAAATCAAAAGGACTGGGCCGCGGCCTGGAAGCGCTGTTAGGCGGATCGACCGATATCACCGAGGCGGTGCCGACCATTGCCGGCGCACCGTCGGTGCTGGCGGTCAGCGTCATGCAGGCCGGCAAATACCAGCCGCGCACCCGCATGGACGAGGGCGCGCTGGCGGAGCTGGCGGCGTCGATCAAGGAGCAGGGCTTGCTGCAGCCTATCCTGGTGCGGCCGATCGCCTTGCACAACGGCGCCCAGCATTATGAAATCATCGCCGGCGAGCGGCGCTTCCGGGCGGCACAGCTGGCCGGCCTGATCGAAGTGCCGGTGCTGGTCAAGGATGTCGACGACCAGACCACGGCAGCGATGGCCCTGATCGAAAACATGCAGCGCGAGGACCTGAATCCGCTGGAAGAAGCGCAGGGCATCCATCGCCTGATCACCGATTTCAGCTTTACCCACGAGCAGGCGGCGGTATCGGTAGGGCGCTCGCGCAGCGCGGTGTCGAACCTGCTGCGCCTGCTGAACCTGGCCAAGCCGGTGCAGACCATGCTGATGGCGGGTGATATCGACATGGGCCACGCGCGGGCGCTGCTGGCGGTGGACGCCGCGACCCAGATCACGCTGGCCAGCCAGGTGGTGGCCAAGCGGATGTCGGTGCGCGACACCGAAAAACTGGTGGTGCGCGCCACTACCGAAGCCAGCGGCGCCGGCCGGCCGGCCAAGAACAAGGAAAAGTCGCGCGACATTGCCCGGCTGGAAGAAGAATTGTCGGATTTGCTGGCGACCCAGGTAGCGATCAAGACCACCGCCAAAAACCGCGGCCAGCTGATCATCGATTTTTCCGACCTGGATACGCTGGATGGCCTGATTACCCGCCTCAAAGGTGCGGAGTAGAAAAAACCGGGACACTTCACATTATTGGTGCAGAAATCACAATCAGGATGATTGTTGACATCGTTGGACGGCCCGCAAAACGGGCTTCCGCAGGCAAGTGGATCTGTTGCATAAGCTTATGATTCGGCAGCAAAAGTTTGACGAAAGCCGCGCCCAGCCTTTATAATCCTCGGGCTTCTAAATCAGCCGTGGACTTGCCTTAGTTACGTGTTTAACTGCGTGCATTAACTGCGATATATCAGCCGCTTTCGTCAACTGCGCTACAAGAACAGCGAAGAGCAGCGGCTTCGCACAATATTGGGTCAGTATGCTGCGCATCGTGCTTATGCAATTTGTTACTACGGCAGTGCTGGCAAGTGTGGCAGGTTTACTAGCCGGCGTATCCGGATTCTGTTCTGCGCTTTTAGGTGGTGTGTGCTGCGCGGTTCCCAACGGACTGTTTGCTCTCCGTCTTTACATCAGCGCGCGCAAGCCAGGCGGCGCCAACCCGATGTCTTTTTTCATCGGTGAGTTTGTCAAAATTGCTACAACGATTGCGCTGGTAGGCGCGGTCGTATGGTTGTACCACGATTTGAATTGGCCGGCATTCATCGTCAGCTTCATCGTGGTACTCAAAAGTTACATAATCTTACTTTTTAGACATCGATCATGACTGTAGCTTCAAGCGACGCACTAACCCCCTCAGAGTATATTGTCCATCACCTTGGACATTTTTCCACTGGCCATCAAACCAAGATAGTCGATTTTTCGATTATCAATATCGACACGATCTTCTGGTCGGTGTTCGCCGGCGTGGTCGGCTGCCTGCTGATGTATCTCGCCGCGCGCAAAGCGACCGCTGGCGTACCGGGCCGCTTCCAGGCGTTCGTCGAAATGGTGGTCGAGATGGTTGACGACCAGGCCAAGGGCATCGTCCACGGCGACCGCAGCTTCATCGCGCCGCTGGCGCTGACGGTGTTCATCTGGGTCGCCCTGATGAACTCGCTCGACTTCCTGCCGGTTGATCTGTTCTCCACTTTCTTCAAAATGGTTGGTCTTGACGGCCTCATTTCCCATCATCGCGTAGTGCCTACCGCTGACTTGAACGGCACCATGGGCATCGCCCTCGGCGTGCTGGTGCTGATGCTGTACTACAGCTTCAAGATCAAGGGTTTCGGCGGTTTCCTGCATGAACTGGTAGCAGCTCCTTTCGGTATCTGGCTGGCTCCTGCCAACCTGCTGCTGAACCTGATCGAATTTGCTGCAAAGACTGTGTCGCTGGCGATGCGGCTGTTCGGCAACATGTATGCCGGCGAACTGTTGTTCCTGCTGATCGCGCTGCTCGGTTCCACCGCTAGCGCATTCGGTATTGTCGGACATATCGTGGCCGGCTCGATCTGGGCGATCTTCCACATCCTGATCGTGTTGCTGCAAGCGTTCATTTTCATGATGCTGACGCTGGTGTACATCGGCCAGGCGCATGAGGCGCACTAACCGGCGCCGGATTTGAATCAGTAGTTGTTCTTGTTTTGGTTTTGTTTTTTGTATTAATTTTTGTATTAATTTTTGTATTCACTTTAACTTTGAAGGAATTGTCATGACTGATCTGTCTTTTGTTGCTTTGGCTTGTGGTTTGATCATCGGTTTGGGCGCTATCGGTGCTTGTATCGGTATCGCAATCATGGGCGGTAAGTACCTCGAAGCATCGGCACGTCAACCAGAACTGATGAACACTCTGCAAACCAAGATGTTCCTGCTGGCTGGTCTGATCGACGCTGCGTTCCTGATCGGTGTTGGTATCGCCATGTTGTTCGCATTCGCAAATCCGTTCATCGCTAAGTAATTTAATCAGGCGTAGCCGAATCTGCTGAGTCACTTCAGCACACGTTATTCTGAGAAGGAAATTACCGTGAACTTAAACGCAACATTGTTTGCTCAGTTCGTGGTCTTCTTTGTCCTGGCGCTGTTCACGATGAAATTCGTGTGGCCGCCACTGACCAAGGCGCTCGATGAGCGCGCCAAGAAGATTGCGGACGGCCTGGCAGCCGCTGATCGCGGCAAGGCAGACCTGGCAGCCGCTGAAAAGCGTGCTACGGCAGAACTGGCGACCGCGCGCGACGAAGGTCAAAAGCGTATTGGCGAAGCTGAAAAGCGCGGCCAGCTGATCGTCGACGAAGCCAAAAAAACGGCTTCCGAAGAAGCTGCCCGGATCATCGCTAACGCTAAAGCCGAAGCGGAACAGCAAATGACCAAAGCACGCGAAGCTCTGCGCGGTGAAGTTGCGACCCTTGCGGTCAAAGGCGCCGAACAGATCCTCAAGCGCGAAGTCAACAGCGCGGCGCATGCCGATTTGCTGAACCAACTGAAAACAGAGCTGTAATCATGGCTGAACTTGCAACGATTGCTCGTCCTTATGCAGAAGCACTGTTCCGTGTAGCCAAGTCGCAAGACCTGGCTGCGTGGGCGAACCTGGTTGCCGAAATGGGCCAGGTAGCGATCCATTCCGATGTCAAGGCGCTGGCTCACAATCCGGCCGTCTCGCAACAGCAGATCGCGGATACGTTCCTGGCGCTGTTGAAATCGCCGCAGGCAGCCAACGCCGAAGCCAAGAACTTCGTCGCGACGCTGGTTGACAATGGCCGCCTGGTCGCTTTGCCGGAAATCGCCGAGCAATTTCAAGTGCTGAAGAATGCACAAGAAGGCGCTGCCGATGCCGAAATCACCAGTGCTTTTGAAATGACCGAAGCGCAAGTGAAGGATCTGATCGCGACGCTGGAAAAGAAGTTCGGCCGCAAGCTGAACCCATCGGTAACTGTGGATAACTCGCTGATCGGCGGCGTACGCGTAGTAGTCGGCGACGAAGTGTTCGACACCTCGGTACGCGCCAAGCTGCAAGAACTGCACGCTGCTTTGGCGGCTTGAGGCCCCTGCGTATTTGCGTTTTTGCGTAACTACTGAGCAACGAGAAAAATTTTAGGAGTTAATATGCAACTCAACGCGTCTGAAATCAGCGAACTGATCAAGAGCCGGATTCAAGGCCTTGGCGATACCGCTGAAATTCGCAATCAAGGCACGGTTATTTCCGTGTCCGACGGTATCTGCCGTATCCATGGTCTGTCTGACGTGATGCAAGGTGAGATGCTGGAATTCCCAGGCAACACGTTCGGCCTCGCGCTGAACCTCGAGCGCGATTCTGTCGGCGCCGTTATCCTGGGCGACTTCGAACACATTTCCGAAGGCGATACAGTCAAATGTACCGGCCGTATCCTGGAAGTGCCTATCGGTCCGGAACTGCGCGGCCGTGTGGTGAATGCACTGGGCCAGCCTATCGACGGCAAGGGTCCGGTCAACACCAAGCTGACAGCGCCGATTGAAAAAATCGCGCCAGGCGTTATTGCCCGTCAATCCGTTTCGCAGCCAATGCAGACCGGCATCAAGTCGATCGACTCGATGGTGCCGATCGGCCGCGGCCAGCGCGAACTGATCATCGGCGACCGCCAGACCGGCAAGACCGCTGTTGCGATCGATGCGATCATCAATCAAAAGGGCCAGGACGTGACATGTATCTATGTCGCCATCGGTCAAAAAGCATCGTCGATCAAGAACATCGTACGTTCGCTGGAAGCACACGGCGCCATGGAATACACCATCGTGGTTGCCGCCTCGGCTTCCGAGTCAGCTGCGATGCAATACCTGTCGGCTTACTCCGGCTGCGCCATGGGCGAATACTTCCGTGACCGCGGTGAAGACGCGCTGATCGTATATGACGATCTGTCCAAGCAAGCTGTTGCATACCGTCAGGTATCGCTGCTGCTGCGCCGTCCACCAGGCCGTGAAGCTTATCCTGGCGACGTGTTCTACCTGCACAGCCGTTTGCTGGAACGCGCAGCACGCGTGAACGAAAAGTACGTCGAAGATTTCACCAAGGGCGCAGTCAAGGGCAAGACTGGTTCGCTGACTGCTTTGCCGATCATCGAAACCCAGGCTGGCGACGTTTCCGCCTTCGTTCCGACCAACGTGATTTCGATTACCGACGGCCAGATCTTCCTGGAAACCTCCTTGTTCAACGCCGGTATCCGTCCTGCGATCAACGCCGGTATTTCGGTGTCGCGCGTTGGTGGCGCGGCTCAGACCAAAGTCATCAAGAACCTGTCCGGCGGTATCCGTACCGACTTGGCGCAGTATCGTGAACTGGCTGCGTTTGCGCAGTTTGCTTCCGACCTCGACGAAGCGACCCGCAAGCAGCTGGACCGCGGCGCCCGCGTCACCGAGCTGTTGAAGCAAGCGCAATACTCGCCGTTGTCGATCTCGCTGATGGCTGTGACTTTGTTCGCGGTCAACAAGGGCTTCCTGGACAGCATCGAAGTCAAGCAGGTACTGCCGTTCGAAAGCGGCCTGCACAACTTCATGAAGACCAGCCATGCGTCTTTGCTGCAAAAGATCGAAGAAACCAAGCAACTCGATAAAGATGGCGAAGCTGCAATGTCCGCTGCCGTTGCTGATTTCAAAAAATCGTTCGTGGCTTAATTTAACTGGAGCACGGAATGGCTACAGGTAAAGAGATACGCAGCAAGATCAAGAGCGTAGAAAATACGAAGAAGATCACCAAGGCGATGGAAATGGTCGCCGCATCCAAAATGCGCAAGGCGCAGGACCGGATGCGTGCGGCACGTCCCTACAGTGACAAGATTCGTAATATCGCTTCTAACTTGTCGCAAGCCAATCCAGAGTACACGCACCCGTTCATGGTGAAGCAGGACAACTCCAAGAACGTTGGTTTCATCGTTGTCACGACCGACAAAGGTCTGTGCGGCGGCATGAACACCAACTCCTTGCGTTTGCTGACCGCGAAACTGCGTGAGCTGGAAGGACAAGGCAACAAGGTTCAGGCAGTAGCGATCGGCAACAAGGGTCTGGGTTTCCTCAACCGGATCGGCGCCAAGGTCGTTGCGCATGCCGTGCAACTGGGCGATACGCCGCATCTGGACAAGCTGATCGGGCCAGTCAAGGTACTGCTCGACGCTTACCAGGAAGGTCGCCTGGACGCGGTTTATCTGGTGTACACCAAGTTCATCAACACGATGAAGCAAGAGCCGATGCTGCAGCAGTTGCTGCCGCTGTCGAGCGATCGTCTTGAGGCCGATAAAGAAGGTTCGCATTCCTGGGACTACATTTACGAGCCGGATGTGCAAAGCGTCATCGATGAATTGCTGGTGCGTTACGTGGAAGCGCTGATTTACCAGGCTGTCGCAGAAAACATGGCGTCCGAGCAATCGGCGCGCATGGTGGCGATGAAGTCGGCCAGCGACAACGCGGGTAACGTGATCGGCGAATTGAAACTGGTATACAACAAGACTCGCCAGGCTGCGATTACCAAGGAACTCTCGGAAATCGTTGCCGGTGCGGCTGCCGTCTAGCGCGCTACGCGCTTAACAGAAACTTATTTTTATATATTGAAGGAACGAAAATGGCTGATGGCAAAATCGTTCAGTGTATCGGCGCTGTGGTGGACGTTGAATTCCCACGTGACGCGATGCCTAAGATTTACGACGCCTTGAAGATGGATGGCTCGGAACTGACGCTGGAAGTACAACAACAGCTGGGCGACGGCGTAGTCCGTACCATTGCGCTGGGTACATCCGACGGTTTGCGCCGCGGCATGACAATCAAGAACACAGGCCAGCCAATCATGGTGCCGACCGGTAAAGCAACACTGGGCCGCATCATGGACGTGCTGGGCAACCCGATCGACGAATGCGGTCCGGTAAGCCACGAAACCACTGCCTCTATCCACCGCAAGGCTCCTGCGTACGACGAACTGTCGCCATCGCAGGAACTGCTGGAAACCGGCATCAAGGTTATCGACCTGGTTTGCCCGTTCGCCAAGGGCGGTAAAGTCGGCCTGTTCGGCGGCGCGGGTGTGGGCAAGACCGTGAACATGATGGAACTGATCAACAACATCGCCAAGGCGCACAGCGGCTTGTCGGTGTTTGCCGGTGTCGGTGAGCGTACTCGTGAAGGTAACGACTTCTATCACGAAATGGCTGACGCTAAAGTGGTCGATCTGGAAAATCCGGAAAAATCCAAAGTGGCGATGGTTTACGGCCAGATGAATGAACCGCCAGGTAACCGTCTGCGCGTTGCGCTGACCGGCCTGACGATCGCTGAAGGCTTCCGTGACGAAGGTAAAGACGTGCTGTTCTTCGTCGATAACATCTACCGTTACACACTGGCCGGTACCGAAGTTTCGGCGCTGCTGGGCCGTATGCCTTCCGCCGTGGGTTACCAGCCTACGCTGGCTTCGGAAATGGGCCAGCTGCAAGAGCGTATTACTTCGACCAAGACTGGTTCGATCACATCGATCCAGGCCGTCTACGTTCCTGCGGATGACTTGACCGACCCGTCGCCTGCAACCACGTTTGCTCACTTGGATTCCACCGTCGTGCTGTCGCGTGATATCGCCTCGCTGGGTATCTACCCTGCGGTTGATCCACTCGATTCGACTTCGCGCCAGCTGGATCCGCAAGTGGTCGGCCAGGAGCACTACGAAACTGCCCGTGCCGTGCAAGGTATCTTGCAGCGCTACAAGGAATTGCGCGACATTATCGCGATTCTGGGTATGGACGAACTGGCTCCGGAAGACAAGCTGCTGGTGGCGCGTGCACGTAAGATGCAGCGTTTCCTGTCGCAGCCTTTCCACGTTGCTGAAGTGTTTACCGGTTCGCCAGGTAAATACGTTTCGCTGAAGGACACGATCAAGGGCTTCAAGATGATCGCCAGCGGCGAACTCGATCACCTGCCGGAACAAGCGTTCTACATGGTCGGCACGATCGAAGAAGCAATCGAAAAGGCCAAGAAGATCGGCTAGGCGGCGAGCGCCGGAGCTGCCGCAGCTGAGCGGCTCCGATGCTCCCGGTTAGTGACTTCATGGACAACAAAGGGTTTAAGATGGCAAACACTATTCACGTAGACGTTGTTTCCGCGGAAGAGATGATCTTCTCCGGCGAAGCCGAATTCGTCGCGTTGCCGGGCGAGTCGGGCGAGCTGGGGATTTATCCTCGCCACACGCCGCTGATCACGCGCATCAAGCCGGGCGCGGTACGGATCAAGGTGGCAGGCCAGGCGCAGGACGAGTTCGTGTTCGTCGCCGGCGGTTTGCTGGAAGTGCAGCCGAACCACGTTACCGTTCTGGCTGACACCGCGATCCGCGGCGCCGACCTGGACGAAGCGAAGGCCAGCGAAGCCAAGCGCCGTGCTGAAGAAGCGCTGACCAACAAGGAATCCCTGATTGATTACGCAAAAGCACAGTCCGAGTTGTCGGCGGCGATTGCGCAATTGGCGGCGATTGCGAAATTGCGTCAAAAAGGACGTTGATCCGTTAATTTGGATGACAACCAGAAAAAGCAGCTTCGGCTGCTTTTTTGTTGTCCCTGCCGTTTACCCCCCATCATTTGCCATGGCGGTTTTTAATGACGCCGCTGCTGTTCTTCCACTAAGATGTATCAAGTCTCATGCATAAGCGGCGTATCGCTGCATGTACGGCTACATCAAGAAGGAGACAAAAATGAAAATCCGGCTACTGCATTTCCTTGCCGTCGCTTTGCTGGCAATCGGCCTGTGTGCCTGCGAAAAACCGGCCAATACGGCTCCCACTCCTAAAGTCTACCGGGTCGGCATGAATGCCGCATTCGCCCCGTTCGGCTCGGTAGACACCAATGGCAAGATCGTCGGTTTCGATGTCGACATCATGCAAGCAGTGGCGGACCAGGCGGGCATCAAGATCGTCTGGGTGAATACGCCGTGGGAAGGTATTTTCTCCACCCTGGCCAATGCTGACATCGACATCATCGCCTCCGGCGTGACGATTACCGACGAACGCAAGCAAAGCATGCTCTTCTCCGATCCGTATTTCGAGGCCAAGCAGGTCATCCTGGTATCGCCTGGCAAAAAAATCGGCAGCCCGGACGATTTGAAACAGGCGCACCGGGTTGGCGTCACGGCAGGCACCAGCGCCGATACCATCATGCAGAAAATGCTTGGTAAAACCAGCAATGCGCTGGTCCGTTTCGAAAGCTTGCCGCTGCTGCTGAAGGAAGTGGATAACGGCGGCGTGGATGCCGCCGTGGGCGACAACGGTGCGGTGGCCAACCACCTGAAATTCAACAAGGACAAAGGCTTCAAGCTGATCGAAAGCGACAAGTTTGAAAAAGAATATTACGGTATCGCGGTGCGGCCGGCCGATACCGACCTGATGGCCAAGATCAACAATGCGCTGAAAGCATTGCACAGCAACGGCAGCTACGACAAGATCTACGCCAGCTACTTCGCCAAGTAGCCTAGTGTCGTGTCACGCCACCAGGGCAGGGCGGGCTCGCAGCTCGCCTTGCGCTCGCTGGCAGAACATCCGGTTCTCGCGGTAATATCATAAAAAGATTCTCAAGCGCACGAGGATTTCCCTGACGCTCACAAATCGATATCCGAACCCATGACAACCACATCTGCTCCGGTGCATAACCCTGCCAATCCGATCATCGCCATTGTCGGTCTGTCCACCAAACCGGACCGCCCAAGCTACGGCGTGGCCCGCTACATGCAGGAACGCGGTTATCGCGTCATCCCGGTCAATCCGATGCATGCCGGCGCCCAGATCCTTGGCGAGCTTTGCTACGCCAACCTGTACGATGCGGCGAAAGCGTTGGCGGCGGATCAGCAGAAGATCGATATCGTCGACTGTTTCCGCAAGGCCGAAGACATCCCGCCCATCGTCGGCGAGGCAATCATGATCGGCGCCCGCTGCGTCTGGATGCAGCTCGGCATCGTCAACGAAGCCGCTGCCGCCAAGGCGCGCGCCAACGGCATCCAGGTGGAAATGGACAGCTGCATCAAGATCGAGCATGCGCTGGGCAACCTGCACGGCATCCTGTAAGCGGCAACCGCCATACCGTCCCGGCAAGGGATATCGGAGAGAACAATGAAAGCATGCAAGCAGTTCCGCGCCGGCAAACAGACCAGGATCAAGGATGCCGACGCCGAGCAGAAGCCGCTATCCAGCGGCGACAAGATCAAGGACCGGGAGCAGGTAGCCGCGCTGGCGGCAGAAATCGCCGTACTGCAGGAAATGCTGTATGCCGGCCAGCAGCACAAGGTGCTGGTGGTGTTGCAGGGAACCGACACCAGCGGCAAGGACGGCACCGTAAAAGGGGTGTTCAACCTGATCAATCCGCAGGGTATCCAGATTGCCAACTTCAAGGCGCCCAGCACCATCGAGCGCGCCCACGATTACCTGTGGCGGGTGCACCAGCAGGTGCCGCAGCAGGGCGAGATCGTGGTTTTCAACCGCAGCCATTATGAAGACGTGCTGATCACCCGGGTGCACGACTGGATCGACGACGCCGAATGCGAGCGGCGCTACGCTCAGATCCGCGATTTCGAAAGAATGCTGGCGGAAACCGGTACCACTATCATCAAGTGCCTGTTGCATATCTCCAAAGACGAGCAGCGCAACCGCCTGCAGGAACGCATCGACGATCCGGCCAAACACTGGAAATTCGACATGCAAGACCTGGAAGAGCGTAAAAGCTGGGATAAATACCAGGCACTGTTCGGCAAGGCGATCCAGGCGACCGATGCCGACCACGCGCCCTGGTATGTGATCCCGGCCAATTCCAAGACCCACCGCAACCTGGCGATCGCCAGCATCCTGCTGGAAACCCTGGCGGACCTGAAACTTAAGCCGCCGCCGGCCAAGCCGGAGCTAAAGGGCTTGAAAATAGAGGCTTGAAGATAGAGTGAATTTAAGGACAGTAACCACTATAATTGTTTGCCGTTGAGCAAAATCATATAAACAGTTTGATCTGTGACGATAGCAAAAATCAAGGAGACATGACGTGCGCCGCTGGTTGCCGGAACTGATCGCATTACCGCTCTTGCCATGGCTGCTGATACAAGGCCGTCGCACGCGCCGCATCACGCCACGCCTGCCGGAAGCGATGGGACCGACCATCGGCCAGGCCCAGATCGCCGGCAGCACGGAGCCGCCGCAGCGGCCGCTGGCGCTGCTGACTATCGGCGAGTCGCCGGTAGCCGGAGTCGGCGTCGCCACCCATTACGAAGCGATTACCGGGCAGTTTGCCGCGGCGCTGGCGATGCGCCTGCAGCGCACCGTGACCTGGCAGGCGGTCGGCGAAAACGGCGCCACGCTGAGCGATGCCGTCAAGACCATGCTGCCGCAGGTAGCCTCGCAAAAAGTGGATATCGTGCTGATCGCCTTCGGCGTCAACGACACCACCGCGTTCCGCTCCTGCCGCCGCTACCGGGCCGAGCTGCTGCAGCTGATGCGCGACTTGCAGGCGCACCTGGACCCGCGCCTGATCGTGATATCCGGGATTCCGCCCATCCATGCCTTCCCGGCGCTGCCGGAACCCTTGCGTTACGTGCTGGGCCTGAAAGCCAAGGCGCTGGATGAAACGGTAGAGCAGCTGATTGCCGAACTGCCGGCCGACCTCGGCCACTTGCGGGTGACGCGGGTGCCTATCCTGATCGACATCAACGACCGCGCCCTGATGGCGTCCGACGGCTACCATCCGTCGGCCAGCGGCGTCTCCCTGTGGGCACGCCAGCTGGCGACCGCTGTCGCCGCCCACCTGAAATCGATCAAGAAGAGCAAGCTGGCCGCGCAGCAGGCGGCAAGCAAGCAAGGCTGAGTTCACAGCTTATTTAGCAGTTTACTTGAGCCATTGATTGACCACCCGGTCATAGTCGCCGGTCGCCTTCAGCTGGTGCATCCAGGTATCGACGAATTCCTTGAACGGCACATCGCCGCGCGGCAGCATGAACGCCTTTTCCGAGAATTGCAGCGGCTGATCGGGACGGATCGAGCACAGCTGCGGATGCAGTTTGGCCTGCCACAGGGTTTCGCTGGCGTCGGTCACCATCACATCGGCCTTGCCCTGCACGATCTGGTCGAAGATGGTGACGTTGTCCGGATGCAGGATCAGTTGCGCCTGCTTGTAGTTGGCGCGGGCGAAACGCTCGTTGGTGCCGCCCGGGTTGACGATGGCGCGCGTGGACGGCTGGTCGATCGCCGCCAGCGACTGGAATTTTCCGGCATCGGCGCAACGCGCAATCGCGGCTTTGCCATCCACCATGTGCGGCGCCGAAAACGACACCTTCTTTTGGCGTTCCAGCGTCACCGATACGCCGCCCATGGCGATATCGCATTTCTCCAGGAAGTCGCCGGTCAGGCTGGTCCAGCTGGTCTTGACGAAGCGCGCTTCGACTCCGAGCGCCTTGGCCAGCGAGCGCGCCAGGTCGACATCGATGCCTTCGAAGCTGTTGTCGTTCTTGAAAAACGTAAACGGCTTGTAGTCGCCGGTCATGCACACCCGCAGGCTGCCGGATTTGACGACTTCGTCCAGCCGCGACGGCGCGCTCTGGGCCGAGGCCGAGGCGGCTGCCGCGGTCAGCGCCAGCGTGACGATAAACTTTTTCATGCAATCTCCTTGATTAAAAATCATTTCCAGTGAGTTTTTATGATCGCCGCCAGCTTGTCGAAAGCCGGCGCTATTTGTTCATTCGGTACGCAGGCATAACCCAGCAGCAAGCCCTGGTGCCTGGCGCCGGCGTTCATGAAATAGCGCGACAGCGGCCGCGCCACGATGCCCTCTGCGCGCGCGGCGCGGCTGATGGCCAGGTCATCGCATTGCTCCGGCAGGCCCAGCGCCAGGTGCAGGCCGGCTTCGCCGCCGGTGAGCGTGATGCGGTCGCCGAAATGGCGCTCGATCGCGGCTTGCAGCAAGTGCAGGCGTTCGGCATACAGGACTCGCATGCGCCGGATATGCGAGGCGAAATGGCCTTCGGTCATGAAGTCGGCCATGACTGCCTGCATGAACACCTGGCTGCCGCGGTACAGCTCGGAGACGCCGATCGCAAACGCCGTCGCCAGCGCTTCCGGCACCACCATGAAACCGATGCGCAGGCTGGGGAACATGGTCTTGCTGAAGGTCCCCATGTACAGCACGCGGTCGTCGGTATCCATGCCCTGCAGGGACGCCAGCGGCCGGCTGCCGTAGCGGAATTCGCTGTCGTAGTCGTCTTCGATGATCCAGACCTTGCGCGTCGCCGCATACTCGAGCAGCATGCGCCGCCGCGACAAGCTCATCACCATGCCAAGCGGATACTGGTGCGACGGCGTGGCGCAGATGAAACGCGGCGGCTGGCGCAGGTTGGCCAGGCGCATGCGCATGCCTTCGGCGTCGACCGGGATCGCCACCGGCTTGATGCCGAGCGAGTTGAGCACGCTGCGGGTGCCCCAGTAGCAGGGGTCTTCGACCCAGGCGCTGTCGCCGTGCTCGCCCAGCAGTTTGACCACGATATCGAGCGACTGGTGGATGCCGGTCGTGATGATTACCTGATTGGCAGTGCAGTTGACCGAGCGCGCGATGCGCAGGTATTCGGCTACCGCTTCGCGCAGCGGCAGGTAGCCGCCGGCGTCGCCGTAGGTCAGCAGCTCGGCGCGCGAACGGCGCCAGTGTTTGTTTTGCAGGCGGCTCCAGATCTTGTTGGGAAACAGGGTGACGTCCGGCACGCCCGGCATGAAAGGTCCCCATTGCAAATCGCTGACGCCGGCTTGCCGGATCAGCAACGCGCCGTGGGCCGACAGTTCCGACTGGCCGCTGGGGTCGGTCAGCGGCGGCGTGTTCAGGCGCACTTCGGGAATCTGGTCGGGCGTGGTGTCGGCGATGAAGGTGCCGGAGCCGGCGCGGGTTTCCAGGTAACCCTCGGCGATCAGCTGTTCATAGGCATAGGTCACGGTATTGCGCGATATGGCCAGTTCGCGCGCGAGGTCGCGCGAGGAAGGCAGTTGCCAGCCGGACGGCAGCAGCTGCGACAGGATGGCTTCGCGGATGGCCTGGTAAATCTGCCGGTTGAGCGGCACCCCGGCGCCCTTGGCGCCGCGCTCTATGCGCATCAGCAAAAAATCGGTGAGCGAGGCGATGCGCAAAGTGGCTCCATTAGAAAACTGAAAGTGGCACTATATTATAGATCCAGCTCGGCCTTAGTATGCATCAAAGCTTGTACAAAAAACGCATATTGAATGACAACAGGCGCCAGGAGCCAAGATGAAAAACGACGGATACCATGCAGCTGCGGCTGCCTCTGCAGCAAACACCAACGCCGCACTGCATCAACGGAAAAATGCCGCCACCCCGCGCGGCGTCGGCGTCATGTGCGATTTTTACGCCTCGCACGCGCTCAACGCTGAAATCTGGGATGTCGAAAACCGCCGCTTCATCGACTTTGCCGCCGGCATTGCCGTCCTCAACACCGGCCATCGCCATCCGAAACTGGTGGCGGCGATCCAGGAACAGCTCGGCAAATTCACCCATACCGCCTACCAGATCGTGCCCTACGCCAGTTATGTCGAACTGGCCGAACGCATCAACGCCATCACGCCTGGCGACCATGCCAAAAAAACCACCTTCTTCTCGACCGGCGCCGAAGCGGTAGAGAACGCCGTCAAGATCGCCCGCGCCGCCACCGGCCGCAGCGCCGTGATCGCATTCAGCGGCGCCTTCCACGGCCGCACCATGATGGGCATGGCGCTGACCGGCAAAGTGGTGCCGTACAAGGTCGGTTTCGGGCCGTTCCCGGCGGAGGTCTACCACGTGCCGTTCCCGATCGAGCTGCACGGCGTCAGCGTGGAACACTCGCTGGCTGCCTTGCAAATGCTGTTCAAGTCCGACGTCGACCCGAAACGCGTGGCCGCCATCATCCTGGAACCGGTGCAAGGCGAGGGCGGTTTCTACGCCGCGCCGCCGGCCCTGATGCAGGCGCTGCGCGCCTTGTGCGACGAGCACGGCATCCTGCTGGTGGTGGATGAGGTGCAGACCGGCTTCGCCCGTACCGGCAAGTTGTTCGCAGTGGAACATTCCGGCGTGATCCCTGACCTGATGACGATGGCCAAGAGCCTGGCCGGCGGCATGCCGCTGTCGGCTGTGTGCGGCCGCGCCGAGATCATGGATGCGGCGGCGCCCGGCGGCCTGGGCGGCACCTACGCCGGCAATCCGCTGGCAGTCGCTTCTGCGCTGGCTGTGCTGGATGTGATCGAAGAAGAACAACTGGTGGAGCGCGCCAACCGGCTCGGCGCCAAGCTGAAACAGGTACTGGAAGGCCTGCGCGCCGAGATCCCGCAGATCGCCGACATCCGTGGCCTGGGAGCGATGGTGGCGGTGGAGTTCCTGCAGCCCGGCACGCGCCAGCCGGATGCCGAGTTCACCAAGAAGGTCCAGGCCGAGGCCCTCAAAAACGGCTTGCTGTTGTTGAGCTGCGGGGTCTACAGTAATGCGATCCGCTTCTTGTTTCCGCTGACGATAGAGGATAACTTGATGGATGAGGCGCTAGCCATCCTGAGCGCCGCGATGCGCACCGTTGCCGCTGCTTGAAACTTGTCGGGAGAATGAGTTGAAGCAAGAAAATATCGCCACCCACCTGCCTTTGGTATCCAAGGAAGTTGCCGACAAGACAGGCGCGCCGGATATCCTGGTGCAGTTTTCCGGCGTCAAGAAAACCTATGACGGCGAGAACCTGGTGGTCAAGAACCTCAACCTGGATATCCAGCGCGGCGAGTTCCTGACCTTGCTCGGGCCTTCCGGTTCCGGCAAGACCACCTGCCTGATGATGCTGGCCGGCTTCGAGTTCCCCACCGGCGGCGAAATCCGTCTGGACGGCCAGCTGCTCAACAAGGTGCCGCCGCATAAACGCAACATCGGCATGGTGTTCCAGAACTACGCGCTGTTCCCGCACATGACGGTGGCGCAGAACGTCGCCTATCCGCTGCGGGTGCGCAACATCAGCGGCAGCGAACGGACCGACAAGGTCACGAAGGCACTGGACATGGTGCAGATGGGCAAGTTCGGCGACCGTTATCCGGCCCAGCTGTCCGGCGGCCAGCAGCAGCGCATCGCGCTGGCGCGGGCGCTGGTATTCGATCCCAAGCTGGTGCTGATGGACGAGCCGCTGGGCGCGCTCGACAAGCAGCTGCGCGAACACATGCAGCTCGAACTGAAGGCCCTGCACAAGCGGCTCGGCGTGACGTTTGTCTACGTTACCCATGACCAGAGCGAAGCGCTGACCATGTCGGATCGTGTCGCGGTCTTCGACCAGGGCATCATCCAGCAGCTGGCGGTGGTCGACCGTCTCTACGAATATCCGGAGAACCAGTTTGTCGCCGGTTTCATCGGCGACAACAACCGCTTTAACGGCGTACTGGCAGCCAGCGATGGCGGCAACGGCACCGTCCGTTTGCCGCATGGCGGCCTGCTGAGCGGCCTCAACGCCAACCAGGCCGAGGTCGGCAGGCAGGTAGTCGCCTGCATCAGGCCTGAACGGATCCGCCTGCTGCCGCTGGCCGACGCGCCGGAACAGGCTTTGCGCGTCAGCGTCAGCAGCCTGATCTATTTCGGCGATCACGTACGGGTGCGTTGCGCAATCCCGCAGCAGGACGACTGTTTCGTCAAGCTTTCACTGAACGACCCGGCATTGGCCGGGTTATACGAAGGCACAGAGGTTGCATTGGACATAGATCCCAAGCACCTGCGCATTTTCATCTGAAAATTTTCCGCACTTGTTCGCACTTGTTATTAAATCCCGAGGAGACGTGATGAAGTCGATATTCAAACCTGTTTTTACCAGCATTGTATTGGCGCTGGCCGCAGTAGGCATGGCGCAGGCGGCAGCCCTGACGGTGGTCAATTTCGGCGGCGCCAACGGCGCGGCGCAGAAGGTGGCTTATATCGATCCTTATGCCAAGGCTAGCGGCGACAAGATCACGGTGGTCGAATTCAACGGCGAGCTGGCCAAGGTCAAAGCCATGGTCGAAGCCAAGAAAGTCAGCTGGGATGTAGTCGAAGTCGATGCCGGCGATATCGGCCGCGCCTGCGAAGAAGGACTGCTGGAAAAGATCGACTTCAGCAAGATCGGCAACAAGGCCGATTTCAGCCCTGCCGCCATCCATGAATGCGGCGTCGGCGCTTTCGTCTGGTCGACCGTGCTGGCCTACGATGCCGACAAGCTCAAGACCGCGCCGAAGACCTGGGCCGATTTCTGGGACACCAAGAAATTCCCTGGCAAGCGCGCCATGAAGAAGGGCGCTGAATATACGCTGGAATTTGCGCTGATGGCCGACGGCGTGGCGCCGAAAGACGTGTACAAACTGCTCGGCACCAAGGCCGGGGTCGACCGCGCCTTCAAGAAGCTGGACGAACTCAAGCCGAATATCCAGTGGTGGGAAGCCGGCGCGCAGCCGCCGCAATTCCTGGTGGCTGGCGATGTCGTGATGTCGACCGCGTTCAACGGCCGCATCGACGCCGCGCAACGGGAAGGCAAGAACCTGAAGGTGAGCTGGATCGGCAGCATCTATACGCTTGATTTCTGGGTGATTCCAAAGGGCACGCCGAACAAGGCCGACGCCGAGAAATTCATCGCCTTCGCCAGCAAGCCGGATTCGCAAAAGGCTTACGCCAGCAATATCTCCTACGGTCCGGTGAACAACCAGGCGCTCAAGCTGCTCGATCCGAAAGTGCTGGCCAATTTGCCGACTTCGCCGAGCAACGCCAAAGACGCGTTGCAACTGAGCCTGTCGTTCTGGACCGACCATGGCGAAGAGCTGGAGCAGCGTTTCACTGCCTGGGCCGCCAAGTAACAAGACGGGCATGGCCGCAAGCCTTTTAGAATCTGGCTTGCGGCGGTTCTTTGCAATTCACTATCTGGTTTACGCGGAACACCATGACTTCTATTGCATCTGCCGGCATCGGTCCTGCCACGGCGCCGTCCGCATCACCGCAGAATTCGCAGCTCAAGCGCGAACTGCGCCAGGCCCAGTTTCGCAAGCGCGCCGCCGCACTGGCGCTGATTGCGCCGCTGGCGATTTTCCTGCTGCTGACTTTCCTGGTGCCTATCGCCATGCTGCTCAAGCGCGCAGTGGAGAACCCGGAAATCGCTACGACATTGCCGCACACCGTAGCTGCATTGAGCAACTGGGACCGCAAGAGCGCGCCGCCGGATGCCGCTTATGCCGGACTGGCCGGCGACCTGCTGCAAGCCAAGGAAAACAGCGCCGCCGGCTCGCTGGCGCGCCGCCTCAATTCGGAAATTTCCGGCGCCCGTTCGATCATCATGAAAACCGCGCGCGCCTTGCCACTGCTGGATGCCGACGGCAAGCCGCTGCCGCCTGCGCAAATCAAGCAGGCGCTGATCGATATCGATGAACAATGGGCCCAGCTGCCTTACTGGCAGGCGATTGCCAAGAACGGTGCGGCGTATTCGCCGTACTACCTGCTGGCGGCGCTGGACCTGAAGCAGGACGCGTTCGGCCATATCGAAAAAGCCGATCCCAGCGCATCGGTGTACCAGAAGATTTTCGGCCGCACATTCTGGATGGGGCTGGTCGCCACCCTGGCTTGCCTGGCGCTCGGTTATCCGCTGGCGTACTGGCTGTCGACCATGTCGGAGCGGCGCGCCAACCTGTTCATGATCCTGGTGCTGATCCCGTTCTGGACTTCGATCCTGGTGCGGGTGGCGGCCTGGATCGTGCTGCTGCAGTCGGAAGGGCTGGTCAACAAGGCGCTGATGGCCGGCGGCCTGACGCAGGCGCCGCTGGAGCTGCTGTTCAACCGCATCGGTGTCTATATTGCGATGACGCACATCCTGCTGCCGTTCATGATCCTGCCGCTGTACAGCGTGATGAAGGCGATTCCGCCGACCTACATGCGGGCCGCGGTATCGCTCGGCAGCCATCCGTTCGCCGCGTTCTGGCGCGTGTATGTGCCGCAGACCTATCCGGGCATCGGCGCCGGCGCCTTGCTGGTGTTCATCCTGTCGGTCGGCTACTACATTACGCCGGCGCTGCTGGGCGGCCCGAATGAGCAGATGGTGAGTTATTACATCGCCTATTTCACCAATGTCACGATCAACTGGGGCATGGCTTGCGCGCTGGGCGCCCTGCTGTTTGCCGCGACGCTGGTGCTGTACGGCGTGTACCGCCGCTTCACCAAAAACGACGTGGCGATGGGATAAGAAAATGAAACTGCTTCCGCAATTTCCCCCTTATGTTTCACTGACCGAACGCGTCTGGTTCTTTTTTTCGCGTGGCTTCAACCTGCTGGTGCTGCTGTTCCTGCTGTTGCCGATCCTGGTGATCATTCCGCTGTCGTTCAGCGACAGCACTTTCCTGGTGTATCCGATCCACGGCTTTTCCATGCGCTGGTATCAGAACCTGGTGCAGTCGGACGAGTGGGTCAGCGCCGCCAAGAACAGTTTCATCGTCGCGCCATTAGCTACCGTGCTGGCGACCATACTCGGCACGCTGGCGGCGGTCGGCTTGAACAAGGCGGACTTCCGCGGCAAGGGTTTGCTGATGGCGGTGCTGATTTCGCCGATGGTGGTGCCGGTGGTGGTGGTCGGCGTCGGCGTTTATCTGTTCTTCGCACAGATCGGCCTGTCCGACAGCTACACTGGCCTGATCCTGGCGCATGCCGCGCTCGGCGCGCCGTTCGTGGTGACCACGGTGCTGGCGACGCTGCAAGGCTTCAACCAGAACCTGGTGCGCGCCAGCCTCAGCCTGGGCGCCAATCCGCTCTCTACTTTTTTCCGGATTACCCTACCGGTGATTGCACCGGGCCTGATTTCCGGCGCCCTATTCGCCTTCGCCACCTCGTTCGACGATGTAGTGGTAACCTTGTTTGTAGCCGGCCCCGGCCAAGCCACCTTGCCGCGCCAGATGTTCACCGGCATCAAGGAAAACATCAGCCCGACCATCGCCGCGCTGGCCACCATCCTGATCGTGTTTTCCACCTGCCTGCTGCTGGTGCTGGAATGGATACGCGGACGCAACAAGGCGCTCGCCAAATTCTAGCTTCTTGCAGGGCACTGCTTTTCAGCACGCATATCGCAGCCTGGCATGCGTGTCTTCAATGTTCATAGGAGTCACCCCATGATGCAATTAAAAGATCCTTCATTATTCCGTCAGCAAGCCTATGTCAACGGCGAGTGGTGCAGCGCCGACAGCGGCGCTACCCATCCCGTGACCAATCCGGCTACCGGCGAAACCATAGGCAGCGTGCCGCTGATGGGCGCCGCCGAAACCAGACGCGCGATCGCCGCCGCCGATGAAGCCTGGCGCCAGTGGCGGCGCAAGACCGCCAAGGAACGCAGCATCGTCCTGCGCAAATGGAACGACCTGATGCTGGCCAACCTGGACGACCTGGCGCTGATCATGACCGTCGAACAAGGCAAGCCGCTGGCCGAGGCCAAGGGAGAAATCGCCTACGCCGCGTCGTTCATCGAATGGTTTGGGGAAGAGGGCAAGCGCGCCGGCGGCGATACCATTCCTTCGCCGTCGCCGGGCTCGCGGATCGTGGTGGTGAAAGAACCGATCGGCGTTTGCGCCGCGATCACGCCGTGGAATTTCCCGGCTGCGATGATCACCCGCAAGGCCGGCCCGGCGCTGGCGGCTGGCTGCACCATGGTGCTCAAGCCGGCCGAATCGACGCCGTTCTCGGCGCTGGCGCTGGCGGTGCTGGCCGAGCGCGCCGGCATTCCCGCCGGCGTGTTCAGCGTGGTGACCGGCTCCGCGCGTGAAATCGGCGCGGAAATGACCAGCAACCCCGTGGTGCGCAAGCTGACGTTTACCGGCTCGACCGGCGTCGGCCGTTTGCTGATGGAACAGTGCGCCGCCACCATCAAGAAACTGTCGCTGGAACTGGGCGGCAACGCGCCGTTCATCGTGTTCGACGACGCCGACCTGGATGCAGCGGTGGAAGGCGCCATGGCTTCCAAATACCGCAACGCCGGCCAGACCTGCGTCTGCGCCAACCGCCTGTATGTGCAAGACGGCATCTACGATGCCTTCGCCGAAAAACTGGTGGCCGCGGTAGCCAAGCTGAAGGTCGGCGATGGCCAGCAGGAAGGTGTCACGCAAGGTCCGCTGATCGATCAGAAGGCAGTCGCCAAGGTCGAGCAGCATATCGCCGATGCGGTATCGAAAGGCGCGCGCGTCCTGGCCGGCGGCAAGCGCCATGCGCTCGGCCAGAGCTTCTTCGAGCCGACCGTGCTGGCCGACGTCACCTCCGACATGATGGTGGCGCGCGAAGAAACCTTCGGCCCGATGGCGCCCCTGTTCCGCTTCAAGACCGACGACGAAGTGCTGGCGCTGGCCAACGATACCGAATTTGGCCTCGCCAGCTATTTCTACTCACGCGATATCGGCCGCATCTGGCGCATTGCCGAAGGCCTGGAAAGCGGCATGGTCGGCATCAACACCGGCCTGATTTCCAATGAAGTCGCACCATTCGGAGGCGTCAAGCAATCCGGCCTGGGGCGCGAGGGATCGAAGTACGGCATCGAGGATTACCAGGTGATCAAATATCTGTGCATGGGCGGGATCTGACAAGGACTGAATGTGTGCATTAGTCGACGGCGATTACGCTCCGGCGTGGTCGCCGCAGATCGATTGCGCGCCTGCTCAGGCAGCGTCTTTCCGGCGAAAATAATCTGTCCGTATAAATCGTTTATATAGTTTGAATGCCAGGTGTCCGATACATCGGAAGATGTAAATGTCGTTCTGCACCATCAAGTCAGCATGGTATTTCCCAACTTGGAAATGCGCCATGATGCAGCAATCCGGAAACTGCCGCGAGCCAGTATTTTTGCGGTTTTCCAGCCAACCATCCCATGTATATTCCTGTATTTAAATATGTCTTTTTGTATCCTGTACAGGATCCGAATTTTCCATATTTTTTAAGATGAAACAAATTGTAAAAACGGGTAAGTAAATATTGCAGCGTGGAAATTTAAGACTTATGCTGGGGCTGTAACGTGCATCAACAGACAGGTGGCAGAGACAGATTTTTGTAGCGACACTTACTCCACAAGCGTAATGCTGTCGTACCGATGGTCCTTAAAAGGGAATAGCGATGACCGGCGTTAAGTCTTTAGAACTGACAGTGTTTCTACAGTCGCAATCCGAACATGTTTTGGATTCTTTCCACCCACTCTTCTCCCGAATTCCGGTACAGCTTGCGCGATCGCCAATGATCACGCAGCGGCCGTCCCAGTAACGAACTCGCAGTTCGTTAACTCCGCGTCGCAAAAACGACGCACATCTGACGCTAGGCATAACTGAGCAAGGCTGCTTTTTACAAGCCGATGGTTTCGCACGTCTGTCGTTTGTGCCGATCCATGGTTGCGAGTTGCAGGGAGGCTCCAGCGCGATGCATTGCTGCGCGCTGGCTGGCAAGGTGCGCCCAAGCGTTTCACAAGTTGTTTTGCAAGCTGTTTCCACGTTGTTTCCATGTTGCTTACTTTAAGAGGAATAAGAAGATGAAATCGAAGGCATCAGCAGCAAAAGCAGGGGACTCCGCAGTCCCGCGCGTCTCAGCACTGGCTCTGGCACTCTCCCTGGCGTGTATCGGCATGGCGGCGCAAGCGGCCACCGATACTTCAACCTGGGTATCGACCAAGACCGAGGCGTTCCTGCCGCGGGTTCAGACTCATGACAGCGCCGGCGTTGCGGTTACCGCGGACCAGGTTGCTACCGACATGGCGCAGGGCGAAGAGAAGAGCGTCACCGTCAGCCTGCAGTTGCGCAACAAGGCGCAGCTGGACAACTTCGTCAAAGAACTCTATACGCCAGGCAGCGCGGTGTATCACAAGTTCCTGACGCCGGCCCAGTTCGCCGAGCAGTATTCGCCGACGCAAGCGCAAGTGGATGCCGTCAGCGCGCACTTGAGCAAAGCCGGCTTCAGGAATATCAGCGTCAGCTCGAACCGCCTGCTGGTGAGCGCCGACGGTACCGCCGCCACCATCAAGCAAGCCTTCAACACTTCCTTGAAACGCTTTACGCATGAAGGCCGCAATGTGTACGCCAACGAAGCGGCAGCCCAGGTTCCACCGGAACTGGCGACTATCGTCGGCTCGGTGCTGGGCCTGCAGAATGCAGCGATCCACCATGTCACGCACAGCGGCGTGCATGGCGCGCAGAAGAGCATCGTGCAAGCTGCCGCCGGTACGGAAACATCGCATACGCCGGTGCAGTATCCGGGGATCTATAACGCCGTCACCACGCCTGCCGCTTCCAACGCGGTGGTCGGCACGATCTCCGAAGGCAACATGACGTATACCCTGAACGATTTCCAGACCTTCCTCAGCAATAATCCGAGCCTGCCGAAACTGACGCCTACCGTGGTCTATGTCGGTACCGAAAGCTCTGACGAATCCGGCGAAGTCGAATGGGCGCTGGACAGCCAGGTGATCTACGGCGCTGCGGGCGGCGTCAAGCAACTGATTTTCTACACTGCCAGCTCGATGGAAGATGCACCGCTGACTGCTGCCTATAACGCTGCCGTGACTGCCAATGTCGCCAGCGTGGTCAACGTCTCGCTGGGCGAATGTGAAGCTTCGGCCAAGTCATCCGGTTCGCAAGCGGCCGACGATGCCGTGTTTGAACAAGGCGTGGCGCAAGGGATCACCTTCTCGGTTGCCTCCGGCGACGCCGGTCCTTACAACTGCGATACCGATTCCCAAGGCAATCCTGGCGTGGCCAACACCACCACCAAGAAAAAAACCTATGACGTCAGCGAGCCTGCCAGTTCGCCTTATGTGGTTGCGGTAGGCGGCACGGCGCTGTTCACTACTTCGGCCGGCGCCTACAACGGCCAGGCTGTGTGGAATGAAGGCACCGCCTCGACCGGCGACGGTAGCGCCGTGCGTATCTGGTCCACTGGCGGCGGCTTCAGCAAATATGAAACCGCGCCAAGCTGGCAGACTTCGAGCATTGTCGGCACTGGCCATACTACGCGTGGCCTGCCTGACATCGTGTTTGATGCGGCGTCGGCCAGCGGCACCTATATCTACATCACTGCTTCGAACAACGGCGGCACCGCAGCCGGCGTGGTTGGCGGCACCAGCATGGCGGCGCCGATGTTCGCCGGCTTCTGGTCGCGCCTGGAATCGGCGCATGGCAATAACCTGGGTTTCCCTAGCTCGGCGCTGTATGCGGCCATTCCCTCGAATGCGAATCTGGTCTTCCCTGTGACCAGTGCAACCGTGGATGGCGATGCGGTCAACTACAACGGCTGGAGCACGACCTATCCAGGAATGAAAGCTGCTGCATCGGGATGGAGCGCGGCAACAGGCTTCGGCAGTTTGAACGTCGACAACCTGAACGCCTACATCGCAGCCAACCCAACGGTTTTCCCGGCCAAATAAGGGAAACCGCAGGCGCGGCCCTGTGGGAGCAACAGGGCCGCGTTCATATGTCGCCGCATATGCGGCATTATTTTTTTTGTGGGACAAGGAATCCTGGCAGCAGGGTTTGCACGATGCGATGCCAGAAATTATTAAAAAAATAACATCCAGTTACTGAAATTACATCGCTCGCATGTCCGGCGGCGGCCGTTGCCCGTTTAATAGCTAGCACCCAATTGCTGCTTATTACGAGGACAACATTATGCAAACTTATATCCGGAAAATCCTGTTTCTGCCGGCTGCCGCCACAGGCATTCTTGGCGCGGCCAGCAACGTGCTGGCGCAGCCGGCCCCATATCAGCCGGCTCCCTATCAGCTGCAAGTCCAGGCCGACCCAGGCTGGCGCCGCGACGCACCGCAAGTCGCTGTCGAGCGCGATGGCTGGCAGCGCTTCGAGGCACCGCCGCCGCGCTACGAAGCCGTGCCGCCGCCAGCGCGTTCCGGCTATGCCTGGCAGCGCGGTTATTGGGAACGCCGCCATCGTGACGAGCCGAGGTGGGTCAAGGGCTACTGGGTGGCAGTGCAGCCGGTAGCGGTGGTTGCGCCTCCGCCACCTCCGCCACCGCCAGCACCGGTGCAGCAGCGGCCAAAAATAGAAAGGATTTCGGCCGATGCCTTGTTCCGCTTCGACCAGTCCAGCCTGGGCCAGATGCTGCCGGCAGGACGGGCGCGGCTCGCTGCCCTTGCCAAGCGCCTGGCAGCCAGCCGCTATGCGCGGGTGGAAGTGCGCGGCTATACCGACCGTCTCGGCAGCGACAGCTACAACCTGAACCTGTCGATCCGGCGCGCCAATACGGTAAAGGATGTGCTGGTGAGCTACGGCATTCCGGCCGCGCGTGTCAAAGCCGTCGGCCTGGGCGCGCAGGATCCGGTGACGCAATGCCGCGACGGCCTGCAGCAAGAGGAACTGATCCGCTGTCTGCTGCCTAACCGCCGCGTCGAGATTGCGACTTTTGCGATGCCATAAGGCTCCGGCGGACCGTTGGAGGGTGATTGCAGCGCTGCTTCTTATCGCAAAAATCCAACACTTTCCGTTCTTGCTGCCAGATTTCAACGCAGAAATCTGGTAGCGCTAACACAAACAAACCGCCGTTGATATAATGTTGCTTCGCACCATGGCCCCGGTGCGCGCCTCAGACCGCCGCGCTTTCCTGCTGTTCGGCGGTTCCATTTCCGGACGATCATCATGCTGTCTTTGCCCCTATTTGCCCTTGCTGTTGCCGCTTTCGGCATCGGTACGACGGAGTTCGTCATCATGGGCCTGCTGCCCGACGTCGCGCGCGACCTGGGGGTAACCATCCCGGCGGCGGGCATGCTGGTGACCGGTTATGCGCTGGGCGTGACGATAGGGGCGCCGATCGTCGCCATCGCCACCGCCAACATGCCGCGCCGGGCGGCGCTGCTGAGCCTGATCGGCTTGTTCATCATTGGCAATGTGCTGTGCGCCTTGTCGCCGAATTATGCGGTGCTGATGCTGGCGCGGGTGGTGACGGCGTTCTGCCACGGCGCGTTTTTCGGCATCGGCTCGGTGGTGGCGGCCGGGCTGGTGGCGCCCAACCGGCGCGCGCAAGCGATCGCCCTGATGTTTGCCGGCCTGACCCTGGCCAATGTGCTGGGCGTGCCATTCGGCACCGCCCTTGGCCAGCAGCTAGGCTGGCGCTCGACGTTCTGGGCGGTGACCGTGATCGGGGTGCTGGCGGCGATTGCATTGGCGCTCTGGCTGCCGAAGAAAATCGAGATGCAAAAGACCAGCCTGCTGCAGGAATTCGCCGTGCTCAAGGACAAGCAGGTATTGATGGTGCTGGCGATCAGCGCGCTGGCTTCGGCCAGCCTGTTTTCGGTATTCACCTACATCACGCCGATCCTGGAAGACGTCACCGGATTGACGCCGCATGCCGTGACACTGGTGCTGCTGGTGTTCGGCCTCGGCCTGACGGTAGGCAGCGCGCTCGGCGGCAAGCTGGCCGACTGGCGTCTGATGCCGTCGTTGATCGGTTTCCTGGTGGCGCTGGCGATCGTCCTGACGGTATTCACCCTGACCATGCGTACACCGTTGCCGGCCGTGATCACGATCTTCATCTGGGGCGTGCTGGCGTTTGCGATTGTGCCGCCGCTGCAGGTATTGGTGGTGGAACGCGCCAGCGCTGCGCCTAACCTGGCCTCGACCCTGAACCAGGGCGCTTTCAACCTCGGCAATGCGAGCGGCGCCTGGTTCGGCGGCATGGCGATCAGCGCCGGCTTCCAGCTCACCACCTTGCCTTACGTCGGCGTGGTGGTAGTGGTGGCGGCGCTGGGTCTGACCTTGTGGTCGGCGTCGATCGAACGCAACAACAGCCTGGCGCTGACCCCTAGCGAATAAGCGCCGGGTTTACCAGGCTTTCTTGCCCAGGATTTTTTCGCCCAGCTCGCTCAGCTGCGCCAAGGGATAGCGGGTCTTTTCCCATTCACGCGGATCGCCGGGAAAGGCGTAACTCTCCGGCGGCGTCCGCTGCTCCCAGCTTGTCAAGCGCCAATCCCGCAATTCCGCTTCATCTTCGCGCGCCGGCGTGAATGCGATGTACTGCGCCAGCCGTACCTGGTCGGCCGAGGTGTTGGGGCGGATGCCGTGCGCCAGCAGGCTGTTGAAAATCAGCAGGTCGCCCGCCTGCATGGGCACGAACTGCACTTGCCACGGCAGAGATTCCACATCCGGGCGCCACGGGTTGCGGTCCTTGGGCGCGCTCTTGCGCCACTCGGCAAAATGTTCGAACAGTTCGGGAATACATTGGAAACCGCCGCCTTCCGGTGTCGTGTCCGATAAGGCCAGCACGCCTTGCACATTCACCGGCAGCGGTTCCAGCGAGGTATCGGCGTCCCAGTGGATGAAACCGCCGAAACGCCGCGCGCCCTGATTCGGCGTATTCAGGTTGGCGCGGTCTATGGTTACCCACAGGTCTTCGCGGTCCCAGATGTCGACGAAGGCGTCGACGATGCGCGGCGTCTGGCGGTTGTCCCAGAAGGTCTGGTGATGATAGGCCTCGACCATGCCGGAACCGTTCAGCTCCTTCATTTCATGGTCGCGCAGCTGGGCCCGGTTCCAGGTTTCCGGCGCATTGCGGTCCAGCTCCTGGAATTCCCACAGGAAGTCGACCGTGCGCCGCACCTGCTCGGCGCTGACCGCCTGCCTGACGATGACGTAGCCGTAGGTTTGCCAGTGCTGGAAATCGGCGGCCGACAATACCCGCAGCGGCAGGGTTTTGCGTATGTCGCGCAGCTGCTCCTGGACGGGGTATAGCACGGATGGATTGCCGAGGGCTTGTTTGGCGGCGGCGTAAAGCTGGTTCATGAAGGTCTCCGGATTGGCGTTGTTGGCTGGTTGTCGGCTGGGCCTGGTTTGCTTGCAGCTCGATTCTCTGCTGCCGGGCGCTGGCCGATTTCGCCGCAACTGCCGCTTGTTGATACTATTCTGATGTACTCATCCACCGGAAGGTCAGAATGCGACCGCAATACGAGCACCTCACCCTGTCTCCCGGTCATTCCTGGCAGCTGCTGTGGCGCCAATTGCCGGAGCTGCCGTTTCTCTGGCATTACCATCCGGAGTTCGAGCTGACCCTGACCCTGAATGCACGCGGCCAGCGCTATGTGGGCGACCACCTGGCCGATTTCACCGATGGCGACCTGGTACTGCTGGGGCCGAACTTGCCGCATACCTGGTCGGCCAGCGAACGGATAGCGCCCGGGCAGCAGATGCTGGCGATAGTGGCCTGGTTTTCGCGCGACTGGCTGGTGCAGCTGCAAACCAGTTTGCCGGAACTGGGCGGCCTGCTGCAACTGGGCAAACGAGCCGACAGGGGATTGCAATTCTCGGCCGAGGCTGCGGCTCGCGTCAGGCCGCTGATGCTGCGCATGGAGAAACTGGGGCCGGCGCAGCGCCTGCCGCTATTGCTGGAGCTGCTGTTGCTGCTGGCGCAAGATGAACAAGCGCAGCCGCTGGCCTCGGTGGCTTCCGCTTCGATTGCGGTGGATACCCAGCGCCAGCGCATGGGGCGGGTGCTGGATTATATGCATGCGCATTTCCAGACGGCGCTGCCGGTCGAGCTGCTGGCCGAGCGCGCGGCGCTGTCGGTAGGGGCTTTCCATCGCTTTTTCAAGCGCCACACGCAGTTGACCGTGACCGCTTACCTGGCCCAGTTGCGCATCGGCAGCGCCTGCCAGCAACTGATCCAGACCGACAAGGCGATAGGCGTGATTGCCGAGGAAGCGGGTTACCGCAACCTGGCCCATTTCAACCGCCAGTTCCGTGCCGCCAAGGGCGTCAGCCCACGCGAATTCAAGCAGAGATACAGGTAGCAGCTAGCTGTATCAGAGTGCGTGCACTTACTTCAATCAGTTAAATTGATCAGGATGGCACTACGGAACGAGCCCATCCGAGATCGCCGCTGAGCCAGCGCGCTGCCTCGCTCTGCTGTTCCTGTTTGCTCCAGATCAGGTCGACGCTTTTCAGGAAAGCCGGTTCCTGGTATTCATGGGCCAGGATTTTCAGGCCGTCGCGCAGGCTGCTTTCCTGCATCGCATGCTGCGGCAGGAAAGCCCAGCCCATGCCGCGCCTGAGCAGATCCAGCAGCAATTCCGGGCTTTCGATGCGCCACATGATTTCGCTGTAGCGGCCGAAGATGGAAGCATCGCCGCCGTCGCGGCTGGACGCCAGCAATTGCCGGTGCTGCGCCAGGTCGCTGTTATGCACCAGCGGCAGGCGGCTCAATGCGTGATCTGCGGCGGCGACCGGCACGAATTGCAGCTGGCCCAGCGAACAGGCGTTGAAGTCGCTGGGCATGGGATCGACCGTGACCGCAATCGCGATATCGAGCAGACCGCGCCGCATCAGGTCGGTGGCGTCGATACTGGTGGGGCGGAACAGTTCCAGCTGCAGTTGCGGGAAGCGCCGCTCCAGTTCGGCGCACAAGGCATGGCTGCGGGCCAGCGGCAAGGCCTGGTCGATGCCCAGCCGCAAGCGATGGCCGTGGCCGGCGCTCAGGCTGTGCGCCTTGCGTTCCAGGTTGCCGGCCGCGGTCAGCGTCGAGCGGGCAAAACCCAGCAGCACGGCGCCGTCGGCGGTCAGGGCCAGGTGGTGCAGGTCGCGCTCGAACAAGCGCGTGCCCATGTCCACTTCCAGGTTGGACAGCGCGGTGCTGACCGTCGATTGCGCCTTGCCCAGGCGGCGCGCCGCCGCCGACAAGCTGCCGCAGTCGGCGATGGTGGCGAATACCAGCAGGTTTTCCAGGGTCATAGAGCAGCCATGAAGCAGGGCGTTATCGACAAAACAGATGACCGTTAATTATGGCATGGCGCGCATCGTGATTAGTATGCATCGGCAGCTACCGTAGCTACTATCCCGGAGACGACCATGACTACCGAAGCAAAACAAAGTGCGCTGGATTGGGTAGGCGACCACGCCCGCCAGCTGTCCGACTGGCACCAGACCATCTGGCACTATGCCGAACCGGCTTTCCGCGAATACAAGTCCTGTGCCTGGTATGTCGCCAAACTGCGCGAATACGGGTTCGAGGTCGAAACCGGCAGCGGCGGCATGCCGACCGCTTTTGTTGCCACGTTCACGAACGGCGACGGCCCCACCATCGCCACTTATGCCGAATACGATGCGGTGCCCGGCAACTGCCAGGCGGCCTCGACCAGGAAAGAACCGCGCGCCGGCTTGTCCAAATATGCGCCAGGCCATACCGATCCGCATTCGGCGCTGGGCATCAGCGCGCTCGGCGGCGCGCTGGCGGCGCAAAACGCCATGCTGAAATTCGGCATCCGCGGCACGCTCAAGGTGTTCGGCGAGCCGGCCGAAAAACTGCGCGCCTCGAAACCGATCCACGCCGCCAAGGGCTATTACGATACGCTCGACGCGGCGGTGAGTTTCCATCCGACCTATATGCTGCCACTGTGCAACACCACGGTCTGGGACGCCCATTGCGGCGTCGGCTACAACTACATCTACACTTTCACCTGCGATGCGCCGGAAAACTGGATCGCCGCCGACAAGTTCAGCCCGATCCCGCAAAACCACCTGGCCGCGCGCGCTCCCGGCGCCAGCGATGCGCTGGTGCTGTTCTATAACCTCAATGAGAGTTTGCGCCGCTCGATGCTGCCGGCCGCCGGCCTGTGGAGTTTCAACGAAGCGATCCTGTGCGCCGGCCAGGCCACTGCCGACAACCTGACGCCGCATGTATCGCAGATCAATTTCATGCTGCGCACCGACTCCGTCGAACAGGCCGAGATCATCAGCCAGGTGATGGACAACAATGCCGAAGCCGCGGCCAAGGCGACGTTTTGCGAGTGGAAGAAAACCTGGGTCAGCAAATCGCGCGGCGGTTTGCCGAATCACGTGATGGCGCGCGCCACCTACGACAACATGGTGCTGGCCGGACCGCCCAGATGGAACGGGGAGGCGATCCGCATCGCCCAGGAAATCCAGCGCAATCTCGGCCACGAGCCGATGGAAAAACCGTTCCTGGCGGTCACCGAGGAACTGATCGACCCGGAAGATTGCGAGCGCGAGCTGCGCAAGCAAATGCCGGCCTGGCAGAAATACCTGACCTCGGACGATTACACCGACTACACCTGGCATTGCCCGACCGTGCGCCTGTACGTGGCGCGGCCGATGCTGAGCGCGCCGCGGGGTTTTGTATATCCGGACTGGGTGGCGAATGCGCTGGGCGGGATTCCGGCCACCATCGATCCGATGATCCAGTCCGCTGCCAAGACCATCGCCGCCACCTTGATCGACCTGTTTGCCGAGCCGGCGCTGTTGCAGGCCGCCGGCGATGAATTCAGGCAACGCACCGGCGGCGGCATCGGCGGCAGCGACTGGCAGGCGCCGCTGCTGCCGAAAGATTTCAAGGTGCCGCACCAGTACCGCTGGCCGGAATACATCACGACGGTGCGCGGTGAGGAATGGACCATCCCGTGGCGCGACGATGAATAAGTCTAGCGGCGCGGCACGCCCGGCAGCACGCACAGCATTTCATACGCCAGGTTGGCGCCCAGCAGGGCAGTGGTGCCGACCGGGTCGTAAGGCGGCGACACTTCGACCAGGTCGGCGCCGACGATGTCCAGGCCCCAGGCGCCGCGGATGATTTCCAGCGCCTGCGGCACGGTCAGGCCGGCGATTTCCGGGGTGCCGGTGCCGGGCGCATAGGCCGGATCGATGCCGTCGATGTCGAAGCTCAGGTAGACCGGGCCGCCGGCCAGGCGCGCCCGCACTTCTTCCATCAGCGGCGCCAGCGATTTGTTCCAGCACTCTTCTACTTGCACCACCTTGAAACCCTGGTCGCGGCACCAGTCGAAATCTTCCGCGGTATAACCGGTCCCGCGCAAGCCGATCTGCACCACGCGCTGGCAATCCAGCAAGCCTTCTTCCACCGCGCGGCGGAACGGCGTGCCGTGCGCGATCTTTTCGCCGAACATGGTGTCGTTGACGTCGGCATGGGCGTCGACATGGATCAGGCCGATCTTGCCGTATTTGCGATGCAGCGCGCGCAGGATGGGCAGCGCGATGGTATGGTCGCCGCCCAGCGAAATCGGGCGGCAGCCGGAAGCGACGATGCCGTCGTAGGCAGTCTCGATCAGCTTGATCGAATCCAGCAGGTTGTAGGGATTGATGGCGACATCGCCGAGGTCGGCAATGCGCAGCGCATCGAAGGGCGCGGCACGGGTCGCCATGTTGTAAGGCCGCAGCAGCACCGATTCGGTACGGATCTGGCGCGGGCCGAAACGGGTGCCGGAGCGGTTCGAGGTGCCGAGATCGAACGGTACGCCGACAAAACAGGCGTCCAGTTCCGCGCTGCTGGCGACATGCGGCAAACGCATCATGGTGGCGATGCCGCCGAAACGCGGCATGTCGTTGCCGCCCAGCGGTTGGTAAAGTGGGGTTTCCGACATGATCGTCTCCGGGAAGGGATGAATGGGGTGGGGTAGTTAATGAGTAGCAGCTACTCTAGCGGTAAATAACATTAGTAAAAATCTGTGTAATCGAATATTTACATTGATTCAGATAGATGTATGATCGACCTGATTCCCTAATTCCCGACCTGGCATGCTCAACCAGTTATCAGACCTTGACCTGCGCCTGATCCGTATATTCCTGTCGGTGCTGGACGCTGGCGGCATTTCCGCTGCGCAAACGGCGCTCAACGTCAGCCAGTCCACCATCAGCACCCAGCTGGCGACACTGGAGACGCGGCTTGGCTTTCGCCTGTGCGAGCGGGGCCGCGCCGGATTTCGCCTGACGCCGCGCGGCGAGCAATTTGCCCAATCCAGCCGCCAGCTGCTGGAAAACATCGACCATTTTTGCCTGGACGCGCGGCAGATCGGCCGCAAGCTGTCCGGACAATTGCACCTGGGCCTGATCGGCCATGCCGCCATGAGCGCCAACGCGCGCCTGGGCCAGGCCATCGCCCGGTTCCGTGCGCGCGACGAGGCGGTGACGCTGTCGCTGGCGGTGCTGGCGCCGGGCCAGCTGGAGGAAGAGGTGATCAACGGCCGCCTCGACCTTGGCATCGGCTATTTCTGGCACTGTTTGCCGAACCTGGAATACCTGCCTCTGTACACGGAACACCAGGTGGCTTATTGCGCCGCCACGCATCCATTGTTCCGGCAGGCCGGAAAACTGACGACAGCTGCATTGGCGCAGCACGACTGGGTCTGGCGCAGTTATCCGCTGCCGGAGGCCGATGGCCCGGGCGGCGTATTTTCGCCGACGCGGGTGACGGCGCTGGCCGACAACATGGAGGCGGTCGCAGTCCTGATTTTGTCGGGGCAGCATCTCGGCTTCCTGCCGCAGCACTTTGCCGCACCTCTGGTGCAGCAGGGATTGCTGGCGGCGCTCAACCCGGCGCTGCTGTCCTACGAGGTCACCCTGCATATGGTGGCGCGCCGCCAGTCCAGCCGCGGCGAAGTGCTGCAGGCGTTTCTGGATGACCTGGTGGCGGAGCACCGCGAGGCAGGGTAATCGCGGCCATATACCTGGCATACAAGGAACCGATGTCGCGGCCGCCGGTTTGAATGAGATAATGGGGCGTTATTACACGTATTCAGATTGCCTCTTATGTCACAATTCGCTCCGCTCAAGAACGATACCTTCCTGCGCGCGCTGCTGCGCCAGCCAACCGAGTACACGCCGCTGTGGCTGATGCGCCAGGCCGGCCGCTACCTGCCGGAGTACCGTAAAACCCGCAGCCGCGCCGGCTCCTTCATGGGGCTGGCGACCAATCCCGATTACGCTACCGAAGTCACGCTGCAGCCGCTGGAGCGTTTTCCGCTGGACGCCGCGATCCTGTTTTCCGACATCCTCACGGTGCCGGACGCGATGGGCCTGGGCCTGTATTTCGCCGACGGCGAAGGCCCCAAGTTCCGGCATCCGCTGCGCGATGAAAAAGACGTGATGGCGCTGCAAACCCCGGACCTGGGCAAGCTCGATTACGTTTTCAAGGCGGTCACCCAGATCCGCACCGAACTCAACGGCCGGGTGCCGCTGATCGGTTTCGCCGGCAGCCCGTGGACCCTGGCTTGTTACATGGTCGAGGGCGAAGGTTCGCGCGAGTTCCATACCGTCAAGACCATGTTGTACAACCGCCCGGACCTGATGCACCACGTGCTCAGCACCAATGCGGCGGCGGTGGCTGCTTACCTGAATGCGCAGATCGACGCCGGCGCCCAGGCCGTGATGATTTTCGATTCCTGGGGCGGAGCATTGGCGGACGGCGCCTACCAGGAATTTTCGCTGGATTACATGCGCCAGGTGATGTCCCAGCTGCAGCGTGAAAAAGATGGGGTGCCGATTCCGGCTATCGTATTCACCAAGGGCGGCGGCCTGTGGCTGGAACAGATTGCCGACATCGGCGCCGATGCCGTTGGCCTCGACTGGACCGTCAACCTGGCTGAGGCGCGGGCCCGCATCGGCCAGCGTGTCGCCTTGCAGGGCAATCTTGATCCGGCGGTGCTGTTTGCCAATCCGGAACAGATCCGCAGCGAAGTCGCGCGCCTGCTGAACGCCTATGGCGCGCCGCAAGCCGGCAGCGGCCACGTATTCAACCTGGGCCACGGCATTTCGCAATTCACGCCGCCGGAATCGGTCGCCGTCATGGTTGAAGCGGTGCACGAAATCAGCCGTAAATTGCGCGGATAGAAGCTTGCCGGTAGGAACCCGTGGCTGCTACTTGCTGATGGATGCTGTTACACGCTGTCACGCATAACACATTCGTCTGCAATCCGGAGATTGGTACGCGCTAGTTATGCACAAAATAAATCTGCTGCACCACGGAAATTATTTATATCTATATTTTTTATTTTCTGCTTGAGTCTGTTTTGTAAGCGATTGATTTAAAAGGGTTTATTTTCTGCTTTTAGTTTAGGCAATTTATTGAAACCCGCATCAAATATGAGGCTGCAGCCTGTCAAGAGCAGGTTGTCCACAAAGTTATCCACAGACATTGTGGATAATTTGAAAAGCGCTTATGAAACCGATGCTTAGGGCATTTCCTCATGTTTTACATTAAGTGGAATCTTAGAAATTAGGGTTTACCCTCGATTTCGATGAATTGACATCGGGCTAATTTTTCCGGTGCGAAACTGACGGAACGGCTGAAAAAAGTGACATGGTGGTGCACGGCCATGCATTTGAATGTGGACCTGATTGTTACCTTGAAGCTTCCTTGTTGTTACCTTTTTCTGCTTTGTTTTGGGGCATTGCGAATTTAGTTATGCACATAATTTTGTTTCCGCAAGGCGATTTTTTAAAAGCGGAAATTTTTTTGCCTGTCCAGAATGTTCAACTTAAGTCTTTGATTGTAAATAGTATTTTTATTGATACTAGTTTGGGCAAGAGCCTGGATATGCCGTAAACAGGCGCTTCCACGTTGTTTACGCAACCTTGTCCACAAAGTTATCCACAGATCTTGTGGATATTTTCAAAAGCACTTATGAAACCGATAGTTAGCTTATTTCCTCGGGAATTACATTAAGTTCGTGAAACAAAGCATTCTCCAAATCGTCCTCGATACTCCCCTGGATAGCAGCTTCGATTATCGCTGGCAGGCCAGCGACGAAAGCGAGGCCGTGCCGCAAATCGGCCAGCTGGTCCAGCTTTCTTTCGGCCGCCGCGAAGTGGTCGGCATGATTGTCGGCACCAGCACCGAGAGCGACGTTCCCGCCGAAAAATTGAAAAATGTGCAAGCGGTGCGCCACCAGTTGCCGCCGCTATCGGCGCAATGGCTGGCCTTGTGTCGTTTTGCCGCCGATTATTACCAGCGGCCGCTGGGCGAAGTGGCGTTGCCCGGCCTGCCGAAAAACCTGCGCGCGCTGACCACCGTGGCGCTGGACCGCGGTTTGAAGAAATTGCGGCAAGACGGCGCCGCACACGATGCGACCCCGATCGACGTCGCGCAGCTGAACCCGGCGCAGCAGCAGGCGGCCGACGCCATTGCCGGCGCCACGGGGTTTGCGCCGACGCTGTTGTACGGCGTCACCGGCAGCGGCAAGACCGAGGTTTATCTGCAAGCCGCGGCGCAGATACTGGCGCATAGCGAAAACGGCGATGAAAACCCGTCGCAGATCCTGATCCTGGTGCCGGAAATCAACCTGACGCCGCAGCTGGAAGGAAACATCCGCGCCCGCTTCCCCGGCGTGATGGTGGCGACCTTGCACAGCGGCCTGGCGGAAGGCGAGCGCATGCGCCACTGGCTGGCGGCGCACCTGGGGCAGGCGCGCATCATTCTCGGCACCCGGCTGGCGGTGCTGGCTTCGCTGCCGCACCTGAAGCTGATTGTCATCGACGAAGAGCACGACCCATCCTACAAGCAGCAGGAAGGCTTGCGTTACTCGGCGCGTGACCTGGCCGTGTGGCGCGCCCACCAGCTGGGGATTCCAATCGTGCTGGGCTCCGCCACGCCGTCGCTGGAAACCTGGCATCACACCCAGTCCGGCCGCTACAGGAAACTCGAACTGCGCGAGCGCGCGGTCAAGGACGCCGTGTTGCCGCTGGTGCGCCGGATCGACATGGAGCGCGACAAGCCCAGCGAGGGACTTACCTCGACCCTGGTCAGCGCGCTCAAGCAAAGACTGGAGCGGGGCGAACAGTCTTTGCTGTTCCTGAACCGGCGCGGTTACGCACCGGTGATTGCCTGCGACGCCTGCGGCTGGGTCAGCAACTGCACCCGCTGTACTTCCTTCATGGTGTTGCACAAACCCGAACATCGGCTGCGCTGCCACCACTGCAGCCTGGAGCTGAGGATCCCGAAATCCTGCCCGACCTGCGGCAACGTCGACCTGCAGCCGCTGGGGCGCGGCACGCAGCGGCTGGAAGAGGGATTGCAAGCGATGTTCCCGGAGGCGCGGGTGCTGCGCATCGATGCCGACTCGACCCGCCGCAAGGGCAGTGCGCAAGCGGCTTTCGACAGCGTGCACCGGGGCGAAGTGGATATTCTGATCGGCACCCAGATGGTCGCCAAGGGCCATGATTTCAAGAACCTGACCCTGGTCGGCATCCTGAATCCCGATACGGCGCTGTTTTCCCACGACTACCGCGCCAGCGAGCGGCTGTTTGCGCAACTGATGCAGGTGGCGGGGCGCGCCGGCCGCGCGGCGCAGAAAGAGGGCGGCAGCGCCAGCGAAGTGCTGATCCAGACGCGTTATCCGCAGCATCCCCTGTATGCGGCAGTCATCGCCCACGACTACGACCGCTTTGCCACTTCGCTGCTGGAGGAGCGTGCGCAAGCCTGCCTGCCGCCCTACATCTATCAGGCCTTGCTGAGGGCGGAGGCGAAGGAGCTGGAAACCGCGATTGAATTTTTACAGCAGGCCGCCAACTGTATCGAGCACGACGGCATCACCATGCACGACCCGATCCCGATGACCATGACCCGGGTCGCCAATGTCGACCGCGCGCAGTTATTGATTGAATGTCCCTCGCGCCCCGGGCTGCAGGCTTTCCTGACTGACTGGATGGCTCAGCTGCGGCAGATAAAGACTCGCGCCAAATGGTCGCTGGAAGTGGATCCGGTCGATATCTGAGTTTCAGTGCCTGGATTCCGGCACCGAACGGGAAAAGATCCGCACCACGGAATCCATGTGCGCACGCATCGCGCGCCGCGCCGCCACCGCATCGCGCGCCTGCAGCGCTTCCATGATCAGCTGGTGCTCATGCTCCGAACGGTTCGGCATGTCTTTCGAGCTGTACAGCGTCTGCAGGCGCTGGAACATCATGCCGTACTTGCGTCCCAGCAGGTGGCTGACCAGCAACAGGTAAGCCGGGTTGCCGCTGGCCTCGGCGATGCGGATATGGAACAGGCGGTCGCCCGGATGGGTGTGCGAGCCGCTGCGGTTATCTTCGACATTGCGCGCATACGCTTCGGCGATATTGCGCAACTGCTCATCGCTGGCATTTACCGCCGCCAGCGCCGCCGTCTCCGGCTCCACCAGGCGTCTTGCCTGCAGCAGCTTGAACGGCGGGATTTCGTCATCCAGCCCAAGGTTGATTTCCAGGTCCAGTTCCGGATCGATTTCCCAGCCGCTGCGATGCGCCGCCTGCTGCAAGGCCGGTGCCTGGCTGCCGTTGTCGCGTGCGGTTTCCTCTTCGGTACGCGGCAACACCATCACGCCGTTGCCGACGCGGACGCTGACGACGCCGATCACCTCCAACGCGATCAGGGCCTCGCGCACCGACGTGCGGCTGACGCCGAATTGTTTGGCCAGTTCGCGTTCGGGCGGCAGGTTGTCGCCGGGTCCGTATTCGCCGCGGTCGATCATGTCGCGCAGCTGGTCGGCGATTTGTTGATACAGGCGGCGATTATGTATAACTTGTATGGGCATGGCAGTAAGGAAAGATATTTTTCATATTGTGCCACGGCGCGCTAGCTGCGAACCAAAGCAGGTGGCGCCGGCGCCTATCTAGCCGTCAATAAATGACGGGAACGGGCTGCCGCGCCGCCGGGCCGATTGTTCGCGGAATTTCTACTGTGCTAGTATTGGTCCAGCCAATAAACCTTTTCAGTATAAAATATTAACCCAAGTAAATCCAGAAAATCGGAGACAGCCGCATGAGATTACAAGGAAAGCGCATTCTGGTGACTGCCGCGGGCCAGGGCATCGGCCGTACCAGCGCCCTGGTGTTTGCGCGCGAAGGAGCGCAGGTGCTGGCGGCCGACATCAACCCCGCTTCGTTGGCGGAAACGGCAGCCGCGGCAAACGCTGCCGGCCATCCGATCCGGACCGTGCAGCTCGATGTCACCGACGCCGCCGCGGTATCGGCGCTGGCGCAGGCGGAACAGAGTTTCGACGTGCTGTTCAATTGCGCCGGTTTTGTCCATCACGGCAGTATCCTCGATTGCAGCGAACAGGATTGGGATTTCTCATGGGATATCAACGTCTCTTCCATGTATCGCCTGATCCGCGCGCTGTTGCCGGGCATGCTGGCCAAGGGCGGCGGCTCCATCATCAACATGGCGTCGGCTGCTTCCAGCGTCAAAGGCGTGCCCAACCGTTTTGTCTACGGCACTACCAAGGCAGCCGTGATCGGCCTGACCAAGGCAGTTGCGGCGGACTTTGTCGCCAAAGGCATACGCTGCAATGCAATCTGTCCCGGCACGGTCGAATCGCCGTCGCTGCGGCAGCGGATTGCCGAACAGGCGCGCCAGCAAGACGTGGATATCGCCCAGATCGAGGCGGCGTTTGTCGCCCGCCAGCCGCTGGGGCGGATCGGCAAGACCGAGGAAATCGCGGCGCTGGCGCTGTACCTCGCTTCGGACGAATCGGCGTTTACCACCGGCGCGATCCATTTGATCGACGGCGGCTGGTCTAACTAGCGAGTCTCGACAATATGCGTTACTGCCTGGCGCTAGACCTGAAGGACGATCCCGGCCTGATCGGCCGTTATGAAACCCTGCACCGCCGCATCTGGCCCGAGATCGCCGACCACCTGCGCAGGCATGGCGTGCTCGGCATGCAAATCTATCGGCTCGGCACGCGCCTGGTGATGCTGATGGAAACCGACGATGCGGTTTACAGCCCGGAGCGCATGGCGAACGCCGCGCGCACCGACCCCAAGGTGCAGGAATGGGAAACCCTGATGTGGGAGTTCCAGGCTGCTACGCCATGGACTCCGGCCGGAGAAAAATGGGTGGCGATGGCGCAGATCTTTGACCTGAAACAGCAGCCCTGAACCGCTTCAGGTTTCCTCGCTGTCGTCACCGGTATCGTTATTTGAAAGGAACCAGTCGCCGCATCCCGGCGGCTGGACAATGTCGCCGCTCACCGCAGCGCAGTAGCGGCCCAGTTCGATATCGTTGCCCAGGCCCAGCTTCTTCATCGCGGAAGCTTTTTGCAAGCTCACCGTTTTCACGCTCTTGCTCAGGCGCTGGGCAATATCGCGCAGGCTGTTGCCCGCCGCATACAAGCGCAACACCTCGGTTTCGCGCGGGCTCGGAATGCGGTTTTTAGCCTGGCCGTTTATGCCATTCTGCAGCAGGGCCTGGAAAGACGGCCCCATGTACGGCGAATCGTTGCCCAGGTGGCGGATGGTCTTGCCGATTTCGGGAATTTCATCGCTTTTGTGCAGCAAGCCGTTCACGCCGCTGTTGACGATCTGGTACAGCACCAGCGGCAGCGCATTCATGGTAAGCACCACTAGCCAGGTTTGCGGATGATGGCGCCGGATGTATGACAGCAGGTGCAAGCCGTCGCTGACGCGCACCATCGGCATCGAGAACTCGGTGATGACCAGGTCGCAGGGTGTCGATTCCAGGCACCTGACCAGCGCATCCGAGCTGGTGACGCAGGCCACGACGCGGCAATCCGGCACGTGGTTGAGGTAGTTGCACACCCCTGCGGTAAACACGGGGTGATCGTCCGCCAGAACAATCTTCACATTGATTACTCCATCGAAAAATATCAGACAGGATCGGAGCCGGCCCGGGACATTTCGGAATTCTCCGGCAGCGTATTGCAGCGTGGTCGATTCTAGTTATTTTATTGTTAAGTTGTTCATTGGACTATGAAATTAAGAGATTTACTTATATATTTAATAATGTGCAAACCCGATACTTCCTATTCAATAACGATAAGTAGAAACCTAGGGAGACGTCGTTCATTCATCAATTGCGGGGAGGCAATTTCATGACCAAGATTATTCTGGCTGACGACCAGCCAGCCATCATTTCAGGAACGCGCCAGTACATCGAGCAGATGCCGGGTTTTGCCGTGGTGGCGACGGCGTCTTCGACAGCGGAACTGTCGGAGCGCTTGCTGGATATGCCATGCGACCTGCTGATCACGGAGTTTTCCCTGCCGATCAATCGCATCGGCCGCGGCTGCGCCTTGTTCCGGCAGCTGAAGAGCAATTACCCGTCGCTGGGACTGATCGTGCTGACCATGATCGATATCCCCGCTGTGCTGTACCAGATCACCAATTGCGGCGTGAAAGGGCTGGTGCACAAGAGCGACGAGATAAGCGAGCTCGGCCGCGCCATGCTGGAGGGCACGCATGCGGCGCCGTATATTGGCAAGGCGGCGTCGCGATTGCTGAAAAAAGGTCCGAGCGGCAGGCTGCCGACCAGGCGCGAAGCGGAAGTGCTGAAGATGTACGTGGTCGGCAACAGCCTGCGGGAAATTGCCGACCGGCTCAACAAGAGCGTCAAGACCGTGGGTTTGCAAAAAGCCTCGGCGATGAGAAAAATGGGATTGCGCAACGACATCGAGCTGGGCAGGTATTCCTGCACGATGGGCCGTATCGGCCAGCCGTTCTGACTTTTTTTGGGTGGATCGGGGCGCATTGGAGCGCATTGGAAACCCCCATGCTGCCGAAGCCGTTATACTTGATGGCATAGCCGGTAAGTCTGGCCGACAGAAAGCAAGTTCCATGAACGGTATCAAGCAAGAATCCAATTCCTCCAACCCGCAAGCGTCCAAGCACGAAATCCGCCCCGGCCAGTCGATAGAGTTGCTCAAAGAGTTACATATCCTGACGCGCGACGGGAAATTGAACCAGGACAGCCGCCGCAAGCTCAAGCAGGTATATCATTTATATCAATTCATCGAGCCGCTGCTGCAGGAAATCCAGCAGGAACAGGGTGGGGTGCAGCTGGTCGACCATGGCGCCGGCAAATCCTATCTTGGATTCATCCTGTACGACCTGTTTTTCAAGGGATTGACCGACGACTCGCATATCTTCGGCATTGAAACCCGCGAAGAGCTGGTCAGGAAATCGCAGGAACTGGCGCAGCGCCTGGAGTTTTCAGGCATGTCCTTCCTCAATTTGTCGGTGGCGGAATCGATAGGATCGGCTTTGCTGCCAGGCCGTATCGATGTCGTTACAGCCTTGCATGCGTGTAATACCGCGACTGACGATGCAATTGAATTCGGCTTGAAGAAACAAGCGCGTTTCATGGTGCTTGTGCCTTGCTGCCAGGCGGAAGTGGCCTCCGTGCTGAAAAAGAACAAGGGTAAATCGCTGGCGAAAGAGGCGCTGACCGAAATCTGGCGCCACCCGCTGCACACGCGCGAATTCGGCAGCCAGGTCACCAACGTGCTGCGCTGCCTGCAGCTGGAAGCGCATGGCTACCAGGTCAGCGTCACCGAACTGGTGGGCTGGGAGCACTCGATGAAGAATGAACTGATCATCGCCAGCTACAAAGACCTGCCGCGCAAGCGGCCGACCGAACGCCTGCAAGAAGTCCTGCACACCCTGGGGCTGGAAGAAATGCAAGAACGTTTTTTTACCGCAGCCTAGGAGATTCATCCCAATCATTTTGCAGCATCCGCCTGCCGCAAGCGGGCCGTCCACCATCGCACCACTTAACCCGAGGAGAGTGACATGAGTAAGACGAGTAGTTCACATGCCGTTAAAGAGTTCACCAAGGCGCCGCCGACCGAAGAGGGGCTGACCGAGACCGTGCAGCACATCACGGCCGGCGTCGGCGAGTTCGGTGTCCTGAATCCTGCTGCGCGCGCAGCACTCGTCCTCAAGGTTACCGAGCAGTGGCAGCAGGATTTCATCGTTAAATTCCATATTCCCGCAGATCCTGCGAAGGCCGGTGAAGAATACGCCGCGATCGAGCAGGGCGACAAATATCCAAGCTTGTCGGAGCCGGTGCGCGAAGCCGTATTGCAACGCTTTGACGAACGCTACGGCGACGGCGGTCCGCGCTCGTGGTCCGCGCTGAACGGCAAGTAGGTTCCCATCCTGCCAGGCCTCGGGGCGCGGGAAACGGCGCCCAGGCCTCATTCATTCCGGTTTTGATCGCTATCATGTTGATGTCCGAAAACCGCTAGACATTGGTAAATATCGGCGCGATCATGGTTCAATGGAACTCGATCACGACACCTGCTACCGGGCGCTGGCCAGCCGCGACGTACGCTTTGACGGGCGTTTTTTCATCGGCGTCAAAACCACCGGCATCTATTGCCGTCCGATTTGCCCCGCGCGTACCGCCAAATCCGAAAACGTCTTGTTTTTTCCCACCGCCGCCGCTGCACAGGAAGCGGGTTTTCGTCCATGCCTGCGCTGCCGCCCGGAAGCTGCGCCCGATTCCAGCGCCTGGCGCGGAGTTGCCAACACCGGCATATCCAATACCGTGACGCGCGCACTGGCGCTGATAGAAATGGGAGCGCTGGACGACAATGGCATGGACGCTCTGGTCGTGCGGCTGGGCGTGGGCGAACGGCAATTGCGCCGCCTGTTCGCTCAGCATCTGGGAGCGTCGCCGGTTGCCGTGGCGCAGACGCGCCGGGTGCTGCTGGCCCAGCAACTGATCCATGAAACCCGCATGCCGATTACCGAAATCGCTTTCGCCGCCGGGTTTGGCAGCATCCGCCGTTTCAACGAAGTGTTCCAAAACCTGTTCCAGCGCCCGCCCAGCGCATTACGCCATGGCAGCCAGCCGGAACAATCGGCGCAAGCGGGGGTAACGCTGTTGCTGCGTTACCGCCCGCCCTACGACTGGCCGGCCATGCTGGCGTTCCTGAGCCCGCGCGCGATTGCCGGCGTGGAACGGGTGGCCGACGGCTGTTATTACCGGAGCATCTGCCTCGACGGCACGCATGGAACCATTGTCGTACAGCAGGGCGAGGGCCATGCCCTGCAAGCCACCATCCGCTTCCCGCGGCTGTCGTCGTTGTCAGCCATCATCGCCCGTCTGCGCCGGATGTTCGACCTGGCAGCCGATCCTGAAATCATCAGCCGCCAGTTGTCGGCTGACCCCTTGATGGCCAGGCTCACTGCTGCCCGGCCCGGTCTGCGGATACCGGGCTGCTGGGACGGTTTCGAACAGGCGATGCGCGCGGTGCTGGGCCAGCAGATCACCGTGGTCGGCGCCATCAGGCTGGCCGGCAAGCTGGTGGCGCAGCATGGCGAAGCGCTCAGCGATCCTTGCGCAGACCGGCCGGGGCTGACCCATGTCTTCCCGCAAGCCGCCGTCGTGGCAGCTGCTGACCTGGCGCCGCTGGGCATGCCGAGAGCACGCGCCGCCACCTTGTCGGCGATAGCGGCGGCGCTGGTGGCCGACCCGCAATTGCTGGATACCTGCGCCAGCCTGGAACAAGCGGTATTGAAATTGCTCGCATTGCCGGGCATCGGCGACTGGACCGCGCAGTACATGGCGCTTCGCCATTTACGCGAGCCCGATGCGTTTCCGGCGGCCGATGTGGCCCTGATGCATGCGATTGCGGTTCATGAAGGCGTCAGGCCGAACGCAAAGGAACTGACGCTCCGGGCGGAAGCCTGGCGGCCATGGCGCGCTTATGCGGCACAGCATCTTTGGTCGTCGCTTGTCTGAGTTTGCGTCCGCTTGATGCGTTGCCATTCAAGTTCGTGAGGTATCCGCCTTTACGGCTTACTGGCCTTGCCGGCAGCGCCGAGTGCCTCTAAGGCTTCTTTTCTCGCCGCTTGAATATCCTTGCTTTCAATCGTAGTTGCAGATGCTGAAGCTCCAGCATCGGGCGCAACGACAACAGGTTTTGGCGTTTCTTCTTTTGAACAGGCGAATACGCTAAAAAGAATTACCAATGCACCGATTGTTTTCATTTTTTCTCCTATTGAGTTAACGCTGTAGCAAATCTTTGAGAGCATTCTACAACGTTGCTGTAAAGCATCGCGCTATCGCTGAAGTTGGCGGCGCCGTGGATGAAACACCTCGATCATTGCGAATATTGCACTCCAGGATTTAATGGAGAAAATACGAATCCGTTAAAGCATAAAATTCCGTAGCTACTTCGCAGTTGGACGGCTGGTTTCGCTTTTTTTCAGCCCGACGGTCTGCCCGGTTCCTAACATGCAGCGACTCACTTCCTATCGAGACCGTCTGCCATGAATAAATTATCGCATTCCTCTTCCGCCGGTACATCGCTGGATTCTTCAATCAAGAAGCAAACGGTCACGGAAGAACAAAAAAATTTCCTGATCCAGATTGCCGTGCTGCTCGGCATCCCGGCGTCGAGATATACAGAATTGATTGCGCCGAAGGCATTCTCCGGACCATCGGGTTTCGACTGCCGGCTGCATTTGCTTGACGCTCAATGCTCCGTCTTTCCGGAAGTCGCATTACCGCTCTCCGCCAATGAGCTGATGGGGCCGGAAGTTGGACAACTGCTGGAAATTCAACGAAAGCTTCTCACCGAGTTCGGCTGGTATCTGGGAGTTTCCGCCGAGGGCCTGCTGCAACTCAGCTCGATTGCCTGGATCGACGAAGTCGATGAAATCGTAAAAACGCTCGATCTGATGAATGCGGTTGGAGCAATGGCAGTACAGCAATTATTGGACAGCGCCAAACCAAACCCATAGTCGAAAGGACCAACGTGACTTCTCCGGTTCCAGTACGCCCCGTAACGGGGTTGCCGCACGATCTTTCAATATCGACGCCGGAGGACGACCGGCCTGCCGTGTCAAATCCCCGTTCCGCTTCGCAGCGGATGGAACCGGGCGGCGGGCCGCTTCAGGCTCTGGCCGAGTCTTCCGGCAGGAGGCGGATGCGATCGATGGATGCGTCTTCGCGTGAATTGGATCTTGCGTCGCTACAGGCCGTACATCATTCGCCAGTAGATCCTGAGGCCGGCGCCAGCGTAGCCGACGCGGCGCAAACTCCGGCAACAACTTTAACTAACACATTGCCACGTACGGCAATGCCGCCGCAAGAGAGGCGTTTCCATTCCTCGCGATTCACCAATACACCATCAGTCGATAGCGGCGAAGTAAGACGTTCCGCGTCAACGATCGGATTGCCCCGGCATCCAGGTGTATCGTTTCGGCGGGAAGAACAATCGGCGCAGGCGACTCCGGAAAATGTCACGCCCCGACATGAGGAACGGCATGAGTCGGGGCCGCCAGGCCATGGCGACCATGAATCCCTGCTAAGGGCTGGAGAGCGTTCTGACTCCAAGCAGTGGAGCATTGACTCGAGGATGATTTTTGGTGGTTCGCACTCAAGAGATTCTTCAGTGGGCGGATCTGCATCCCTACGGTTGCCGCCTCGGGCGGCGGTCGGCGGAGACATGCCGGAATCGTCTGCGGCCGGCCGTAAATCGGCGACGGCGTCCGGTTCCGGCGTATTTCCGCCATTTCAGTACAGTGCGGCGATTCGCAGCGGCGAACGAACCGAGTCGCTTCCGATTAACGTCGGCAGGCGTCGTTTACCTGCCTCATCGGAAATTCAGATTGACGACAGATCTGCTTCGGCATCTCATCTTCGGAGCCGGCCTGGACATAGCCGCACCGATCATGGCAATGCCGGCCGGCCGGCTCGTCCGGTCCGAGGGGACGTGGTAATCGATATACCGGAATTGTTGCCGGAACAGCAGGTCAACGATGAACTTAAGGAACTACGCTGGCCGGCTCACCTTTCGCCAGAATCCCTTACCCAGCAAGTGGGGCTTGAAAAAGAGTACGTCACCTGGGCAGGGAAAGTCCTGACCGCGCGCCAGAAAGCCTTTGGCGGACATGGCTATTCAATGCGGCAAGACATGTCGACGCCATTGCATTCCGCTCTCTTGGCGGCATTATATGAAGGCGCGCGTCAATTCATCGTGGGAACGTCACGCTCTCCCCTGCGCAACACCATTGTTACGGCTACCAGGCAGCGCCTTCAGAATGGAAAACTGGTCGGCGAGCTTGGTAATGATATCGGGCCCGCCCTGCTGGGCGGTGCGGCGAGCGGCCTGACGGCTTACGCCGTGGACAGCTGGTTGATACAGGCCATGGATCGTCGCGCCAAAATCTCCAATTTCCCAGCGCTGGCGGCGGTAGATCTGAAGGCGCTGATACCTGTTCCAGGAACGGTGCGCCTAAGTGTGAAAGATGGCGTAAAGGAATACTGGCGTCCGGCAGCGGCCGGCGGCGGTTTAAGCGCTCCTTCCGAGGGTGCGGAGAATAGCCTGGGGGCCGGGCAAAACATCTCGCATCTGGCGTTGAAGCACGAAGCCACGGCTACCCGCAATTTATTGTCGATGAAGCAAGGCGCTCTGGATGGGAAGGGGCTGGTAACGTGGTTTCAGCCAGGAATGATGGGTACCGCGAATGTGCTGCGCCGAGTGGTATCGAGCGCGAGCGCATTGACAAAGCCACTGCCGGTTTTTGGCGGAACTCTTCTAACTTCCTCAAGTGCCGGCGCCTTGAGTAAATTTTTGATAGCCATGGCCAAGGCGACTCCGCACCTTGCACAAACCGAGGTCGATAACCTGTTAGGTGGAAAGCAACGCGTTAATCTTTATTCCGTCAAAGTCAAGAACCCCGACATTCCTGCAGCAGGCTGGAGCGATATTGCACGCTTGCCGCATTTCGTGGGCGGAACCCTGGTTGAAGCCGGTGCACTAGTCAAACAGACTTTGGGCCCAAAACAGACCTGGGCCAGCCGTGTCGGCCAGACCATAGATGTATGCCGGGTCATGCTTGCCAGTACGACTTCGAGTGTTGTGCAAGCCGGGACCGGCCCGCTTCTGGCGCAATTTCTGCGCAGCGGCGCACCGGGTCCGCTGCCCGGGGAATCGTATAAATCCAGCGCCAACCTGTTGCAGCAGTTCGGGCAAAGCACGATCAACGATTACGTCTGGAATGCGGCGAAAGACTATACCAAGGCCCATTCTTACGACCTCGGCGCCGAATTGGACCAGGCGCGAGACCAAAAACAACAAACGCTGCAACTTGCGACCCGGACGCAGACCCAGGAGTGACGGCGGCGAGTATCCGGTTATCTCATTTGACGATGGCGATTGAGCATCGATCTCGAGGTGATTAGTGCAGCTCAAATAAGCCGCAGAGATCGTAGGAAAAACCCTACCGAAAAACCTACCTTTCCCGATAGCTTTCTGCACCTGTCGCTGCATACTGACATGTTCATGCAACGGCATGGCGCCGCTGCGTTGCCTGCCGGCAGAAGCCATACAGGCAGAGCTCACCGAGGCGCCGTTGCATCCGCGTTTTCTCTTTTCCTAGACGAGGCCTGGGCGGGACTGACGCATGCGGAAAAAATAATGGCTTCGTGAAAATATCAATAATACGAAAGTAAGCAAGATGAAAATTCGCAGCATGTATCTCCGCTCTGCCAGCGCTATGCTGTTTTCCGTTTTTGGACTGATGTCGACACTGGCGCAAGCCGACGTGCGCATTTCCGGCTCCGATACGGAAGAAAATCTGATCACCACTGCCGTTACCCAATATCAGCGCGGCAGTAAAAGCGATATCAAGGCCGAATTCAAGGGAACCAGTGTCGGTTTCAAGGACCTTTGCAAAGGCGCAGCGGATATCGTGCCGGCATCGAACAAGATACAGGCCGATCAAGCCAAAGCGTGCGCGGATAAAAAAATTTCGTATCTTGAGTTGCCAGTCGCTTACGACGCCGTCGCGGTGATCGTCAACAAGGCGAACAATTGGACCAATGACTTGACGATGGCAGAGTTGAAATCGATTTTCCACCCCGAGTCTTACGGCAAAGTGACTCACTGGAACCAGGTGAGAATGGCCTATAGCGATGCGCCGCTGAAAATAGTATCGCCCGATACCAAGTCGGGGACCACCATGTTCTTCACTGAGCGCGTGAATGCCATGCGAGGCTTCTTGCGGGGCGACACCACGATATTCAGCGACCATGGCAAGATCATCGATGCGGTATCGGAAGATGTCAACGCCATTGGCTTCGTCTCTCTTGGCGCGTTGGTCGAGCGCAAGGGCAATGTCCGTCCGGTGCCGATCAATTTCGGAAAAGGGGCGGTAATACCAGATGCAAGCTCGGTATTGTCGGAAGCCTATGGGTCATTGACCCGGCTGCTGTACGTGTACATCGCCCAACCGGCATTAGCCAAGCCTGAAGTTACGGCATTCGCCAGCTATCTGTTCGAGAACGGCGACCGCTACGCGCGTTTTTCGGGATTCGTGCCGCTGACGGCCGCCAGTTATATCAATAACCTGCGGCGCATAAAGGCCGGGCAATAGCGGCAGGTCTAGCCAACAGCCGCTGGATTGCCGTAAGTCGTGGTTTCGAGCTGCATCAGGATTCATCCGTTTTTATCACTAGAGGAGACTCGCATGTTTCGCAATCCGCTTATCGCAATTCCGGGCTTGCCAAATGCATTCCTGCCGCAGGCGCCATATCGCCTGGCAAAGTCCTCGGCAGCCTCAAGATTGAGGTATGCCGGATTGTTGCGGACAGCACCCTCAGTTTCTCCGCCGACCATGCGACGGGTGACGGTAGCGGCCAGTCTATCGGGCAGTTCCTGCGCTATCAGGTCAAACCGGATAAAACCGCGATGTTTACGATGGATGTGTTTTCGTTGCCGTCATGTACCCGCAAGGCTGAGCAAATCAGCTACGGATGTACGATAAACCAGGGCATCAGGTTCTTCATGAATGAAGTTTTCACCAAAGAAACTCCCTGAACCGCGTCTCCTGCGGTAATGCCGTTCAGTCAGGAGGCAAGCATTATCTCGTCGGGCCTAGACGGGGGCGCCTAGGCCGGGGCGATCATACAACCCCTTCCGAGTCATTCGATGTAATGACCGCCCGCGCCGATTACCGTAACCGTGACGAATTTCGAACCTGTATGGTTGTTTTCATCGTAATCCACGATGAAATCGCCGGCATCCCAGTGATGCATCGTTTCCAGCGCCTTGGCCAATGCCGGCCTGCCGGGATTCGGCCCGGCGCGCCTTAAACCCTCCACCATCACTTTCGCTGCGATATAGCCGTCAAAGCCGATATAGCTCGCCACCAATTTACGCCCGGCCGCATTCGCAGCTTTCAATGCAGCCTGATATTCACGGGCGATGTGGGTCTCGCCATTGAACGGCGACGGCGCTACTTGCGATATCACGATGCCCCTGCTTTCGCTGCCAAGTTTTACAACCAGCTGATGTCCGCCGATAAGACTGCGCGCGAGAAACTGGACCGGAAACTTATCGGCAGACTGATTGAATTGCCGTACGAAGGCAACGGCATCGTCACCGGAGACGCCCAGCAGGATCGCTTGCGGGTGCATCTTGATTATCTTGAGCACGACATCGGCCGGTTGCATCGAATTGAGCTGCATCGTCGCGACACCGACCGGCGCTAGCTTGATTGCCTTCAATTTTTCTTCCAGGTCTTTTTGCAAAATGGCGCCGCCGGGGCTATCGTAGCGTGCCAGCGCCACTCGCGTTAATCCCATCGCCTGTACATGGCGCAGCAAAGCGTCCAGTTCAGTAGAATAGCTGGCGCGCGTCATGAACAGGATGTGATTGACCGGACCTGCGTACAGCGTCTCATTGCCGGCGTACGGCCCGACATACGGTACGCCGGCAGCAGTGGCCAGCGGCAGCGAAGCGAAGACTGTATTGGTGAACATGTGGCCGAATAGTGCCAGCAGCCTGATGCTGCTCGATCAATTCTTTGGTGTTGACTTGAGCGCGTTTGGCATCGTAGCCGTCATCCAGCGTGATTAAACGGATGCGCCGGCCGTTTACGCCGCCTTCCCTGTTGATTTTTTCGAAGTAGATTTGCGCGCCGTCTCGATAGGTTTCTCCCATTTCACTGAAGCTCCCGCTTAAAGGAGCAGATTGACCAAGGACGATATCGGTCTGTTCGCCGGCATGCGCCGAAAAGAATAAATGCGACACTGCCACGAATACAACTAACCTGATAAGCATATGTCTAAATGGCATTTTAAGTTCTTGGATTGAATATATGGATGGATTTTCGATCTTGCCGAGCAAGGGGGGGTAATCTTGCATTTTTCCCCACCGCCGGCTATTTATCGTCAAGCACCTTGGCCAGGCGCATTACCGTTACGCCAGGCGCCAGATGGCGCAGCGACGGCATGATGATGACGCAGTTGTCGTAAGGCGTGAAAATCTCCCGGTCGCCGTCACGTGCGATGACAGTGCCGGCGCGCTCGATCAACTCCAGTCCGCGGAAATCTTGAGTAAATTCAAAACCGGTCGTGTCCGCGACTATCGGCTGGGTTACCTCGAAAAACTGCTGGCTTAAGGTTTTGTCTTGCGTCAAAAAACTATTCAACTGAGTTGCCGCGACAACCCCTGTCTTGAGCAGGAAGCGTGACGCAGCGTCTAGCGCGACGTCCCGGCTCCGCAGCGAAAAATGCTGTCCGCTCTCGATCAGCAATGCATTCTTCGGACTGGCTGCGTCGCCAAAGCCGCCGTAGTCGCGCATCCGTCTTCCGTTCGCGTGGCCGGCATCGACGATCACATGTTCCGGCGCACCGATTTCCGCGGCAAAGCGGATGCCTTTTTGCAACGGTCCGCTTAGCAATAATGGCGGTGCTTCCTCGTGCATCGAATGCAGATCCAGTAAAAAATCGACACTTTCGACAATTGGACGCAATTCCCGCGCGCGGCGCAATTCCACTGTATCGTCGCCGCTGTCGAGGCGGGATGCCGACCAGACGCGATTCAAGTCTTCATCGATGAAACGCGTCGCGTCCGGGTTGTTGCGATCGAAGCGATGATAGGCCTCTACATTCGCAAAACCAAGTGTGATGCGACCTTTAAGCGGGCGCAGTTCGGCCCGTAGCAACTGGTCGACCGCGATCGCGCCGCTGACTTCATTGCCATGCGTCAGCGCCATGATCATCACATGCGGACCGGGGACGCCGCTGTCAAATGCATGTACATAGTCCACGCCGGCTGTTCCGCGCCGCCATCTGCGGATGTCGGGAAACGCCACCTCCATTGGATAGGCTTGCAACATGGCGCGTATTTGTTCCAAGGTATTCATGATTCCGCTCCTGCTTGAAAAAAATGCCGGACGCGCATGACGATCCGGCAGAAATAATGTGAATGCGTGGTGACAGATGAGCCGTGACAACAACCAGGGTTTAAAATGGCTTGCGAAGCGCCATCCGGCGGCCCAGTGCAAGTACCGCGACAATGCTGATCAAGCCGGTTGTCATTACATAAAAACTGGGCGCCATCTTGTTATTGGTGAAAGCAATCATCCAGGTAACGATCAGAGGCGAAAAGCCGCCGAATATGGTCACTGAAAAATTGTAGCTAAGGGCTAATCCGGTGCCGCGGGTGCTAGTCGGAAAAATGTCCGACAGCATTGCCGGTATCGGTCCAAGGCATGCCGCGAGCAACAGCCCGACTATCGCCTGCACGATGATCAGGGTCGTCACGGTTGGCCAGGTGGTCAACATCAGGAATAGCGGATATGAGGTGGCGCCGATCATCATCATCGCAATTGACAGTACCTTGAATCGTCCGTGACGGTCCGACAGTGTGCCGAACATCGGCGCCGTCACCATCAGAACGAAACCTGTCACCATGGCGCCGAGAAATGAAGACGTCGCTGTAATATGCAATTGCTTCAATGCGTAAGTCGGCATGTACACTTTGTGGACGTAGTTGAAAGCAGTCGCTCCGGCAACCACGCCGATACCCAGCAACAGATTCAAGCGATCATTGACCAGTACCGTTTTCAGCGGAGATTTCTCCTGCTTGGCGGCGGCAAGTTTCTTGAATTCCGGCGTTTCGTCGATCTGGCTGCGAATATACAGGCCGACTGGTCCTATCAGCAAGCCAACGCAAAAAGCTACCCGCCAGCCCCAATCATTCAACTGGCTTTCCGTCAATACATAGCTAAGAAGTGCGCTGACGCCGGCGGCAAGCACCGTGGCCAGCCCTTGTGTCGACAATTGCCAGCTGGCGAAGAAACCGCGCCGCCTGGCGTCCGCATGTTCAACCATGAAAGCGGTAGCCGCACCGAACTCGCCGCCGGTTGAAAAACCTTGCAGCATGCGGGCAGCGATGACGATCAGCGGTGACATGATGCCGATCTGGGAATAGGTCGGTGCGAAAGCAATCATCGCCGTGCCTGCCATCATGAAAAGAATCGAAAGTGTCAGCGATGCCTTGCGTCCGGCGCGGTCGGCATACGAACCCAGGATAACCGCGCCGAGCGGGCGCATGACGAAGGAAATGCCGAATGTACCGACGCTGAGCAGCAAAGATGTGGTTTCGTCCGCGCTGGGGAAAAACAGTTTGCCGATTACAATTGCGAAATATCCGTAGATCAGCAAATCGTAAAATTCCAGCGCGTTGCCGATGCTGGCGGCACAGATTTCCTTCCAGGGATTACGCCTTGCGACCGGCATTGCGCCTAGGTCGGGGGAATGAAACTGAGCTGACATGAGATATCTCCGGAATAGTAATGAGCAAGAAGTGTAGGGCGATGTTTTTTGCGCTCATTGCTATTTCGGCAGCGATCGCTGCTCATTCGGCGTAGCCGGTTTGGCGTGCACGCAACCGGTGCTGGGTACAGCTCAAAAAGGACTTATTTGGTGCCGTGATGCACGTAAGGAGTGCAATGCACGGTGCGAAGTGCGGCCCGATATTCGGCCCCGAGCATCATGAAAGCGATGTCATTTTCGTACTTGTTTTGTGGCCGACGATAGACCCTGCCAGATCGCATCCACCCGCGCATTGCTGTTGCGGCGCGAGCGGTACAGCGAAATATCGAAGCTGACGCGCATGCCGGCGTCGCCAGCGACCGCCAGGTGGCCCAGCTTCAATTCATCCTGCACCAGCCTCTGCGGCAACCAGGTCAAGCCGGCGCCACGCTTGGCCATTTCCAGGATCGCTTCGTAAGAATCGGCCTGGCAGACCATGTGCAGCGGCAATTTGTGCGTCAGGCCCGCCAGGTGCTGGGACAGCACGCTGCGCAGGGTCAGCGTTGGAGAATAAGCCAACCAGGGAATTGGCGTATCGCCGGTGGGAGAGATGCGGAATTGAGGGCGTCCTTTTGCATTTGGCGCACTGACGGGCAATAACGTTTCGTGATCTAGCAAGATGGATTCATAGAGATTGGGGTCGATCAGCAGCCGGGTGGATGGGCTGCCGTAACTCAACAGCAAATCGACATCGCCGGACGACAAGCGCATGATCCCCTCCTGAGCGCCGCCGGTGCTGAGAGACACCAGGAATGGACCGAAACGGCGGTTGATGGATTCACACCAGTCAGGAAAAAATGTTTTCGCCAGCGTCCGGCCTGTTGCAATTCTCAGCGTCTCTTCCGCATGCGGCGCAGGGTTTTGCAACTGGGCGCGCGCTGCATGCAAGACATCCAGCGAATGGGTTGCCGCGTCCAGAAACAACATGCCGGCTGGAGTCAGGGAAACCGGCTGTTTGCGTTCCGCCAGCGGTGCGCCGACCCATTCTTCCAGTGCGCGAATGCGGCGGCCGAAGGCTGGAGACGTGACAAAACGATTTTCTGCCGCTCGGGAAAAATTGCGTGTCCGAGCCAATTCGACGAAATCCTCCAGCCATGCTAGTTGCATTTTTATCCTCTGGTTAATCGAGTAGTCCGACTGGCCTGGCTCGGCTAACGATCCGCTTCGGCATGCGGTAAGTTGGCTCCGGTCCTGCATCCAGATGATACAGGAGCCGATATCGGCGTGGGGCTACCAGCGCGCAGGTTTTGAGCGGGGACAAAATGCATGGCAGGCTAAAAACAAGGCATTGCACCAGCGATCCGGCAGGACAACTTAGCCGTAAAAGCGGCTGGCTGCCAGACCAGATCGCGATGACGCAATTAGCGCGGCGCTGCGGGAATCCTGTTGTTCTCAGAGTCGTACCTGGCCTCCGGGTACAAGACGTCCTTGGCGTCTACCGTCAATACGCCAAGGAAATTAAATTGTGGTTCGCCTTCCGCCGTCTTGCCGACTTTGCAGAAATGCTCGACGCTCTTGGGAGAAACGCCTTCCGCGTTATTGGCCATCAATCCGGTGAATTCGGAAACGATTTTTTCCAGCATTGCCTCTGCTTCGTCGTCGGTCGGCAATTCCTGGTTTTTTTCCACTTGGTTGGCCAGCGCAATCTGGGCATGCGCCGCCTGATACAAGCGTACGGCAACGCTAGAGCAAATTTCTCCCGGGGTACGTTCTTTCGGGGTCATGGACAGGAAATGAACGCCATCCGAGGGCTGCGCCTGCGGCGGCGCATGGGTGAAGGGATCCGACGCCACCCGCAGGATATCCTTCTGGGCCGCATCGGTAAATTTTGTAAATTTGTCGCCCGGTTTCATCGAAGTGCCCAGGATGGTTTTGCTATAAGGGACGTCCTGCCACATTTGACCCGCCTGGGCCGCCCAGTCGCCCACATTCCTGTCGGTGGGTTTGTAGACCCAGTATTGGCCTTCCTGTATCGAGGACGCCTGCACACGCATGGTGTTCGACGTACCGAGTCCGCCACGCGCTTCCAGTTGTTCCGCCTCGCCTTTCCCATCCAGCTCCGTCTTGACCGGATTATGCTGATCGTGCGCCCACATCATGATGTGAAAACAGTTATCGTCGCCTTGGTTGTCCTCGATGCCATTCAGGTTGGGCACCATTTGCAGTCCCAGGGAAAACGCGTGCGCCTTCGATTCCGGAATGCTTTCCTTACGCACCAGAATGCATCCGGGGAATAAATCTTCTTTGCCGATTTTATGAGTGAAACTTTGGGTTGCCTGCGTATGGAGCGCAGCTTCGGTCCCCGGCTTTTTCAACCATGTCTGCACCTGGCCCTTAACGTATTTCACCAGGTCGAGCGTATCTTTCACTTTGACCGTATCTGCTTCTTTGACCGTAAATTTGCCCTTGACTACCATTTCATCCATCTTGGCATCGAGCTGAGATACGTTGGTAAATGCGTTCTGCAGATGTGCTGCAAGCGCGGCAGTGCTGACGCCGCCTTTATAGTTGCCGTTCTTTCGGGGCGCTTGTTCAGTTGCCGGGGCCGGTAGTGAGCTGCTTCCTTTGCTGCCGAAAAGGTTGCTGCTCGCTACCTTCTTTCCGCTGCCGGAAAGCGAGTCCAGTCCAGGCAGCGATTCCCGGGTTGGCGATCTGCTGCCGCTGCGGCGTGCAGCGTTGGCGGTTTGCTGTTCTGCAGCTGCTTCGGTATCGATATGCTGGGATGTTGGGGGGGCGCTTCTGGTGACTTCCATTTTTTACTCCATGATGTGATGACATTACATTCTCGCGGCCGGAAGCCGGCTGTTGAGAGGCCGGCGGCGAATTTAGTCGGAAAATAGCGAAGCAGATGACAACAGGATGACAACGGGCTATCAGGAAACGACAACGGCTAGCAAGCGCGATGCGAAATGGGGCCGTCAGGCACGAATCCAGACATATTCGCCAGAGGCGATATTTTCGAACATGTCGTCCCGCGCCTGGAACATGTTGTCGCGCCAGTAACGGCCATGCTCAAGATAGTGATCGATGAGGTCGACCAGCCATTTCCCATCAATTTCATCGTCCAAGGCAATGCGACTGATCAGCACGATGCCGCCGGTATCTACCTCGAGTCCAAGCTGCGCCTGGTCTTGCGCATAGACCGCAAGGTTGGCTTCCAGCAGCAATCTGAAGATACGCAGCGTACGGCCGGCCGTGACGATGCCCAATTGAAAATTGGCGTAGATGGCTTTGGGGTCGTCATCGAAATAATCGATTGCCACTTCGAAGCCGTCAATTTCGAGCAAGCCTGAATTTACTGCCCCATCGACGTCGGCAATTTGCCGAATCGCACACAGATCTCGAATCAATTCGTCGCGGCGTTTGATGCTCATGAATTTACACCAAGAGAAATTGGAGATTGAGGGCTCGACAAAATACGAAATGGCATGTCGTCAAGGAAAATTGGCAGGTATCCGGAACAGCAGCAAGCAGGCAGCTGGCCGTCAGCCAACGATATCTTTGGCGGCTTTAAAGCCCATCGTATGGACTTTGGCCAAAGTATTGGCCAGATCAATGGCGTTCTCCGCCGCAGCCGCAGCTTCGATGATATCCATTTGTTTATCTGTATTCAGACCGGCGATGGCAGACATTGGGGCGCCCTCGGATTAGAGCTTTGCATTTAAAAAAATGGCCGACATGTCGAAGAAAATCGGCCGTGCCTGAAAATTAGCCGACGACATCTTTGGCGGCCTTCAGACCCATCGTGTGAACTTTAGCTAGAGTGTTAGCCAGGTTGATGGCGTTTTCTGCGCAGGCTGCCGCTTCAATTTCAGCGATTTGCGCACTTGCATGTATACCTGGAAGGACTGATTTTTTCACTTTGATGCTCCTTGAGAGAGGCGGTGCAGATTGAAAAAGAGGCTGGTCGACACTCCGACGAGTGCCGGCCGACCGCTTGCTACGCTGATTAGCCGACGATGTCTTTTGCAGCCTTCAGGCCCATGGTATGGACCTTGGCCAAGGTGTTGGCCAGGTTGATGGCGTTTTCTGCTGCCGCTGCTGCTTCGATTTCAGCGATTTGTGCACCTGTGTCCAGACCTGTGATTGCTCCTGCCATTTTGATTCTCCTTGATGAAAGTGGTGTAGATTAAAAAGAACTTGGTCGACGCCTTGAAGGCGTCGGCCGCTTGCTACGCTGATTAGCCGACGATGTCTTTTGCAGCCTTCAGGCCCATGGTATGGACCTTGGCCAAGGTGTTGGCCAGGTTGATGGCGTTTTCTGCTGCCGCTGCTGCTTCGATTTCAGCGATTTGTGCGCCTGTGTCCAGACCTGTGATTGCTCCTGCCATTTTGATTCTCCTTGATGAAAGTGGTGTAGATTAAAAAAAGAGCTTGGTCGACGCCTTGAAGGCGTCGGCCGCTTGCTACGCTGATTAGCCGACGATGTCTTTTGCAGCCTTCAGGCCCATGGTATGGACCTTGGCCAAGGTGTTGGCCAGGTTGATGGCGTTTTCTGCTGCCGCTGCTGCTTCGATTTCAGCGATTTGTGCACCTGTGTCCAGACCTGTGATTGCTCCTGCCATTTTGATTCTCCTTGATGAAAGTGGTGTAGATTAAAAAGAACTTGGTCGATGCCTTGAAGGCGTCGGCCGCTTGCTACGTTGATTAGCCGACGATGTCTTTTGCAGCCTTCAGGCCCATGGTATGGACCTTGGCCAAGGTGTTAGCCAGGTTGATGGCGTTTTCTGCTGCCGCTGCTGCTTCGATTTCAGCGATTTGTGCACCTGTGTCCAGACCTGCGATTGCTCCTGCCATTTTGATTCTCCTTGATGAAAAACATGCTTCGATCTCGAAGCGGGCTAGATGGACTCCGTAAGGAGCCCGGTTAAAATGTGCAATTCCCGTATGGGCGTTACACAAAACTGGGTCGATGCCATGTAATGCAGCCGCATGGCACTGAAGACTGATCAGCATTACGCAAGCTGTTCTACTGCATTGCGGCATAATTCGGCCGCCGCTCTCAATCCATCCACGATTACGCCGCCGGTCTGACGCTCGCTCGGATCTGCGCTGGCCCGGTTGGCCTCGGCGGCGCTGAGCGCCATCTGTTCCAGCGCCTGAGCGACCGCATTCAATTCGGAGGAATGGGCTGGATCGCCGGCTAACTTAGGTAGCGCGTTTAAAGTTTTGATCAGCGGTTCTGTCATATATTCGTACATTGCAATTACCTCATTGGAAGCGGAGCGAAGCGCGTTGCGGCGAAACGAAGCTTTTCGTGCCGTCGCTTGACGCGAAATATTGCAGGCCGTCGACTGCCAGCGCGGAACCGATATCCTTGGCAGTCGCGATTTCGTCGGCACGCATGACATTGACATCGACCTGTTTGACCAGCGGCCCCAGATCGGCGCGAAATTGTTCTACAACTTTGTGGACGGCCTCAGGGTGCAATACGGTTCCTGTCACTGCAAAGACGCCGCCGCCCTTGTATTGCACATTCACGTCGGGGGTGCGCAGTGATTCCTTGAGATCGCGCACCACTTCGTCCGCCGCCCTGACGTTCCACTTCAAATGCCCTGATGCGACGGCATGCGCCGCCTGATAGACCTTGGCTGCGGCAGCTTCCTGCTGGACGATGCCGCTGACGTTAAGCACGCCGTCTTGCTCGCTAATGGTCAGGCCGTCCTGGTTCAGGTGCGCGACAGCCAGTTTCAGTCTTTCCAGCGATGCTTGCGGTGGCGGCAGAACGCCGCTCCGCAGCGGATTCGCGCCGGGCACGATCATTGCGGTGGCTGTCACGGCCGCCAGCAGCGACGAAGCCAAAACCAGCCAGCTGATGGTGGCGTGGCGCGCCCAGACGGGGACGGCCTTGACTGGATGCCGAGCTGCCGGCGCCTGGTCAGGAGAATTTTCCGAAACGGCTTTCTGATCGGTTTGCCGAGTACACACCAAGCGCAGCAAGCTGATGTCGGACGGCCATGGTTCGTCTGCAGGTCCTGCACATAGAACAATATCGCTGAAGCTGCGAGGTTCGAAATCTTCAAGTCGAACCTGCTGCTCGTTGCCATTCAATATGCCTGTCGCCACCTTGCCTTGTTCATCCAGCGTAAGCAACATGGCCGGCGCGTCCCAGTCGGAGATTTGAATTTCAGACTCGGCGTCGCAGCCGACCGTGGTATCGCCAATGGCCAGATTGATCACTGCTCCGGAGTGATGACCAGTCAATACGCGAATCTGTTTATTCATGGACTAACTCTCTTGTTCGGCTGTTGAATCGGGATCGATCTGGCTGCTGCCGCTTTCCACCTTACTGCTTTGATGCAAGTCTATCTGTCCGGTTTGCCGGCCACAGGCCGAGGCGCGAATTCATTGGCTTGCGAACGAACTTGACTACCATCCTCGGCCACGCTGGATAAGTGCGGAAAGCTTCGCAATGCCGATCGCGCGTTCCATGTCTGTGCGCTTGCGGGACAGGTTCAGCAACAGCAGCGGCAACAGCAGATTCATGGTTTCCTCGGCAGGAGTGCGTGCTCGGCGGGCCGCCGGGCCGGATCGAACCATCTGGATAGCGGAAGACGGATCGCCGGCTTTAATTGCTGCCGATGCAGGCTGCTTTCCCGCTTCGATCAGCGCCACCAGGCGGTCGCGCACCATGTGCAAGGTAGTTGGCTGCGCGCGCGCTGCAACCGGCATTTGCAAAAATTCGCGCATGATTGCCAGAATCCTGTAGGTTGTGCCTGATTGTGCCTTGCCGGAAACCAGGTTGTCGCGCGTTCCGAGCAATGCTGTTTCGGCAGCCGCCTGGGCCTGCAACGGCAACTTGGCGCCGAGCGCCAACGGCCAGGTGTCGAGCAACGAGGCCTCTTCCCGGATGGGATGCTTGGCGACCCGCATGGTGTCGATAACTCGCGCCGCGTCCGCGGCGTGAAATTGCATGCGCCCGGCATGGCTGGCACTGTCGCGGCGGCCTTCGCGCTGGTCGCGGTCGGACGGCCTGCCATCGTCGCCGGATTGGCGGAGATTTACGGTGCTGAGTTTTTTCCGTTGCGAAGAGGCATGCTCTTCCAGCATCATCAGCAAATCGTCGCTCATGGCGCCTGATTCCAGCTGCTCCGGATCGCTGCTGGCGCCGCGCCGCGCCGACTGCCGCCTGGCGCGCAGGGCAGAAGCCCGGTGGCGATGATGGCCGGGAATTGGAAGCTGGATCGGCTGCTCCTCATCTTCCACCTGGCTCAGGTTGCCCCAGCTGCCGATACGTGTGATGCTCATGGGAAGATCACCTGGAACACCGAACGCGCATAGTTCTGGATCGCGGCGGCGGCCCATGGCGCGCTGATAACCACCACCACCGTGACGACTATCATTTTAATGCCCTGCGAAATGCTGGAATCCTGCAGTGAGGTAATCGCCTGCAGAAAAGCCACTACCAGGCCGGTGATTGCGGCAATGCCGACCACCGGCAGGGATACCAGCAAGGCCAGCGTCAACGCCTGCGTCGTCATGTGGGTGATTGCGTCGTATTCCATGGCTTCACCGATAAGTGGATATGAGTCCGTGGACCAAAGTGGACCAGCCGTCCAGCGATATGAACAGCAGCAGCTTGAATGGAATCGCGACGTTGCTCGGATTGACCTGGGATAATCCCAATGCCATCAGCACATTGGCGATCACCAGATCGATCACGATGAAACACAGGTATAGCAGGAAGCCGATCTTGAAAGCCGCGGTCAGTTCGCTCAATACGAACGCCGGCGCCAGTACGATCAAGTCGTCCGGCTTCAGCTCCGCGGCTCGCTCCGGCGGCCATATCTGGCGCGCCGAGCGCATGAAAAACGCCTTCTCGCGTTCCGATGTATGCTTGCGCAAAAAGGTGCGAAACGGCTCGCGCGCAGCATCGAACAACGGCATGATCTGCGATCCGGCGGTTTGTTCGCTCGATAGCTGCGCGTGCTTGACAGCTTCCATGCCGACCGGCGCCATCACGAAGCATGAAATGATGATGGCAACGCCGTTCAGCACCGAAGTCGGCGGCACTTGTTGCAAGCCGAGAGCGTTGCGCAGCAGACCGAGCACCACGACGATCTTCGTATAAGACGTCACCACCATCGCGGCGAACGGCAAGATGGCGAGGGCAAGCGCTGCGATCAGCAGCGACGCAATGTCAGGAGAGCCGGTCATTGCGTTCTGCCATGCGGTGGATTTGCAGGCCTAGCTGGCCGCCGACTGCCACCAGTTCGCCAAACGCCAGAACCTGGCCATGCGAAACCAGCCGGATCTGGGCGTCGTCCACTGGCACTGGAAGCTCCAGGATGCAGCCGGATTCCAGCGCGGCGATTTGCGCTATCGGCAAATTAAGCGTGACAATCTCAAGATGGACCGGAATCTCAAGCTGTCCGACGTCGATGTGCTCTGCAGCTTCCGTCACTTCCCGTTCCGCAAGCTGGTCGTTGTCTAGATTGTAGGTCGTCATAGGTTTGTTCTCCAGGGTTATGGTGTGTGCCGCGACGCTTGCCTGTGCGGTAGCGCACCAGCCGTTGCCGACGCCCCAGCGCAGCGTGACGTTGTCGATAGCTGCGCCGCGTATGTGGTTTCCGCGCGGTTGCCAGCCGAGCAAGATGTCGCCGCAGCGTAAAGAAGTGAGCAATGTCTGGCTGCAATGGCGGCTGCGCAGCCGCAGATGGGTGGGCAGGGATAGTGCAGCGGGTAATGCTTGCGCGGCGCCGGGTGCAGCCAGCCATTGCCGCTCGAGCAGGGTCGCCAGCGGCAGCGGCAGATCGACGATCACGGCAACCTCAGCAACTCCAGGGCAAGTCTTTGTCGCCGCGAGCCGGAATCCAAATGTCAGCCCTTGCGTCGCCGTCGATATGTCGGTCAGCGTCAGTTCCGCAACGCTTGGCTGCGGATAGCCGTTGGCCGCCAGTGTTTCGAGCAGTGGCGCCAGCCACAGGTTGGCCAACGCGGTGCTCCTTTGACGGTCGCTGTCGAGCGCGATCGCTTCAAGCGCCGGATGGCCGGACAGGTCAATGAGTACGGTCAGTACGCCGTGAGAGGAATCCAGGCGCAGCGTTGCAGCGCGTTTGAAGCTAGTCGATGCCGCCGGCATTGCATGCAATTCGATGCCGGCAGCGCTGGCTGCAATGCGCATCGTGCTGCGCGCATCGAATACACCTCGGGACAGACTGGCCAGTGCTGGCGGATATGAGCGCAAGCGATTGGCGATCGGTGTTGCCCTGACTTTTTCCGTGACTTGCTTATGCATGAGAATCCGTCTCTTTTTTGAAGGCTCAGGCCGTCTCGACATCGATATCTAAGCTGGCGTCGAGCCGGGAACGCAGACGCCGCAGCAATGCATCCGTGTTCAGGCAGATTAGGTCATTGGCCCGTGCATCATTGGACTCGAAGCGAAGCGACAGCCGGAATGGCGAAAGTTTTAAATGCAGATTGGTCTCAGGCAGGATGGCCGGATTGAGCACGATGGCTACTTCCCAGGTTCCGCCTCTCTTGACCGCAGGCGACGAGCAGAAATTTGCGACGCGTTCGGCCAGATGCTCAACGATCAGGTCAGCTTCCGCTGCCTGCGAGCATTGCCGGATCATGTGCGCGCGCAGAGCGGCGAGTCCATCCCGCTCTGCGTCGTTGCCGACCGTCGCCTCTGCGGCCGGCGCCGCCCGGCTGTCCTGGTGCGGCATGCCTGGCGGAGTTTCGTCGCGCTGGTCGGCGTCGTCATCCATCGATCTATCTTCGGAGCCGGCGCGGGCGCCGTCTGTCAGCTCCTGCCGGGCGGCGCCGAGAAGCGTAGCGAAACGCGTTGTCCGCTGGCGTGCTGGCCGGCTTGGCGTGTTATCCGAATGTTCAGAAGAAAGTCGCAGGACCCGCAATTCGCGCGCCTGCCGGAAGCGGTTATCCATGGCTAGAGATTGACCACGCCGACCGGCTGCAGCTCGACGTCCGCTCCCAGTTCCTGGAATGAATACACCTGCAACGCCGGAAAGCCTTGTTCGATCATGCGCCGGAAGTAGCGTCGGATATCCATTGCCGTAACGACCGCGAGGCCAGCCGCTGGTGCGTTGCCGATGGCGCTTTGGACAGACTCCAGCAGGGCATCGATTTGCTGCGGTTCAAGTGTCAGGAAATTGCCGGCCGGAGTGGGCTTGATGGCCTGGCGAATAGTCTGTTCGACATCGGCTTCGAGCATGATCGCCTGCATTTTTCCGGTGCCTGCCGTCGCCCGGTGGGCGATGAAGCGGCCCAGATCGCCGCGCACGTATTCGGTCAGCATCAGAACATCCTTTTCCTTGGCGCCCCATGCAACCAGGCTTTCCAGGATCGCCCGGATATTCCGGATCGGTACCTGCTCTTCGAGAAGGCGCCTGAACACTTCCGCTATCTTCGGCACGGTCGAGACTTTCTGCACCTCGGCGACCAGGCCTGGATACTCGGCGCCGACGCGATCCAGTATCCATTGCGTTTCTTGCAGCCCGACGAAGAGATGGGCTTCACGCCGCAGTGAATCGAACACATCGTCTGCCAACGCCTTTTCGCGCTGGCTGACCGACTCCGGCATTTCTACCGGCGCCAGCGGCACCTCTTGCAGCAGGATTTGGTATGACAGGCCGGGCAGGTCGGGGGCGGTCCACACGGCGGTGCGCGGAAAAGGCAGGCCGAGTTCTTCCACCAGCCGCAGCCGTATGTCGTTCAGGGCCTGGTTCAAGGCCGCCTCGGCGAGCCGGCCGCTGAGCTTTTTCGATAGGCGTATGGATAATGGAACGGCGAACGCCGGAGCGTGCTGCGCAATGCTGGGCGCGCCCCCTTTTACGCCATCGGTGAGCAGAGCGGAGAGTTCGGTGCCGGAATCGGGCTTGGATTGCTGCTGCTTGCGTCGCAAGCTATAGCCGCCGGCGAAGATGGCAGCCGCCAACACCAGGAACAAAGTGGTCGGAAAGCCAGGCACCAATGCGAACCCGCATAACATGGCCGAAGCGCTGAACAAGGCATTCGCATTGGTTGACAGCTGCGATGCGATATCCATGCCTAGCGAGCGCGGCCGGCTATGCTCGTCAGCCACGCGCGTGATCAAGATGCCGGCTGCGACCGAGATCAGCAAGGAAGGAATTTGCGAAACCATCGCATCGCCGATGGAAAGCACGGAAAAGCGGTTGGCAGCTTCGCCTGCGCTCATGCCATGGTAGCTGACGCCGATCACCATGCCGGCGAGGATGTTAACCATGGTGATGACCAGGCCGGCGATCGCATCTCCCTTGACGAATTTCATCGCGCCGTCCATGCCGCCATGCAGCTGGCTCTCGATGGCCAACAAAGCACGCCGTTGCCTGGCGTCGTCGACGGAAATATTGCCGGCCTTGACGTCGGCGTCAATGCTCATCTGCTTGCCCGGCATTGCGTCCAGGGTGAAACGCGCGCCCACCTCCGCTACCCGTTCCGAGCCTTTTGCGATAACGATGAATTGCACGGTTGCGATGATCAGGAACACCACCAGCCCGACCACCAGGTTGCCGCCGACCACCAGCTCGCCGAAGCTCTCGATGATGTGACCGGCTTCGGCGTTAAGCAAGATCGATTTTGTCGAGGCGATGTTAAGCGACAGGCGGAACAAGGTAGTAAACAGCAGCAGGGATGGAAAAGCCGACAGCGATGTGGCGCTGGGAATATACATTGTCACCATCAACAGCACGATGCTGATGGTGATATTCAGGCCCAGCAGCATATCGATCAGGAACGTGGGCAAAGGCAGGATCATCAAGGCGATAACCGCGATCACCAGCGCTACGATGCCGACTTCGCCGCTGATATTGAACAGGCGCGACGATTTCATGTAAATCTCCTTCAAGCTGGATTGACAGCTGTGGTGTGGCCTTTGCCCATATCGTCAACCCAGGCGAGCACTGCCGCTACCGCGTCGAAAAGGGGTTCGGGGATAGTTTCTTCCAGAGCAACCAGATAAAGCGCGCGCGCCAATGGCGGGTTGCCGACGATCGGGACGCCATGCAAAGCCGCCAGTTCGCGGATGACGCGCGCTTCGTCATCGGTGCCTTTGGCAATGACGCGCGGCAAGCCGCATTCTTCTGGCGCGTAGCGCAGGGCGACCGCGTAGTGGGTCGGATTGACCACCACCACATTCGCCTGTCCCACATGCGATTTCTGCGGCGCGTTGGCAAGTTCTTTTGACAGTTTGCGCAGCTCTTGCTTGATTTGCGGATTGCCGTTGCTTTCCTTGTTCTCCCGTTTGACTTCATCCTTGCTCATGCGGTGGTCCCGGATGAACAACCAGCGCTGGATGCCAAAATCGGCGGTGCCTATCACCAGGAAAACGACGGCAGAGATGGCGAGCATCTTGCACAGAGCGCCCCAGGCGATGTTGTCCAACCCCAGAATCGGCTGGTACACGACCCCAATTAGCAATGGCATCAGTATCAGCACGGTTTTCCACAATACCGCGCCCAGAATGCAAGCTTTGATCACGGTTTTTGCCAGCTCTATCATCGAGCGCATCGAAAAGATCCGTTTCAGTCCCGACGCCGGGTTGATTGAATTGAATTTCAGCTCCAGCGGCTTGAAAGCGAGCTGCAATCCGACTTGCGCTGCAATCACGGCGGCCGAAATCAATGCGGCCAGCAGCGCTATCGGTAGGCAAAGGGCCAAGCCACGGGTGCCGGCAGTCACTAGCGCATCGGTATAGCTGAAATTTTCCGATTGTGCATTCGCAACGTCCAGCCCCATGCGCAGCAGCAAACGCAATTGTTCCGTCATGACAGGGCCGCCCAGCGAGAAACCGATCGCCGCACTGAATAGAATTGCCGCAAATGGCAAATCCTGGCTTTTCGACGTTTCGCCGTCGCGCCGGGCGTCGGTCAGCTTCTTCTCACTGGGCTCTTCGGTTTTTTCGTCGGACATGGATGTATACCGAAATAAGGTGTGGGGCGATTATTGCGCCGGCGCGAGGCAGGCAAGAGCGTGAATGCGAACCGGTGCGCGCTGTGGCGAAGCGGGAGGAACTTGCCGAATTCGAGAAGCTGTGGCGCGGCGCGATGTTTCGCTAGTTGCGATGCAGGTTCGTATCTACGACGACAACGACGGCGAAGCTGCCTTATCTTCCGTTACTACCTGCCGCGCAGTGCGTGCTGTTCTCAAGGTGGCGTGCGGGGGTTTTTCTTCGAGGAGCCGGATATGAAGATGGGAAATTGCAGTAACGAGCTGTTAACAGGGCTGATCGAACTATTGATGTTCGGCGCCAAGCATAACCATATCGAGCCAACCGAGCGCCTGCTGGCTGCGGTGCACCTGATGCGGCCGGGTTTTATCGAACTGCGCGCGTACGACGCCTGGATATTGATCCGCCAGAAACGTTTCTCCGACGCCGTGCGTCTGTTGCGGGAGCTTGAACAGCAGCCTTTGCGAGGATCGTTCGGCCCTTACGTCAGCTCACTGCTGGCGATCTGCCTGGCCAATCAAGATGACGAGTCCTGGCGTCACTATGCAAATGAAGTCATGTCGGGCAAGGAGGATGCCGACTCGATCGAGCTCATGACTACCCTGATGGGGCAGGCAGGCGACAAGACGGCGAAGCGGCCGGCCGTGGCGCAGATCGATAAGAGTCAATTGCAGTTTTTGTTACAGCGCCGGCATCTGCGCGCTTAAGGAGATCGATATGAGCATGACAATTCCACCACTGCCACCGATCTCAAGCACACCCGCAATGCAGGGCGGCGCCGGCGTCGTCAAGGAAAGCTCGGCGGCCGCGGCCGGGGTGACGCCGGCGCCACGCAGCGATCTGGTCGAACAATTCCGCGCCAAGTTCGAGCAAGCACGCCTTTCACCGCAAAGCGTGACGCACTTCCAGGGACCTTCCGCGGTATCGGAAATGATTACGCAGCAAGATCAAGCCATGGGGACCTTGACCGGCAAGGTCGACGCCTTCGCCGCAGGCGCCGACAAGATGAGCATGCAAGAAGTGGTGGCGCAATCGGTAAAGGTGCAGCTTGACGTTGCTACTTTGACAGCCAAGCTGTATCTCGGACAAACGCTTGCGCAAGGCAGCAAGGGCGCCATCCAGACCTTGGTCAAGAATCAATAGGAGCGCCAGATGCCACACTATCCGTCGTTGCTCCGCAAGCTCTGCATCGCTTTGCTGAGCGTCGTACTCATCAGCGGCTGCAGCGAGCAGCTGTATGCGCAACTATCCGAAGCCGACGCCAACGACATGCTGGCGGCGCTGCTCGACGCCGGCATTCCCGCATCCAAGCAGAAAGACGAAAGCGGAAAAAGCTGGGCGGTGAGAGCAGAAGAACGGGACTTTGCGCGGGCCATCAATGTGCTGCGATCGCAGGGCATGCCGCATCAGAAGCACGAAAATCTCGGCGAGATGTTCAAGAAGGATGGCTTGATCTCTACGCCTACCGAAGAGCGGGTGCGTTTTATCTACGGGGTATCGCAGCAGCTGTCGGAGGTGCTTTCCCGGATTGACGGCGTCAGTTACGCCAGTGTCCAGATCGTCCTGCCGAATAACGATCCGCTGGCCAACGAAGTCAAGCCGTCGTCGGCAGCGGTGTTTGTCAAGTATTTGCCTGGCACCGATGTCGCTTCGCTGGTGCCCAGCATCAAGAACCTGGTTGTGCATGCGGTGGAAGGGCTGACCTATGACAACGTCAGCGTGACGATGGTGGCCGGCGCCGACTTGCCAGCCGCGAGATCCCTACGCCGCAACGCCGGCGATGCCTGGCTGATTGGAGCAGGACTGCTTTTGGCGGCAATTCTGGCTGCGGCGCTGGCGTTTGCCGCCAGACGCTACGGACTGCTCCGCAAGCTGGCGCCGGGTGGCTTGCGGGCTTTGCTTTCGCGGAGCAAGCCGTCTTGAATGCCAGTGACGACATCAAGGTTAACGGTCCAAGCGAAAGTGCGCCGGCAACGCTTGCCCAGCTGCATGCCTGGATCGGCAAATACGAAACAAGGGTGGGCGAGGAGGCGGCGCGCCAGGCGCAACGTCATTGCCAGCGTTGGCGCCAGGCTTGCACTCCTGCCGCTGTCAAGATATGGCTCGCCGCGCGCGATGTCTGGCTGCCAGGTGTTGTTTCTGCCGACCAGCTGAGCCTGGGCGTCAACCGGCTTGCACTGCTGGACGCTGCCGGTTTGCGCAAGGTGTTGTCAGCTCGTGTGCTGTACCGGTCACGCGCCGGTCTGCGCCGGGTGGTGGCCCGCAGCCAGCGCGAGCAGCTGCTCGCTGCGGTTGGAGAACGCGCTCTGGAGTGTCTGCAGCGGGAGGATGCGGTTGTCGCTGCTTCTGCGCCGCCGCTGCCGGCGTCGTTCACCGCAGCGTCGCTGGCGGCCGATGGCTGGCAACTGATCCAGTCCGAGGATGCCGGGCTGGCCCCGGCGGCTGCCGCGCTGATAGCATTTGCCCTCGCCTCCGAGGAGATTGCCGACATTGCCATGGCAGAGGTCGCGGGCGGAAGCCTGGATAAACGTTGTTTGTCAGGCCAGCTTTCCGGCAATGGCGAGTCGGCGCGCTTTTTTTCGAAACTAGGATCGTTCTTCCCGGAGATGCAATGGCTATTTGGCTAAGCTCGGAACAAGCGTCCGTCGGTCCCGACGTAGACGTGATACGCAGCGCGGAACTCGCCAACGTAATAGCCCTCGATCAAGCGTATGGCGCGCTCGAACGGCGTTATGCCGGACTGCTGGTGGAAGCCGAAGCGACCGCCCAAGCCATCGTGGCAGCAGCGCAGCAACGGGCGGATACGTTGGAAACTGCGGCGCAGCGCCGCTTCGACAATAGCGCGCGTCTGGGTTACGCGGCAGGCCGCCGGCGCGGACTGGAAGAGGTGCATTCCCTCATGCTGCGCCAGGCGGCATCGCAGCACCAGCTGCTCAGCGCCGCCCGCGAGCGAATCGTGCAGATTGTTACGGGCGCCGTCGAACGCGTGCTGGGCGCCGCGGATCCCAAGGCGCTGTTTGCGCAGGTTGCCGGAACCGTCGACCGGCTCCTGGCCGATTCATCCTTTTTGACTGTACAGGTTGCTCCTCAGGACCTGGATGCCGCACGAGCAGCCTTCGGCGAAGCCTGCAGCGCCAACCAATGGGGCGTCAATCCGCAAGTTGCGGGACGCGTCGATCTGACGCCGGGCAGCTGCCTCTGCGAGTGGGACTACGGCGTGATCGACGGCAGCCTCTCCTTGCATGTCGATGCGCTGCGGCGTGCTGTTGCCGGCTTGGTTGCCGAGCCGTCTTCGCAATTCCGGCAGTTCCGCGAAGAACCTGTGCTGGAGCAGGACGAAGCGCTGGACGAACATGAAAGCATGGAATGATGGACGGATTCGACAGCTTTCTCGACACGCTGGACGCCACCCTCGATGCGACGCCAATGCTCAAGCAGCACGGCAAGGTGGTCGAAATCATAGGTACTTTACTGAAAGTGGGAGGCCTGGACGCCACGCTCGGCGAATTATGCGAGCTGCGCGAAGCCGACGGGCGCTTGGTGCAGCGCGCCGAGGTGGTCGGCTTCACCCGTCAGTTCGCGCTGCTGGCGCCGTTCGGCAGCGTAGTCGGCTTATCGCGTTCAACCCGGGTAGTCGGGCAGGGCAGGCCATTGTCGGTGCCGGTCGGTCCGGCGCTGATGGGCCGCGTGCTGGACGGCCTGGGCGAGCCGCTGGACCGGCTCGGCGCAATCGAGACCAAGGAATTCCGCTCAGTCATTGCGCCTGCGCCGGATCCGCTTACCCGCCGCATGATAGAAGAACCGCTTGACACCGGCGTGCGAGTCATCGATGGCTTGATGACGATTGGCGAAGGTCAGCGGGTCGGCATCTTCGCTCCTGCCGGGGTCGGCAAGAGTACGCTGCTCGGCATGCTGGCCCGCGGCGCGGCCTGCGATGTGAATGTGGTGGTGCTGATCGGCGAACGCGGCCGCGAAGTGCGGGAATTCATCGAACTGATTCTCGGCAAGGAGGGCATGGCCAAGAGCGTGGTGGTATGCGCGACTTCGGATCGCTCATCGATCGAGCGCGCCAAGGCCGCTTACGTAGGCACTGCGATTGCCGAGTATTTTCGCGACCAGGGCATGCGTGTGTTGCTGATGATGGATTCGCTGACGCGTTTTGCGCGGGCCCAACGTGAAATCGGCTTGTCGGCTGGCGAACCGCCGACCCGGCGCGGCTTCCCCCCCTCCATTTTTGCCGAGTTGCCGCGCTTGCTTGAACGCGCCGGCATGGGCAGCACCGGTTCGATCACGGCATTTTATACGGTGCTGGCCGAGGATGAGGAGGGGAACGATCCGGTCAGCGAAGAAGTGCGCGGCATTCTTGATGGTCACATCGTTCTGTCGCGCGCTATCGCCGCCCGTAACCACTATCCTGCGATCGACGTTCTCAACAGTTTGAGCCGGGTAATGACCCTGGTGGCGAGCAGCGCGCATTGCAACGGTGCCGGGCGGATACGCAAGCTGATGTCGAAGTTCAACGAGATCGAGCTACTTTTGCAGATCGGCGAGTATCAGCAGGGAACCGATCCGCTGGCCGACGAGGCTGTTTCGCACCATGACGCAATCGAGCAATTCCTGATCCAGAGCACGGACGAAGAGGCGCCGGGAGCGCACACCCATGCGATCGTTTCGCAATTTTCCAGCTGATGGCGTGCGATGAGCGTTGATGCCGCAAAAATATGGCGGGCAATCGTCGCCGCGCAGATGCGCCGGCAGCAGCGCGCAAAGGATGAACTCGAAGCTGCCAGGCAAGACATGCTGGCGGCCGAGGCGGTGCACGCCGCCGCAGCTGCTGAAACAGCGCAAGCCTGCGAACGCAGCCGCATCCATGAAGACGGTTTGAAAGAACTGCTCGCCGCAAGCTTGTCGGCGGCACTGTATTTAAGCCATGACGCCTGGCGCGGTCATTTGCGTGGAGAAGTCCAGGTCATGCAAGCCCGCGAACGGCAGGCGCACGACACCCTCGAAAAACAGGAACGCAAAGTTGCAATAGTGCGTACCAAGCTGGTCCGCATAGATGCTGCACTCGACAAGTGCCGGCTAAAATTGAAACAGATTGAAGACGACACCCGGCGCCGGCGCGAGGAAAACGCCGATGAGGAAGCCATTGAATCTCTGCTGGCGCGGCGTGCCTTAAGGTGAACAGCATCATTTCCGAATTCGCCGCAACGACGAAACTCCTGGAACCCTTTAAGGCAGATAACCATGAATGAATTAACGGTTCTGAGCAATACGCTGCTGTCCTTGTACACGGCCTATCACAATCTGATTGTCATGATGCTGCTCGCCGGCATGCGCATCATGATTGTATTTCTCGTATTTCCTCCTACCAGCGATCAGGCGATACCGGGCATAGCCCGCAACGGCGTCATCTATTTACTTACCTATTTCGTGACGGCAGGACAAAGTCCTGAAGCTTTTGAAAGCTTGAATAGCGCGACGCTGCTGGTCCTGACGGCAAAGGAAGCTTTTCTTGGACTGGCGTTCGGATATTCGGCTGCCACGGCATTCTGGATCGCGCAGAGCGTCGGCACGCTGATCGACGATCTGGCCGGGTTCAATAATATTCAGATGAGCAATCCGTTGCGCGGCGATCAAAGCACGCCGGTGTCGACTGTGCTGATGCAACTTGTGGTTACCTTGTTCTACGTTGGCGGCGGCATGATCTTCATACTCGGTGCTTTGTTCCAGTCATTCAAATGGTGGCCGGTAGAACAGCTTATGCCATCGCTATCGAGCACCGCCGAGGCTTTCCTGATTCAACGCACGGACTCACTCTGGACCGGCATCGCCAAACTCGGCACGCCAATCATGCTGGTGCTGGTGTTGATTGAAATTGGCATAGGCTTGATTTCCCGCGCGGCAGATAAACTTGAGCCGAACTCGCTGAGTCAGCCGCTGCGCGGCGCGGTCGGCCTGGTGATGGTCATCGCGCTGACGGCGGTGTTCGCAGGACAGGTTGTAAACGATATCAAATTTCTGGGTTTCGGCCGGGCGTTAAGCACCGGGATGGTCGGTAATTCACAAGACAAGTCGCTAGATAAATCGACGCCGGAAATTACATTGAAAAAGTGAAGATTGTTGTGGAATCAGATGTTGTTTGTTGAAATTTGCGAGGTGGCTTTCGCCTATGATGTACTGGTCGCTGGTGTCACGCATTCGGCAGCTGGCAACGGATCGTCTGATTTTTCTTGACAACCTACACTGGAGTAACGTTCATGTTTTCCACCGTCTATTTCGCGCTCTCTTCGGCGCTTTCCTTGCAAGATAAACTTCCCGCCTATTCCACCGCATTGCTTGACAGCGCATTCGATCGGGCCTATTGCCAGGTCGACGACGTGCTTGAATGCAGCCGCCGCGAGCTGACATCTGACGATATTGCACGTCTGATAGCATTGGGTGATTCGTCGCTGCTGCTTGGCCATGATGAAGATGCCGAAGAGGCATATCGTCGCGCCCAAAAACTGCTCGGAGCCAATGGCGACCGGCTGCGCATCATGTCTTGCCGAAATACCGGCTGGCAGCTGATGTTGCGCGATCGCTACAGCGCCAGCGCGAAATGTTTTACGCGCATGTGCAACGACGACGCGGCCAGCGCCAGCGATATGCTGGAAGGTTTGCTAGGAATCGCGCTGGTGCAACATCAGATCGGCCACCAGACTGCGGCGGATGACGCGCTGTTGCGTGCCACGGAGCTGGCCGATGAACATCGCCAGCCCGGCTGGCGCTTGCTGGTCGCGCTGCTGGCAAGGGAATTCGACGTGCAGTTGCAGATCCGCGGCGCTGCGACCTTGGGTGATCACGCATTCTGGACTTCTGCGCGCAGCGCCAGCATGCAGTCGGCCGGCGAGCGCGCAGCACGTATGCGTCATGTGCATGAGGAGACTGCGGTCATGTCGCCTATGCCGTTGTTGCTGCTGCAGCGCCGGGAATATCTTAATTTACTGGATCGTCTGGTGCAAGGCGACGCCAGCGCGGCGGACCGGATTTTTTTCGCAATTGACGAACCGCAACGCTTCGGCGGCGCCGGCCAGGGCTTCCTCGCCAAGCTCGACGTCATACTGGCGGCGCTGGCTGGCGGGCTCGACGACATTGCGGATCGCGTCCTGGTCAAGATCAACCGGTCTGAAGGAGAGGCAGGTACGCGGCGCTGGAATGTCGAGTATCTGTATGCCTCGTCGAAAGTCGCGGTGCGGCGTGGCAATCCGGCCCAGGCGTTGCAGTTCTATTCGAAATATGCCAGCGAGGCGTTGCGCTGCCTGCGCCTGGAGGCGGTTGAGGTGAGGCCGCTCGACAAGGTACACGGCGGGACGCACAGCGGAACGGCGGCAAGCGATGCTGTTTCGGCGCGCCTGCCGGCAAAATACCGGCGCGCATATCGCTACATTGTCGATAATCTGAACCGGGCAAATCTGAGCACGCGCGAAGTTGCCGCACATGTCGATGTCACCGAGCGCGCCTTGCAGCTGGCGTTCAAGAGATCCATCGGCGTGTCGCCCAGCAGCGTGATTCGCAGCTTGCGGCTGGACGGGGTTCGCAACGATCTGCTTGACGGCGACTGGGCCGGGGCATCGATCTTCGATACGGCCAGCCGCTGGGGCGTCAGCAGCCGCTCCGCGCTGGCCAAGGGTTATCGCAGGCAATTCAACGAGTCGCCATCCGAGACCATCTACGGCTAAATCCCGAGGCGGTTCTTCCGGGCCGCCCTTCACCCATACCTATTCCATGACAAACACTCCTATGATGTGCGGGCAAGCGTACAGCGCGGTTTCCCGCCTGCGCAAACGGCGCAACGCGCTGTGTCGAAAAATCTCCTGGGTATTGCCGCTGATTCTATGTGTGGCCGGAGCCAGCGCCGGGGCTCAGCCGCTGGTCTGGAAAAGCCAGAGATTCCAGTACGTGGCTGACCATAAAGACCTTAAGGATGTCTTGCGCGACTTCGGCGCCAGCGAAAATATCATGACCTCGATTTCCTCCCATGTCGAAGGCTCTGTGTCAGGCCGCTTCGAAAGTTCTCCGGAGCAGTTCCTGGACAAGATGGCCAATACATTCGGTTTCATCTGGTATTACGATGGCGCGGTGCTCAGTATTGCCGGCGCCAATGAGGCGCGTAACGCTACGATCAGCCTCAGGCACAGCAATGTGGCGGAACTGCGGCGCGTGCTGGCGAGCCTTGGCATCGCGGATCGGCGCTTTCCTATCCGTTACGACGGCGAAACAGGATTGGTGATTGCTTCCGGGCCGCCGCGCTATGTAGAACTGGTATCCGATGTCGCGCGCCTGATTGATCAAACTTCGGCGCCTAGCGATAAGGTTGTGGTGCAGCGGTTTCCCCTGAGCTATGCCTGGGCCACCGACCGTACCGTTACAATTGATGGCCAAGGCGTGACGGTACGCGGCGTCGCGTCGCTGCTGCGCGGTCTGTATGCAGCAAACGGCGGCAGTCAGGCAGCAGCAGGCGACGCTGCCCCGGCGCCGCGCGATACTTACCGCATGAAGAGCCTGCGCAATACCGGCAGCAATGCGGGCAACAGCGGTGGCAATGCGTTTGCCCCGGGCGCCAATGGGCGGCCGCCGGTACCGACCTTGCCCGGGCTTTCCGCCGATAATCCGCGCCAGGCTGCCGCAGACTTGCCGCCGCTCCCCGGCGGCGCCGTCGGTGGCCGTGCCGACGCTGGCACTGTTGAACGAGGCGCGGCATCCGCCGGACCGGTGATTGAAGCCGATCCGCGCAGCAATGCGATTTTCGTCCGCGACCGCGCCGAAAACATGCCGGCTTTTCAAGCGCTGATCGAATCGCTGGATCAGCGTCCCGGCGTTCTTGAAATAGATGCGACCATCATCGAGATCACCGACAATGCGCTGAAAGAGCTAGGCGTCGACTGGCGGCTGCATTCCGGCCACATGGACGTGCAGACCGGCAACGGCGCCCTGGCCCAGGCCGGAAATCCGGACTCCCTCAATCCGCAGGGTTTCGGCAACCCGGCGAATCAGACCAATAGCGGGCCGATACTTTCGACGCCGGCGGGCGGCGTCCTGACAGCAGTGATCGGCGGCGCCGGGCGTTACTTGCTGGGTCGGGTCTCGGCACTCCAGCAAAGCGACCAGGCGCGCGTCACTGCCAGCCCCAAAGTCGAGACGCTGGACAACGTCGAGGCCATCATGGACAACAAGCAAACCTTCTATGTCCCGGTGTCCGGCTACCAGTCTGCGGACCTATATAGCGTATCGGCCGGCGTATCTCTGAGGGTGTTGCCGATGATCGTGCCCACTTCAAGCACTGAGCAGATTCATCTCAACGTGCATATCGAGGACGGCCAGCTGAGCACGCAGCAGGTTGGAGCCTTGCCGATTGTCAGCAACAGCACCATCGACACGCAGGCGCTGATCAACAATGGCGAGAGTTTGCTGATTGCAGGTTACTCCGTCGACCAGGATGACCATGCAGAAACTGCCGTGCCGGGTTTGTCGAAAATCCCCTTGATTGGCGGCCTGTTCCGTTTCAAGCACCACCAGGGCCAGCGTTTCCAGCGGCTGTTCCTGCTGACGCCGCGCATCATTGCGGTGTCAGGTCCGTCCGCGTCTAGCGTTTCGACAAGTTCAGTCCACTAGCCTGTTTTTTTTTGGGGGCTTTCACGTCTTCCCCAAAATGACAGCCTTGAAATAACCGGCAAGCCCAAAAAAGATGCATCCTTCGTGCTTTCGCAGGAAGGATGCATTGTTTTATTCGAGGCAGTCACGACCTCGCGCTGCGGATGTCAGGTCAAGTAGCCAAGATCAATTGCAGATTACGCGAATGCGTGCTTCTGATGCGAAGAGCGCTCGTTGTCGGCGTTTTTCTGATTGCGGCTGACATCGGGCGCCAATAACAGAAACGGCAGGACATTCGAAGCCAGTTCCGCGATTTTTGGATTCGACGCCAGTTTTGTTTCAGCGTAATCTTCAACCTTGGAAACCACTTCGCTTTTGGCGAATTTTTCGGCGCCCTTGACCATTTCACCTACATTGCCGTGCATTGCGCCGGCCACCAGGTCGTCGATCTTGGCATTGCCGATATGCGCGGCGACCATCACCTGGCTTGCCATGTCTACCGCCAATCCTTCCGGCGTCAGGTCGGCCGCCACGGTTACCAGATCTTCACCCACTTTCATCGCATCGCCCATTGCTGCCTTCAGGTCGCCATGGGCCAGATCTTTCAGCATCTGAACCGAGCCGGTGGCGATGCCGACCGTGGAATCAGCGAGAGTCTTGACCGTCGAATCGACGCCTTTCTCGACATCGTCAGTAACCGTCTTCAGTTCTTTTTCAGCGCCGCTGACGAATTTGTCGAATCCTTTGGATATATGCAAATCGCCCATCATGCTCATTGCTATTTTTGCTTGCGATGTGGCCAGATCGGTGCCGGACTTGACTACGTCATCCGTCACTTTCAGGAAGTCTTGCAAGCCTTCCTTGAAATTGCCCTGCATTAGTGCTTCAGTCATCTTCATCGTATCTTGCAGGACGTGTTCGACATCCTTTTCCATCGTTTTGACGACGCCTTCGACGTCGTGGATAGCGGCCTTGGCTACGTGCTCGATGTCATGGCCGACCTTCTCAAAGGCGTGCTTGATTTTTGAAAAAATGCTCATAATGTTTCCCCATTAGATTGATTACCAGAATGCGAGGCATGGCCTCGCGTTTAGCGATGCGGTTAAATCATTTCCTGTGTCTTTTTCAAAGCGGCGCTCACCTCCTTGGATAAAAATTGAATTTATTGCGGCAATATGGGCCGCCATGGTGTTGAACAACCGGGGTTTCGCGTGCTTCATCTCGTCGCTGTGGCGACGATGCGTGTCGGAAGTAAGCGGCGCATGCAGCGGAAGCTGAAAATTTCGTCGCACGTCCGCATGTTCCGTTGCACAGGTTAGGTGATTTGCCGTTGCGGAGTCATCCGTAACCGCGAAGTTTGAGGCATGCATCCGAAGCAGCATTCGCTACGGCTGGGTACGGCGAGAGCTATGATTCCGGGCACGGCTTTTGTTTGCAGGCGCGAAATCGTTCTCCAGGACGAAGCGCCGGGGCTATGCGCTGCATCGTTTCGGGAACCGATCCTCAGGTTCGCTGTGGCAGAAAGAATATCGGGTGCAACTGTCAAGCTGAAAACCGTACTTGCAACGATATTTCTACTTGCTCAGGAATACTTTCTCGACTTCTTATGGCGATCGCTATGTCCTTACATCTCTCATCGCGCCAGCGCTCCGCCGGCGGCACGGCAACGGCTGTCCCGATCGCGGCCATCCTTCCCGAGGCGGATGTCGAGGCAACGATATCAGCCCTGTTTAATCCGGGCGGCGCTATTGCGCGGTTCGGCAGTGTTCGCGAGATGGCTGACCTGTTGCATGCGCGGCTCGATACCTCATGCGATGCGGCTGGCGCCAAGGGTCTCGCGGCGGGACGGCGTCTGGAATGTGTTGTGCGTAAGCTGAATCTGCTTTTCGGCAGCAACTGTGGCGCGGCGCTGGCGGCCCTGCATGGTCTGATCCTGGCGCGCAAGCCGCTTGCGGCTGCGGGGGATGCCTTTCACCTGGCGCGTATGCTGGCAGGCAGCGTCACCGGTGAAGCTGCCTTGAGTATGTTGCTTGAAGCGCCAGTGCGGGGCGTCAGGCCGGATTCATCCAGTATTCGACGCGAGGCCGAAAAGCAGGCGCTGCGGGCTGCCAACTATCTGATCGCGGTCGCTCCGCTCGATATGCCGCTGCCGCGCAATATCGATGAAACCGCCGAACTCGCGCAGCGCATGCTGCCTGCGCATGAACGCACCGAAATGGCCGAGCCATTACCAGCCGGCGCATGCCGGGCAACCATTCCCGCCAAAGCGATACTCGCTGCGATGGCGTTGGCGCGCAATCCCGGCTCCGAACTGTTGCCGCACTTGAAAATGGCTTATTTCGCGTGGTGCAACGGCTTCCATGAAGAAGGGCCAGGTACGCCGCTGGATAGCGCGAAAGAGCATTTTTTTGCGCTGTCGCGTTATACCGGACTGGTAAGCTAGTGACTATCCGCCGGATAGCAATGGTGGCTGTTCAGCCTGCCATTTGCTAATGGACTTTTTTCAGTCATCCCTGCGCTCTCGGGGATGACGTGACCGAAGAGCCGGGGCGCGTAGCCGGGTCGCCCGGCCTCACGTTCAACAGGCCGGCAATCGCCATCGAAGCAGCAACCGGCTCGACATTCAGAACGCGTTGGCCGGCGACGCTGCCGCGGTTATTTGCATCTTGCGAAAAACTGTCAATGAAACGCGTGGTTCAGCGCACGATGGCCGGCGCCACAAAAGTGCCGCGCCCGTGTCCGCTGTAAATTATGCCGCGCTCCTCCATATAGCGCACCGCCTTGCGGACGGTGTCGCGACTGCCGTTCGATCAGCGGGTGACGCTGGAGATGACGTATTAGATGGGGTACTCGCAGGAAGAGATCGCCGAGATCATGGAATGTCCCGTCAGCACAATAAAATCCAGGCTGTACTCGCCGCTATCCCGAGGTTCACGAGGCAATGCCCGCGCGGCGTAAACCCATTTCATAAATAAGCCCCGTGCAAAACAACGCGATGCACAGGGCATTTCCTCAGTGACGAACAAAGTCGATCAGCTCCAGGTTGGGTTCCCTGACGCCTAAATGACGCAGCATCGTCAGTTCTTCGCGGGACAGCGGCCCGATTTGGAAATACGGTCCGCCGTGCAGATGGACGCCGCTCAATTTGGTGTGAATCGCGCAGTCGTTGATCGGGATTTCAATTGCGCCGGCGCCGGGTTTGGATACCTTCAAAATGTTGCCCGACAGCGTCGCGAAAAGAGCGGTAGTGTGATTTGCGTGCATGATTTCCTCTGGTTAGGTTATGTCGCGGTTGCCAAGCCAGCCTGGCTGTCGCTCCAGAATTGCATGGAGCTTTCCGGCTTTCCAACAACCTCGCACGGCAAATAGTCACTTCATTTTCTTCCCGCGGCCCTGCTTCTGCCGAATCTTTATTGCGAGATACGAAGCCTTGCAAATGGCGGCTTTGCGCCTGGTTCTCGTTTCCAATGCAAATTGAAATTTTCTTAAATCATTAACTTAATTTCAAAATACCGTCTCGGTGTCTGTTCGCCCATGGCCACCTTACTTCGTGCCTTGCAGAGATCGGCATGGCCGTATGTTGCACCATGCGAACGAAATAAAAATTTCCAAAAGGAAATATCGCCCGAGAGGCGAGACTATTTGACAGGAAATCCCGACCCAGAATCTTGACGGTCTTTTATGGAGGATCAGAAATGCGTGTACAAAACCAGTCACAACCCACGATCGCACCCGAGAATACTGAAAATACCCAGAATGCTGGAACGAGTACCAGCGGTTCCAGCCGAAGGTCGGGATCGCGTAGCCCGATTCCGCATTCGGGCGAATTGACGCCGCGTGCAGGGTCGAATACCGGCGGCAACCGACATTCGGTGTCCTCCAGCACAGGCCATGAAGGAAGAGAGGAAAGCGCCGGGATAACGGTGTCTTCCAGCATAGGATTTGAGGGACGCACGGAAAGCGGCAGGCGCACCTCGGCATCGTCAAGCAGGAGCGGCAGCGGGCGGGCCACGGTTGGTTCGTCGACACGGCATTACAGCGGAGAACTGCATCTCGACCTTCTCTCCACCAAAGGGGAAAAAATCATTTCCGCGGAACAGTTGGCGCTGTCCCGAATCGGCGGTTCTCCAATTGCGGAAGGTTCTCCGCTGCCGCTGATTCCGAAAAATGGCGGCAGCAAGAAGACGCTAGCCACCATTTTATCCGGGAGACTTTTCGGTTCGTCCTCAACTCCGAAGGCACATCTTTCCTCTACCGCAGAAAGTTCGGCAATGGCTGGGGCGGGCCATATTGCAATCGAAATGGGAGACATGCGTGCAGGCGAGGCTGAACCGAGCGCGCCGCTGGATGTGGCTAACGTCCAGTCAGGAGAGGTAGTAATTCCGATTCCGAACAAGGAAGCCATCTCGGCGCAACTGCTCGACATATTTGCGCCGCACATTAATGAACGCAACCTTGAAGCTTTCGCATTGTTGATCGACGAACGAGCAAACCGGCTCGATGAAAAAGGCGAAACGCCGGCGACTATCCATCAGATCCTGTCAAAAGGAACTAACATGGATCGCGTTGCGCAAGCTTCTGTTGGTTTCGTCAGATCAGTCCCGTTCGGGATCGCATCAAGATTGATGGACGTCAAGCAGGTATTGACCGCAGCCGCGAAGACCCCGGCGCAAGTCGGTGCAGTTGTCGGCGCGTTTTCTGGCGCCGCGGATACCGTGGGCGCAACAATTCTGGAAAAATCCACCAGCAACACCCAATGGATGAAAGTGGATGCGGAACAGCTGGAGCCGGTGATGGCCGAAGCAAAAGGGGCAACTGGCAATCTGCTGAAGCAGGCTCTCGAAATTTCGGTTTCGTTTCAGACCTATACCGGACGCAACATCTTGCGAAATACCGTGGTTCCGACAGTTGTCAAGAAAGCCGGTGTGGCTGCGGCTGCCGAGGTTGACTCCTGGATAGCCGCTGCCGGAGGCCCTGTCGCCGGTGCTGCTGCCTATGCCGCCATGAATGCGTTCAATGAAAAGAAGCATCGTGTGGGCCCTGAATATCTGCTCGGCCGTCCTGATTGGGAAGAGCATTTCGATAGTCTGAAAAATGCCACATGGACCGATGCCGGCGCCAATGGATTGAAGCGTGCCGCCAGATTGCCCGTCGATATTGCCCTGGGCACGCTCAGCGGCGCACGCGAACTGTTCACCGCCAAGCGTTTGTTGACGAACGGTGTGCTGACAGGTGGCTTTGCCGGCGTCTCTGCAGCGAAAACCGCAGCCGGAATCGCCGCGAAAAAGGCGGGAATGAGTCCCACCGGCATCTCCGCCATCAAGGAAACTGTCGGGACGCTCGCCAGCGCACCGGTATTTGCAGCATGGACGATGACCGATGTTCTCGCGGATACCGCAATTGGTAAAGCCGGCGAAGCAGCGAATAAGCTTGGCAACATGATTCATCAATCCGATCCGCCTGGGACCGCAGGAGCGGAGTACCACGCGATAGAGATGCCGGAAGACAATCACGGACCGACAGCATAGTCCTGATTTTCGATTCATCTTTGGAGTCCATCAATCCGATTAACTATGTTTGGGGGCGCGACCAAAAGTCACGTCTTCAATTTCCTCATGACTATCGATCGAATCAGGTCTCCATCGCCTTTGCATGTCGAAGCCACCTCCAGCCATACCGATGTGCAATCCGGGAGCGCGACCAGGGTCCGCGAGCGTTCATCCGAGTCCGCGGCAAGCGTAGCGGGCCCGCCGGCCAGCTATATCCAGCGAGGCGTCACGGCCATCTTTTTCCTTTGCGCCGCGCAACCATCTGCGGGCGCCGGCGCAGCGCCGTTCGGCCTGAGTGATTCGGCAAAGATTCCTAAGACGCTGACCACCTGGAGCTGGAATGCGCAAGCCTACGCTGCCTACTCATGCAGCGATGTTGAAAGGCCCGAGCCTGGATTCCATGCGGACATAAAAGCCGGAGTTGTCGCCCGAGTTGCAGAAAAACATTACCCAGGCGGTACCCGATTACACCATCGAATCGCAATCTTTTCATTATCCGCTGCGCTGGGAAACCACCGGGCAGGCCAAGCATCAGCCAGTGGTGCCAGGCATCGATTTTGTCTACAACATCATGAACAAGCCGGGCAATACCGATGGTCCGTCAAGCAGCCATCGCATGGGCGGGGAAAAGCATTTCGATCCGATCGAGGCTAGCCGGATCGACATCAACAAGACTTACGACAAGGTGTCGCTGTTTGCAGAGCCGGCCGTCATGATAGGCGTCGGCGACGACGGGTTTTATGCGATTCGCAGCCAGGATGGCAAGCACACGGCGATTAAAATGGATGGCAGCGGAGAGGGCCACAGCGCCGGCAATCTATTGCATGTGTTTCACCGCGCCGCCTATGCCGGCGACAGGCAGTACAAGGTAGCGACCGCAGCGGACGGCAGCAGCCGCCTGTCGGCCGGCAAGGCGGAAAAAAATACGGTTGACCAGTTGCTGACCAAACTCAAGGGTTTTGCGCAAACCTCTTCCTACATGGTGCGGGAACAAGCTTTAGCGGATAAATTCACAGAGCTCGGCGGCAATCCGGTTGCGCCGGCGGACGACATGGCAGCATCAGGAAAGCAAAAAACCTGATGCGGCGGCATGCGCTTCCAGATTTTTTCTCTCCAGGAGAAATGCCGAATATCCAGTTGATGCTAAGCCGCATTCCCGGTTTCGTTTCGCAATCCCTGCATTCGTGCTTGCATGCCGGTTGCGATCTCAATCTGCGATCTTTGAGTTTCATCTAACTCTTGGAGATTTATATGGGATCCCATTCCGTAACACATTCACCGCCTCCCACACACACACCTGATACGCACAAACCTGATAATGCGCATAAACCTGACAAAACGGACAATTCCAAAAAAGATAAAAAAAAGGATGATTCCAGTAACGCGGATCAGGACCAGCTGAATTCACTGATAGTTCAATTCGCCATCTCTATCATGCAAAAATCGATACAGCAATCGAAAGAGATAAATGCGGATCTCAAGTCGGAGGACTCCGATGCGTTTTGACGGCGTCCATTCGAGACCGTATCGCCAGGTTGAATTCACTTCGATCTTCGACGAGATGACGCGGTTCGAAACCGAGCAACGGAAGTGTCGCGCCGGCGACGATCGCGTGCTGTTCATTGAGCATGGCGATCGGCTGAAAAATCGGCTGAGAAGCAAGAGTGCCGATGGCAAGATCGCCATCTGAACTGGACCGGCAGGTGACCTGGCGCGATAGCGGTCGCGTCACCTGTTTTTTTCATTCCAGTTTCATCGAAGTACATGACAGCGCAGGTCAATCGTGAAGACAAAAAAAAATTATGCTGCCCGCCGCATCGGCTGGATCGTATTGTCCGGCCTGGCGGCGATGCTGCTGCCGACGGACGTTGCGCGCGCCGATTGCTTCGACGACGCGGCAATCTACCATGGCGTGAATCCGACCATATTGCGGGCGATTGCCTGGCAAGAATCGAATAACAAGGCTGATGCGATTCATGTCAATTCGAACGGCTCTATCGACTATGGCGTCATGCAGATCAACTCGGTTCATCTTGCCGAACTTGCCAAGTATGGCGTTCGCCGGCAGACCCTGCTGCAACCTTGCCAGAACGTTTACATCGCGGCCTGGCATCTGCGGCGGATGGTAAGCAAATACGGCAACAACTGGAAGGCGGTCGGGGCCTATCATTCGGAGCAGATGCTGGAACGCGACGGCTATGCGCAACGCATCCAGCGCATCGTCGCCGCCTGGAGCGATATTCCGCCAGCCGCCTCGAACCGGCACGGCGCAGCCGATCAAAAATAAAACGTGAAACCATAGTTCTAAAAAAGACAGAGGAGAATTGGTATGAGTGCTGTAATTTCAATTAGTGAAAACAGCGTACGCGCGTCTCGAATCGCGACAGAATGCAGAAAACTGCGCGAATATATTCATCAGCGTCTAAATGATGCCGACGAATTTTCCAGCCTGGCGGAACAACAAGAATTTCTCTTTGAAATGGTTCCGGCGCTGCGCGGCGAAATTCAAGGGATGCTCACGCCGGCAATGGGCGCGAGGTTGCAGGCCGCCGGTTTAGACGTCGATTGGGAGACCGGAGCCGAGGTAGAAGGAGAATTGACGGACGACGGGAATAGCATCCGCTGCGAAATCATGGACAGTTTCAGCGGTAACGCTGAACTCGAGCGAGCATGCGAAATGTGGTTGCTGGTCCGATACGGAGCGTACCGTCTGCGCAAGGAGTTCCAGACATTGCAAGTACACTGCGCAATCGAGCGTTTGCCGTATTCGCCCGAGCTGGACGGCAGATATCCTTTTCGCGATGCCGAATCCCGGCCCATAATGATCCGAAAAATATGGCAATCGAAAGCCACAGCGTCGGGACAAATATATTCGCCCGATGCAGTTTGGCCATCGATCGACCCGTTGACCACTGCGCAGGCGAGAATGGCACGTTATCATTCGATGATTCAATGCCGGCTTGTCGAATCCAGTGACCTGCAGGACCCAAGGGAGTCGAGTCTGGTCGGCGAAAGAGGCGTTTTCGCGATCCGTCCGTTGCAGAAAGGGGAGTGCGTCGGGGTTTACGGCGGCCGCCTGATGACGCCGGCGATGTATTTCATGTTGCGTTCCGACTCGTTTGCAATTTCGTCGATCAGCGGTAATGCAGTGTCGTTCCTGGATGGCGAAAATATCCTGGCGATGATGAACACTTCCCTTGAATATGACGAATCCGGCCATTGCATCAGGCAATCGCCCGACGCTTACAACGTCGAGCCGGTGGTTTTTGACGTCGAGTCGGATATCGGCGGAAAATTTTCGATTCGTGCTTTTTTTTCCACTCGCGATATTCCAGCAGGAGCAGAACTTAGGTGGAACTACAGATATTCCGATGACATGGTTCGTCAGGTTTTCGGAAAGCTGCTGTAGTCCAGGTTGGTCTGCGTTCAGTGCGGCTTGCCGGAAAGCCAGATCGAGTGGTGGACACGAATGCCCCAGTCATTCTTAACTTCGTGGCATTACTCAATACCGCTCGAAACCTATCGGTGATTCACAGCGGCCGCTATGTGGATGTGCCGCACTTCGCGGGCAAGTTCGGCGTTGAGCGTATTGATCGAGAAAATGGGGCTTAACGCCGCCATCTTGCGCCCAGCCTGCTTTATGGGCAACGACATCACGATGATCAAGGATGACGCCCCTTCGTTCTTATCGCGACTTTGTTTCCGAGATCGTGACTTCAGCCTAACGGTGTTTGAGGGTCAGAGGATTACTGGAATGCTTTGACCCTCACTCTCTGCTTGAACACCGACCGAAAGTTGTTCTGGAGCGGATCTCTCAGCCTGTTGCAGGTCCGGAGAAATCTCAAGCTTGTAGCCTAGTGCATACACCGTCCTCAGGCTGGCCCCGGCTGCCGTAGACGACAGGCCTAGTTTCTTGCGCAGCTTGTAAATATGCTGTTCCAGCGAGCGAGCCGCAACTTCTTCTGAATTTCCCCAGACGCTGGTAATGATCTGAGACCGGCTCAGGAATTTTCCTGGATTGGAGAACAGTAGCCATACGATGGAGAATTCACGCGGAGTGAGGCCGACTTCGGTGCCGTTGCAGATAACCATGTCGCTTCCGCGATTCAGTACATAACCGCCGATCTGTATTCTGTCGACACGGGTGCAATGGGCCAGACGCCGCAGGGCGACACATACCCTCAGCCCGATCTGATCGATGTCTGCTCGGTTGACAACATCGTGTGCGCCTGCTTCGATCCAATCCTGCATCACGTTCCACGTCAGGAGCGAGGTCAATATGATCGCCGGTGTGTAAAAATCAGCGTTGCAGGTGCGCCATGAAAGCAGGCTGCTGGCCAGTTCGACAGTGTTCCTGGCGTCAAGCAGCACCAGGTCATAGATGATGGTACGCATTGCGCGCAGTATCAGCAGCTCAGTACAGTAAGCGTCTATGGTGATTGAATACTGCTCAAAGTATTGCGCCAGTTTTTGCGCTAAAACCGAATCGTCAGTCAAAATTGCAAATCGCATGCCTAATCCTCAATCGGAATCACCCTGAAAGGGTGATTGAGCATTTTTGAAATTTTCTGCTGCTGGAGAACCGGCTGCAGACGCTGGGTGATTTATCGAACGTCTGTCTTTTTTTGCCCCGCCACGATCGTTTATGGCGAAGGCAATATTCAAGAACAAAGTTGTTTTCTCTCAGTGAGTACCATTTCATGCGAAAGATGATGCATGCAGTGCGAGTTTTTCCGGGCTAATTATCTAGGCGACAACTTCCATGCATGGAAATCCATATTGAATGTGCTTGCTGGATTGTTATAGTTGCCATATTTCAACATAATTTCAATCAGATATTCCTGAATTACAGGTAGGCATTTCCTTCATTGTTGCCTAAATAGCTACGAAAATCGGGCGATTTGCACAAAATGAAGAGCCGGTGGGCCTTCGTTACCCCTGTTTGCGCCAGATTTTATAGAGCCGTCGCCGCAAATAAACATAACGATATGAGAATTTTTCAGGGGTTTTCGAAAAATTTCGTAAGAGTGAACCGTAGTTCGTGCCGCCATAAAAATGATTGCGTCCAGCATGTAATCTGTAATCGTCAAAAAAAAAGAAAACCATCATGCATATTCCTTCATCCACAAACAAATCGGCAGCTGTTGACGATGCCGCGCCACATGAGCGATCTGATGCAATCGATAAAGCAGATCCCCGTTCTGTGCGACGCTCATTGAGCGAGCCAAGCGCTGCCTTGAGAGTTCTGGGGCCGTTGCGCAATTCGAGCATGGACGCTACTGGCCGTCCAGCCGGAGAGGAAGCTGATGCCGGCACGATATCGCAACGATCGAGGCTGCCGGCGAATAACCTAAAACCTCCTGTCGCTATTCACGCTACGTTCGACCAGGGGCGTGCCGCCGGCACTCGTCCGAGATCGGCAGGCGTCCTCGGCGCGCTTGAGAGTTGCGGTAAGAACAATGACGCGCCTAAAGTACTGCCGCAACAAATGCATGATATTGCGTCCAGTTCCGGTTCGATCGGGCCGCATGTCATTATTCGCAATGAAGAAATTACTGTGGAAAATGCTCCATCTCGTATAGCCCCGCTTGGCGAAGCCGGGAATGCCACGGTGATCGATATGCCGAGCGAGCACGAGCTGCATCGAGACTTGCTGGCGCATAGCAAGGCCTTTGTCGAGGAAGACAGGATTGTATTGAATCCGGAGCACGTCCAGGCATTCATCGAAACTCGGGCGCAGGCGCTTAAAACAGGTGACTGGACCCAGGCAAAACTATGCTTTAACACGATGCTGAATCTGGACCAGCATGGCATGGACGCAGGGTTCAGGGAGGGTGGAAAAGCGTATTCCTGGCGCAATGCCCCGGCCTCGATAATGTCCTTGCTGCCTACCATTTGCACCTTCAAGGCACATGGCAAGGCGCCAGTTCCTGCGCGGAACTGGGCGGCGGGTTATTTTGGCAGTGTGATGGCGGCTTCCACGGTCAGCAGCTTGGTAAATACCTATACCTTGCTGCATGTAACGCCCTACCAGGATTTGGCTTTTCGAAACGCGGCCGATATTGCTCCGGAATTGAATACCCCGACATTCGACAAGATCGAAACGGAATTGAAGCAGGTGCTGCAGCACGTGCAGGACGAATCTCCCAGACTACAGGAGTTGTTAACACGTTCCGTCGCGGATCCTGAAAATCATGAGCTCAGGGAGGCGGCAAATCATGCTGTAGATGAAATTGCAAAGACGCTCGATCACGCCATCAATCATTACACCACGCGCTGCCAGCTCAATCGCGTCTACTTCGAGGGACTGCACCGGCAATCATGTTTGCAGACACTCAAATTCTACGGCAATCTTTTGGCCGGGTGGGGCGGCTATATCGCGAAGGATCCCCGTGTCGCGGCCGGCATCCAGATAGCAACGTCCGTCTCGCAGCTGGCGTTGCAGCGACTGGTCGCGCCATCCGACGAGGTAGATAAGCAGAATCTGATGATTGATCTGAAAATGCTGACGGCGGATGATCCGGGCAAGTTCAAGGAGCTCATGCGAAGCCCGTTGCAGATACGGGTAAAGACATTGGATCAGATATTCACGGGGCAGGTCCGAGAACTGGAGCAGCAGATTGCAGATACATTGCATATGGGGGCGAACGGACCGAACGATTGGCGAACTCACGTAGGACTGAAGGATCGAGCAGAATATCCAACGCGGCTGGCAGCAGTGAGCGCTATCAGAAGCGCGGCTTTTGATTCTTTGGGAGCCGCCGCAAAGGGCGTGGTTCAAGCGCTCGAGATCGAATTGGCGTCCGCCATAGGCATCCGAGATTATGAGCGCGTGGACGAATTGCATGCGGTCATTGCCGGTACATTAAAGATCGACGCCGGCGCACTCAAGACGCATACCAGCCTTCAGGCACAGGCGAACAAGTTGCCGCCGTTGAGCGATGAAGAGCAAGGGCAGTTGGCGCAACTGGGCAACAAGATCGAGACGGCGTCGGGCAACTTGCCGGATAGTCAGAAAAGCAAATTCAATATGCTTGTCTCCGCCTGGGAGTCAACCCGCCATGATCCTCTGCACGTACGCGAGGGGCGGTTCACGGAGGTTTCTGACTACAACGATAACAAACGCACTGTCCATGACGGCATGCAAGTCACGGAACGCACGAATTTGTTCGAACTCTCGCCGGAATTCAAAGTGGGATTCATCAAGGCCGGCAACACGCGCAGCGGATTGCCGGATGAGGTCTCCGCGACATACGGTGCGGCGTCGTGGCGGGCATTTCAATTAGGGGTCGCGGGCATCAATGGGTCATTGATGATCAATTCGCTGCTGGGCCTGGTCAGTGCGCAAAAGAAGACCCACGATCCGACCTACCAGGAACCTCTTTGGGAACGATACCTCTCCCTAGGTATCACCATGAGCGCGGTGCTGGTCAATGTTGCTGCCGCATATCAGGTTGCGAATGCCAAAACCAAGCCGCTGGGAAAATTATGGGGGCAGGTCGCTTCCGGACCGACATCGTCCATATCGGAAACCGTTTATCAAAATAATAAACTGGACGAGCGGCGCAAAATTCGCGAAGCGACAGCAAAGGGAGCGTACCCCTATGTCGGCGTCAGCGTTAAATCGCTCTCCACTTATTGCCTTGGTGCGCTCAAGCTGGGTTTCAAGGGCATGGCTTTTATGCCGCGGGACGGAATTGCTGCCTTAAAGGCGAGGGCGGCGTTCGAGAAAGCCGAGGGAAAGCAGAAAGAGCTGGAACACATGAAAAATGGTCTGGCACGACCCGATCAGGCCTTAAATATCGCCGACGACGCGAGAGACTGATCTATTGCGCATGACATCCGTGAGTCGCCGCTGCCGCTGATTCCAGCGCCGGCTTGAAGCCGGATTGCTTCCACGGACGGTCGATAATTTCCTACAAAAGAACTGGAGAAACATATGGCATCCGAAAATTATCGGAAACTGATAGATGAAGTATGTGCGATCGCAAGAATCGCAAATCCCAAGCTGTTTTATACGACTGCCGATCTGACCGTCGATGGCGTTAATTTCACATTGATCGACGGCAGCACCGAACAGGAAGAAGGCTTGGCCATGTACTGCGATTTTGGTGCGCTGCCGGTAAAAAATCGCGCCGACGTCCTGGAACGGCTACTGGAAATAAATTTGACGATGCATGGCGTAAATACGCCGGTATTCACGATCAACTTCGAAACCCGTCATGTTCTGTTGGCGCAGCGCATTCCTGTCGGGCAGATATCGGCGCTTGATCTGATGAATACCTTGTCGGAGTATTCAGCGCATTCGAAGGCGTGGCGCAAGACTTTTTATCTGCATGAAGCCAGATAGTCAATGCAGTCAATTGACTATGCCTGACTTAAATCAGCAATTCGATTTCTCTTCTTGGCGTCGCTCTTATAGAGTCCGTGACTGCTGATCCCGTTGGCGCTTACCCTGCCGCCGTTCCGCACCCTTATGTTTGCACCGTTGCGCAGTTGAGCTGATGGCGCTGGCATCGCCGACCGCGATCCGGCTCCCTGTTCCGACTATGATCGTTCCGCCGTCTTCGGCCGCCAGATTGTCTTGGCCAATTGTCGTCGGCCATGGATTCGTCGCAATGGCGTCACAGGTTTGTTGAACTGCCTGAAGTATTGCAAACCGCAGTTGCGGGTTTCATGCAGAGGACGGGTATCAAGAGAAGATGCGGCTGAAAGCGCAAAACTATAGCGGACGGGATGAGACATGGTTGTTTTATTTTATGAAGTCGGTATGCTCCAAGATTAGTTGGCGGGAAGGAAGCGAGGTATCGGGAAGTCTTGATTTTGTAGGGATTCAGGCAGTTCACCGTAGGAATTTCCCTATGATGTGAGCCGTGCCGATCGCAGCCCGCATCTTTCTTCCTCGCGCCGTTATTGCGTATAGGTCACGGCAGCGGCTTGAAGAAAACCCGCTGGCAGTTGAAAGTGCGATTTCCTGATCGCTTTCGTTTCGCAGCCTCAAAATTCATTATAAAAATTCGCTGCTCCGCACGAAGCATTCCTTCTTGGCATGCTCGATGATTTGTTGGAATTTCCTTAAACCATTGATTTAATTTCGCAATAGCGTCTCGAGAATGCCAGAACAATCTGAAATGACAAAAACTCCGCGCCGCTGGCTGGGAGTTGTCGTACTTCTGTGCCAAATCTTTCTCTCGATGCCAGCAAATTGTCAGCAACTGCCATTGCGCTATTACGGCCAAGAGGACGGACTGCGCAATCTCGGCATTACCGCTCTCGCCCGGCAAGCCAACGGCTATATCTGGGTCGGCACGGAAAACGGCTTGTTTCGCTATGACGGCGCACGTTTTCAGCGGTTTGATATAAGCGACGAGCCCGGCGCCCTGTATATCGCCGCGCTGCATGTCGATGCAAGCGACCGCTTGTGGGTCGGGACATTGAAAGGCTTGTATCAGTTGCGGGGGCAGCAGTTCGCGCCCATGCGGTTTAAAAATGCGGAATTTGCTTTCCATTGGGGCCAGGTTTTTGCTCAGCTCGGCCCGGACCGTTTACTGGCGTTAAGCAATGAGCGCATATGGCAGGTCACGTCTGCGGACGGCGGAGCGACCTGGCAGGCGCGACAGTTTTTCAGCGCGGAGCAGTTGCTGCAACGTCCGGAGATGCAAGCTCTGCACAGTCTGCATGTCGGGCCGAAGGGGGATTTGTGGATGGGATGCGACCATTCGCTATGCCATTACGACCAAGGCAAGCTGGCCGTTCTCGGCAAGAAGGATGGCCTGCCTGCCAAGCAATGGGGCGCCTTGCTGCACGACCGGCAAGGGACATTGTGGCTGCGCGGCGAAAAACAGGTATTTGCATTGCCGGCCGGCAGCGGAGTGTTCCTGAATCGCTCGCCACCGCGGGACGAACAAAAGAAACAAGAACGCGTTCCCCTGCTCGCCGAAGACCATAACGGCATGATTCTGAGCCAGCAAGATAGCGGCCTCATCCGCTGGGATGGCCGGACCTGGCAATCGTTCGCCGAAGGCAACGGACTGAACGTGAGCGACGGCATCAGCGCCATCCTGGAGGGAGGAAACAATGGCCTCTGGCTGGGATCGGCCGGGCGTGGCCTGATTCATTGGCTTGGCTATCCCGACTGGGAAAACTGGACCTCGCGGCAAGGATTGCCTCACAATATTGTATGGTCTTTTTTGCGCGATCAGGCTGGCCAGCTTCATGTCGGCACTCGCTCTGGATCGGCTGTACTACGGAAAAACGGCGGCTTCGCCATTTTGCCAGGCCGTTACGGCGGCAGTTCGCACGAGTGGATCAGCATGATCGAAGATGGCAAAGGGCGCGCCTGGGCCACTACACTTTCAGGAACGCTGGTGCGCCGAGAGCCGGGCGCTGCCCAAGACACGCTGATTGCCAAACTGCCCGTGAGCAATGGCATGTTCTTCGACAGATCCGGGCAGCTATGGCTGAATACCCAGCGCGGACTGTATGTCATCAGGCATCCTGATGTAGCTAGCGTGCCGCTGCCGGTGGCGGAAATATCGGCGGTGACCGGCGCCAAGGACGTCAATGTTTTCCACGGCTGCCAAAGTACTTCTGGCGTGCTTTGGTTCGTTTCCGACAAGGGCCTGCTGCGTTACGACGGCAAGGAATGGAGTAATCCCCGCTTTGCCGGATACGGCACTCCTCGGGGAGAGTTGAACACCATTGCCTGCTCGAGGAAAGGTAACATGTGGCTGGCCAGCCTGGATGCAGGACTCTGGCGCGCCACGGAACAGGGGGGCACGTTGGCTATCCAGGACATTACTCCCCCTCTGCTGCAAAAACAAAGCGTCCTGGCGCTGCTTGAAGATACCCGCGGCTGGCTGTGGGTTTCCAGCGACGCGGGAGTCGCTGTATGGAATCGCAATCAATGGCGGTTTTTCAACCAGCAAAGCGGCATGGTCTGGAACGACAGCAATACCGACGCGCTGTATGAAGATGACGATGGTTCGATCTGGATAGGAACCAGTAATGGCGCATCACATATCCTGCGGCCGGAATCCCTGTTTTTACCGCTTTCCCTGAATGTGCTGCTGGAAAGCATCACCGGCGACGGCCGACAACTTCCCCCGGACCAGCCGGTTCGTTTGCCGTGGACATCCGGCGCGCTGAATTTCAGGTTCGCAGCGCTTTCGTTTCAGAATCATGAGGCAATCGAATTTCATTATCGAATGAAAGGCCTGGAGCGGGAGTGGTCGCAGACCGCCGCCCCAGAAGTACGCTACTCGGCTTTACCGCCCGGAAGTTATCGCCTTCAGGTTACGGCAGAGAACGTTGCCATGGAGACGACTTCCCCGGTAGTCGAAACTGAAATAGTGATCCTTGCGCCTTGGTGGCGGACCACGTTTTTTTATTATGTCTGCGGCTTGCTTTTGCTGCTGGTGCCATTCTTGTGGCAGCGCCATCGGATCCGCCGATTGCTCGCCCGGCAGCGTTTGAAAGAACAATTGGCGCGTGAGCGCGCCTATGAACTCGAACAATCGCGAGAAGAAGAGCGCAAACATCTGACGCGCGAAATTCACGATGAGCTCGGTCAATACCTTTCAGCGATGCGCATGGGAGTATCGGTGATCGGTATCGAATTCGGGGACAAGAATCCGGAATTGCAAGGAAAGGTTCAGCGGCAAGTGTCGCTGGTCGACAGCACCATCAAGATCGCGCGTAACATTGTTTCTGCATTGCGTCCGAGTGCGCTGGATATGGGAATGGTGCCGGCGCTGGAATGGCTGGCGAATGAATTTTCCGAAAACACCGGTATTCGATGCGTTTTGCAAATCGATGAAAAAACAATCGTCCTGGACGAGAGACGAGCGACAACTTTTTTCCGCATTGTGCAGGAATCCCTGACCAATATCGGTCGCCATGCACAAGCCAGCCAGGTGGAAATCCGGCTGAATAGGAAAGATGCGCAATATCTGCTGGAAGTGCGCGACAACGGAAAGGGTTTTGACCCTCTCCTGCGCAAGAAAAATTCATTCGGCCTGATCGGCATCAGGGAGCGGGCTTTCATGCTCGGCGGCAGTGTCGACATCGTTAGCGTACCGGGCGCCGGCACCACCATCCAGGTTCAGATTCCGGTCGAAGATGCCGGCAAGGCCAAATGAGCCGAGTTCGCCAATTGAAAATAGTTCTTCCGATGGCGTCCGGCGTCCATCAGGTAATCCGTTTTGAGTAATCGCCGACCATCTTCGGAACAGGCGTTTCCATTTCGCAGCGGCGAATTACATTGGACACTTGCTTAGCAATAATCCTCCAAAACGCCATTCGCGCGAGGGTGCAGATTTTTTCATCCATGATGTCTATCGTTCGGCCGACGTTTCCGAAATCCGGAACATGGCTACGCTCACGCGCGGCGCCAGCTATCGATGGGCCGGGTCTTTGGCGCTATCGGCCATGCCGGTTGCCTGGCGCTTGTTTCCATAAACGCCCAAATACCTTGTCGGGAGAAACGCAATGCAGAGTGGAAAAATCGGTGACCCTCACGTTCCTGTCCCCTCGGAACCGGTTGTCGCTGAGCAGAAAGAAAGAGGCGCCAATGCCGGCCAGCGTTCTGGCGCGCGCGGCCGGCAGCGCACAGGGCTGCCGACGGTAGCGGAAGGATTGCCCCGTCCGTCGGCGCACCAGGTGCAGACGCGGCCGGCGTCGTCCGGACGGTCAAGGCGCAGCGGAACGCTGCCGCCGGCTCCGGCGGTAGCGTCACGCGGCGCCGTGAGCGCCGGGGAACACGAGATAGCGGTGGATAAGGCACTGAAATATGGCGTAACCTGGCAGGGACTGGTGAATGGTTCGATGACGCAGGTGTCGCAGCGATTGCGGCTTGCCGAATCTGGCGTCAAATCCGCCGACTCCGGCCTGGCAGGGCTGGAGGGGCTGAAAGGAAAAATCGCGGATGACCAGTACCAAGGAGCAAAAGGCGCCTTGCACGTGCGCCGCGCCCAATCGGCCGAGTACGGCATCAGCACAAGCTCGGATCAGGTTGCCCAATGGTCCTGGAACGGCGCCCAAGGGTCTGCGTCTGACGATGTCGGGGAGCAGATCGGCACGCAGGAAGAGTTGACCGCCATGGACCGGGCGCTTGCCGAACTGCAAGGATTTCGCGAGGCGGTTGTGAAGCATGGCGGCGTCCTGCGCGAATTCGTCCGTCAGTGCGAACAGCCTGGGGCGCCTGGAAATATGCTGATGCAGCTGTCTGCTATCAAATCCGGCGCGGCCGCTGGCAGGAAAACGCTGTTGGCAATCGCCGGCAAGGCAATTACGGTCAACGTCGATCGTCTCGTCATGCTTTGCCTGCGTTCCGGCGGCATGGCCTCCATGCATCTCATGCCGCGCGTGATGGAACTTCTGGACGCCATATCCAAGCGAAGCAGCGATACCGAGCAGGCGATAAGAATCCTTGAACGGGGTGACGAACTCAGTCCTGCGAAGCGCACGGAATATCAGGCACTCGCCGCCGCATATGCCGACCAGCTTAACGCTGCGGGAGAGCTTTTTTGTCTGGACGCCGCCAGTACGCTGGAAATGAGCGACAACTCAGGGATCTGGCAACATTCTCTGGAGATGGCGCATGCCATTTCAGCATATCAAGCATGCTTGCGCGAGATATGCGAGCCGGATGACAGCGGTACTCCTTCCTCAACATTACCGGAAGCAATGCCCGAGAATTCGGCGAGTTCGTTGGCGCATATGCCGGCATCGTCGACTTCTACGAGCGCTCCGGAGCGCGCGGACAAGGCGGTATCAGGCAAGGTGAGGAAGTCGCACGGGCGCGGCAAGCAGCTGCAGACGCAAGCCGTTCCGCGGCCGTTGCCCGCCGTGGCATTGGTGTCTCATGCAAAAGTCAATACTGTGGTCTCGGCGCCGCCTGCTGGAATTCTTGCTCAGTCTCCGCCTTTGGCGCTGCATGATGGTCTCAAGGGCAAGATCGAGCGGACCTTGAGAAAGTATCCGATCGACCTCGATGTTGCGAAGAGCCTGGGCGGAGATGTCATCGCCATTGCACGGTCGATAGAGAAAAACACGAGAGGCATCGAGGTGCTGAACGGTCCGAAGGACGATCCAATGATTGCAGCTGACTTCGTCCGTTCGTCGGCGCAAAACTGGTTCGGCGATATCGGCCGTCTGCGCGCGACGAGCGACGAGGCACGCAAGTCTCCGGTGATCGATAAGGCCACCGTCGAATTGCTCGGGAGCCGCTTGCAGGCGCTGGAAATAATTCACCAGGGCATGGACGTTCGGGAAGGGGATGCGCTCAAGGTCCACAAATTCCCCAAGGGAAAACACGTGAGCCGCTTGCTGCAATTGGGCCAGATTGAAAGCGTGCGCCCTCCGGTTCAATTGCCGTCGGATAAGGACACGCTCTACGAAATACGCATCCAGCCCAAGCCATTGTCCAGCGGCGAGCGCGCGCCGCCGGTATTCCTGCACTTGCATAGCGACAAATACGTCCCTAGCGAGGAAGTATTGAAGCTGCCGCTTCGTGGATTCACGGCAACGCATTTGAAGACGAATGAACAAAAGAACCTGGGGCCAAAGCATGAAGCAATGTCACGTGCATTGCATAAGTACGACGAAAAGATCCATCGCGGTACTGTCACTTCGGCGTTGCTTGACGAGCTGCGGGCTTGGCTTCACGCTTAGGCGCCGGCCGGACCTGCATTGCACTGCTGCGTGTTCTGATTTTCAGAATCCGGCTTTGCCGTGGATGGAAGGCGGCTTGCAACGCAGGGGCATTCTTATCGTCCCCAACCAAATTTCTCTATCCCATCGGCAGTGCCAGTGGATCGTTACAGTTCACTAGCGCTTCGCCCGCATGGTTATGCCGAGGTTCGTGCTCGTGCCATAAATCTCTTCAGGGACCGGGTATTGCAGCAGGCGATTATTTACGCATCAATGCCATCAAGATTGATGAGTAAGGAATTCCTGACTATGGCTACTGTTGTCCTTACATGAAGATGGCGATTTCCTGATATGCCCACTTTCTAAGTTTGATTACCATTTCTATTTGACAATAATAATATCGCTTGATGTATTTGGCGGGCTGGGGAGCCTGCTGATTATTGCCAAAAACATACTGCGCCTGCGACCATCAATGCCAATCCAAGGGAGGACTCATGTTTTCCGTACAGATTCAATCGTTGCTTGTAAAAAAATTCTAAGCAAAATTTATCTTTGGACCTATTGCGCCGGCAAGTATTTCCATTTTCGGAGTGTGGATGGCAATCTGGGGTCGACTGTCGGATTTTTCGTTGTATGCCGTACTTAGCAGCGTTGGAAAATATCGTTCCGGCGTGATTCATGTCGATTTAGGCGACGGCAGTCAATATCATTTGCACGTTTCAGAGGGAGTATTAACCGCGCTGCTAATAAATGCAGACGGCATCGGTGATCCGGAGCTGGCCAAGGCTGTGGTAGCCAGGTTGTGCCTCTCCGCTGGCGGGACGTTTCGCTATCTGCCGATGGATGCCACGCCGCTGCGCAGGGATTTTCATTTGGGTCTGAATGAATTGGGCAATATATCTTCTCGCCAGGAAGTGCCATCTCAAAAACCGCTGCTTTCCGTTTTTCATCATCGCGGTATGAAAAGACTGCTGCCGCATGCAGACATTTGCTTTCGCTTAAATCGGAATGACTATGCGATGGACAATTACGTGCTGCAGCGATTCCTGGACCGCACCGTTCAGCAGCTGATAGTTGGCGTGAGCGCCTCGGCGTTGGCTGAGTTACTGAACGACGACGTGGAAAAGATACGTTTCTATTTTTATCGACTCATAGAGATGGCTGTGATTATTCAAGTGAACTGTGCGGAAACAAAAGCCCGCAGCGAATAGCCAGCCGCACCTGGCCGGATTCCCCCAGCGCCTTCAGCTTGACCGCGCGTATCCGCAATTACCAGGCGCCTTCCTATAGGAACATCTGCGCTGCGATTGCTTCTCTGATCAGAGCCTCCCATGGAGCAAAAAAATAACAGGGGTCTTGAGGCTCCGCCGCGCTATTTGCGCAGCCTATGCCGATGACGGCATATGTTGTTTTTTGTCGTACGCAAATGTCAAATATTGTTACACATTGCCTTTGGGCAATGTAATCTTGGACAATAGATTGTTAAATAAAAATCCAACTCAAAGGTATTTTTTACGGATTTTGAGAATTCAAATGTTAAATATCATATTGTATTGTTAATTTTTCAATTGGGAGCTATAAATAAAAATGTTAAAAATTCAAACGGCAATAAAAATGACTCATCCTGTTCGCTACCGCCTGGTTCTTTCTGCAGCCTCCTCACTTGTGCTAATACCCGCGCTGAGTGTGGTGCCCGGAACAGCCTACGCAGCCTGCAACACCGCTGGACAAATCACGACCTGCGATGCCAGCGCGCCCAATCCCTGGGTGACGACAGTGGGGGCCGGCAATGTGGCAGCCGAGAATGGCCGAACCGTCACGATCGGTACAGGGAGCCAGCTCGCGGTCGGCGATGCCAATGCCATCAGCCTGCGCGACAATGCGAACGTCACGGTCCAGAACGGCGCTACGGTGAGCGCCAAGGGGGTTGGCAACAGTGGCTTGTACAACACCGGCGCCAACACGGTCGAATTCCGCAACAACGGCACATTGACAGTCGATCAAGGAGGCCAAGTCCTCGCGACCGGCCCCCAAGGCAGTGCGGAAGCCGTCAATCTGCAAGGCAGCGGCAATGTCATCACCAACAATGGCACGATCAAGGCAGATAACGCCGCCGCCATCTGGTTCCAGAATACGAATGGCCTGAACACGATCGTCAATAATGCCACCGGGATCATCCAGGCGCCAGGCAATGTGATCGGCGCATCGGGGAACGGTGCGGTCGACTTTACCAATAAAGGACAGGTCATCGGCAACCTCGTTTTTGCGGGTGGCGATGATACCTTGCGGCTCTATACGGGATCGGTCATTACTGGCAACTTCAATGGCGGCGGCGGCAATAACACTATCTTCCTGAGCGGCGCCGGAAGTTCGTCCCTGTCCGGCAACATGAGCAATTTTTCGTCGCTTATCAAAAACGATACGGGAACCTGGACGCTGACCGGCACCATCACGGGGGCAACTGTCGCGGAGGTTCAACAAGGGACGCTGGCGCTCACCGGCAACAACAGTGCGTATACCGGCAAGATGACCGTCGATGCGGCCGGCACGCTTGAAGCGCGGGCGCAGAGTCTGCCGTCCAGCGTCATTGACAATGGCTTGGTGCGCTTTGTGCAGCCCGACAACGGCACTTATGCCGGCCTCATTTCAGGCACCGGCGCAGTCGAAAAGACCCAGGGCGGCACGCTGGTGCTGGCGCCGACAGCTTCCGGCGGCAATACATATTCCGGCGGCACTACGCTTACCGGCGGCACCGTTGCCGCTGGCGCCGACAACGCACTCGGTGCAAACACCGGCAGTCTGACATTCAACGGCGGCACGCTTCAGCTTCTGCAGAATTTCGATCTCGCCAGTACGCGTGCGGTAACCATCAATGCGCCGGGCGGCACCATCGACACGCAAGGATTTGCCTCCACGCTGACGCAAGGCATGACTGGTTCCGGTAGCTTCAACAAGGTGGGCGCCGGCAGTCTGACCCTTGCGGGAAGCAATACCTATACCGGCGGCACGACGATTGCGGCCGGTACGCTACAGCTGGGTAACGGCGGCACGACCGGCAGCATTGTCGGCGATGTCGTCAATAATGCCTCTCTTGTCTTTAACCGCGCCGACACGCTGCTGTTTCCCGGGACGATCTCAGGCACGGGCTCGGTCAACCAGGCCGGCAGCGGCGCCACGGTGTTAACCGGGAACAGCACCTATACCGGCGGCACGACGATTTCGGCCGGTACGCTGCAACTAGGCAACGGCGGCACGACCGGCAGCATCGTGGGCGATGTTGCCAACAACGGTACGCTGGTCTTCAATCGTTCCGACGACGTGACTTTCCCCGGTACGATTTCCGGTACCGGCTCTGTCATGCAGGCCGGCGCCGGCATGACCGTGCTGAATACGGACAATCCCTACAGCGGAGGAACGATGGTCGCAGCCGGAACGCTGGCAGTGGGCGACGCGACGCACGCAGCGGCGGCATTGTCCGGCGGCGGCAATACGACCGTCGCTTCAGGCGCCACGCTCGGCGGCTACGGCAGCGTCACAGGATCGGTAACCAACAACGGCACCATTGCGGTGGCCAATGCTTTGCCTCAATTTGCCGGCTCGGGCAACGGCAGCTTTACGATCAACGGGCCATTGACCAACGCCGGCCTGCTGCAAATCGGCGGCCAAGGGATTGGCAACCGGCTCAACGTTGTCGGCAACTATGTCGGCCAAAAGGGCAGCATCGCCCTCAACACCTTCCTCGCAGGTGACGGTGCGGCATCGGACCGGTTAGTGATCAACGGCGGCGCCGCCAGCGGTTCGTCCAGCTTGCGCATCACGAATGTCGGTGGTCCTGGCGCGGCCATCGTCGCCGATGGCATTGAAGTGGTGCAGACCGTGAACGGCGCGACGACCACGGCAGACGCATTTGCACTTGCGGCGCCGGTCAAGGCTGGCGCCTATTCTTACTATCTTGCCAAAGGCGGCGTGACCAGCGGCACCTCGGAAAACTGGTATCTGCGCAACACCGTAGTGCAAACGCCTACCCCGCCCGTAGTTTTGCCTCCAAGCATGCCTACAGGTACGCCTCCGACTGTGCCGCCGACCACGCCACCGGTTACTCCGGCAGACCCGGCGCCAACGGCCGGCTCCGGAGCAATTCCGCTGTATCGTCCCGAAGTCCCCATCTATACGGAAGTTGCCAGCGTCGCCCGGCAAGTCAATATCCAGCAACTCGATAATTTCCATGACAGGCAAGGGGAGCAATCGCTGTTGACCGAGAACGGCGATCTGCCGGCGGCCTGGGGCCGTATCTGGGGCAGCCGCACCAAGCAACGCCAGGATGGTACTGTCTCGCCGCAATTCGACGGTTCGATGACGGGAATACAGGTCGGCCACGACATCTATGCCGATACCGGCGCCAGCGGCCAACGCAATCATTACGGTCTGTTTGCAGGCTTTGCGCATGCCACTGGCAAGGTCAACGGTTTTGCGATGGCGGTGCAGAATCTGGATGTCGGCAATCTGGCTATCGATGCATACAGCCTGGGCGGCTACTGGACCCACATCGGCCCGATCGGCTGGTACACGGATGCCGTGCTGATGGGAAGTTCACTGTCGGCGGATCCGCGCTCGCACGACGGCGTGGGCGCACACACGCACGGCAGCGCACTCGTCGGATCCATCGAGGGCGGCCTGCCAATGCCACTGGGGGCGGACGTGACCATCGAGCCTCAGGCGCAAGTGATCTGGCAAAACCTGTCGCTGAATGACTTGAATGACGGTGTGTCGGCAGTGGGTTTCAACAATGGCAATGCCTTCCTGGCCCGCCTCGGCGTGCGCTTGAAAAGCCGTTTTGAAACATCGGCAGCAATTTGGCAGCCATATCTGCGCCTGAACCTGCTGCGCAGTTTCGGTTCTCATGACAGCACCACCTTTGACGGCACTACAGTGATTTCGAACGGGTCGAATCAGACGGCGGGCCAGCTCAACGCCGGCCTGGTCGCCACGATCAACAAGTCGACCAGTGCGTTTGTGACTGCAACCTACACCACCAACCTCGGTGGAGCGCAACAGCGCACGGTGATGGCGGATGCCGGCATGCGCTGGAGCTGGTAAGCATGGCGACAATGCCTTGCGTCTCTTCATGCCGGCGCGGAACGGGTGATTTTCAGGTGGTTTAATGTGCCGTAATGAGGATGCATGATGGTGAAAGTGAATCATTCACTTTCACCATTTTTTTTTCATTTGATAACGCATTAAACAGAATTTGACGCTCCTCCAACTGTTCCGTTTTCAGCTACAGCCGTCCGAGGCGTCAACCGGCTGTCTCAGGGCGGCTATCCTTTTCCGTGCGCACGGCGCCTTCGGCCTGCCATGTTCCGCCAATCACCTTGTAACTCAGGCCGGCCATGGCGCCTGAGCCGCCGTTGGAGAGCAGCGATGTCGCCGCCGGCGACAACCCCACCCGTTCACCGATGACGGACAGCACATTGCTGGCGGCTATATTGCTGTTGATGGCCGCCGTGCGAGCGATGGATTTATCGAGTACGCTCATGTAATCCTGGCGCTTTCCTTTCCATGCAGGATCGAATTTTTGACTGGTGCCGGCTTCCTTGGCTTCCTGCTCGGTTACGTTGGTCCAGTCCGCGGTTTCCAGCACCGTATTGATGGCCGCCTTGACTGCCGACGAGTGATAAACGACGTTCATTGCTTCGTGTTTGCCGAGCGGGGAGTGTTGTCCGGCGAGGGTCAGCCTGGCGTCGCTCAAGGCTGCCGGCACAAAAGCACTGAAGGCATAGTTGGCTGCAATATTTACTTTTGCGTAGAACTCGCCCGAAACGTCCATATGCGTTCCGCTGACGCCGCCATTGGTGTCGGCTTCCGTGCCTACCATGCGGAATGTGGCCTGTATGGTATCGCGCGCTCCTGCGTAAGCCAACACCTTGATATCGGACGCTACCAGCTTCGCGGCAAGTTCAGGCTGCCCGATGTGAGGGCCGGCGACGCCTAAAGCAATGTTGGCAAGTATGCCGCCGGTGGCCAGTGTGGTGACGGCATCGGAATAGCGGCGCTGCTGCGCCATTTTCGTCTGCTGGTCTTCAGCTGGCAGCGCGGCCCATTGCTCGGCGCTGAGGTTGTGAAATCCGCGCGCCGCGGTTTCCGGGCTGCGTTGTTCGCGGTACTGGCGCACACGGTGCAGGCAAAGCGACACCGTGCCCGAGACGATCTGCAAGGCCACCGCATGCTCGTGGGGAATCTGGCGCAGTCCGGCAAACAATACTTCATTCATGCATTCCCGAAGAAAAGTCGGAACGCCGACCGCAACCGTTTGATGGATCAGGTGGCCGGCGGTGGCGCCGGCAAATTTCTTTTCGATGCCCATGACTCCCAACCCCGAGGCGACGCTTGTGCCCACCTGGCCGGCTTGACTGCCCACGAAAATGGCGGCCTGCTTTCCTTTTGCGGCGCCGGCAGCGCTCAATTCCTTGCCTTTCTCCAAGCCCGCACCCACTTGTTTTCCAGCGAATTTGGACGCGATGATCGCGCCGCCTTTTATCTTTTCGGTACCGCTTTTCAGGGACGACAATGCGTTGCCGCCAAAGGAGGAAAGAGCATTCAACGGTGTAGCAGCCATTGCTCTCCAACTCGATGCAGGCGGTGGCGGTTGAGCGAATTCTATTTCGATCGCAATATCGTTAAACGGCGAATTTGGGGTGAATACCGGTGCTCCCATGCTGCGACGCAAAGAGGTGGAGCCGGAAGGGGGGGTAAATGTTCTGCCATTTTCACTGCCAGACTCGGACGGTGTCGCGGTTCTGATTTCATTGTGGCGACGGGAGGTATTCTGGCTTTTCACGCCCGGGTTTGAGGGTCCCGGCAGGTTCGCATTCAGAATGCGAGGCGAACTCCCAGTCGAAGTGTGACCGGGACTCAATGAGTCCGGCTTCGGTTTCAGTCCTTCAAGCGCTGTGTTCGTGGTCAGACTGGACCGCGCCCGAGTCGATGGTGATTTGTTCTCTGAAGCTTCATCAGAGGGAGAGATCGTGTGCGGCATCGAGTGCGTCCGCGATATTCCTCCTGTTTCTCCTGCCATGATGCATCTCCCTTTAGATGTCAAAAATCGTCGTGACCGATTGTTGTCGTAGATGTTGCAATAGTTGTGTCGGATTAATGGCGTTTCATCTGAATTTCGGTCGCAAACGTGGCCAGTTCCCGCAACCAGCGGGCAAGCGCAACGGGCTGCGGCTGAGCCAGCGGCCAGCGACGCATCAAGCTCGGGCCGCCATAACCGTCCGTCGCAACCACGCCCGACGACAGCAGCAACTGGGCGTTGGCCTGCAGCAGCGCTCTGCGTGCTGCCGGATTAGCCCAGGCCGGGTCGAGCAGCGCGCTAGCAATCAGTGCCGAATCGTCCGGCGCGCAGGCGAGCAATAAACGCTGCTCGCCGATCAAGAGGCGACCGGTGCGCGCGACCTCCCGTGCGACTTCCTTCGTTGTACCGAGCAGCAGCATCACTTCGGCAACCAGAACCAATACTTCCCTGGTCGCCTCGAATTCCTGCAATGCAGCCGGCGGCGTCACGGGTTGCCCGCTCTTCGTCAGATGCAGCGTATTGCCGAATTTCATTGGAGCCTCTCTTTGCTGTCAGTATTATTCGTGGTGCCGGCACGCACTGCCACGCACAGGTCATGCATGCTTTCCAATGCTGCGCGCAACAGTTCCGGTTCTTGCATGGCCGACGGCAGATTCATCAGCAGACAGGCGGTGTCGCCTTCGTCCAGGGCGAAGCCCCAATCCGCGACGATCATTGCGCCGGCATTGGCGCGCAACATGGCGTTATGCCAAACGCTCGGATCGACACCGTCTGGCTTGGCCATGGCGGCTGAGGCCACGATGCGCAGCGCAGCATCAGGCAGGTCCTTGACATGAATCGCGAACTCGATGCCATCGCTGTAAAGCAGGCCGGACTGAGCGAATGTTTGCTTGCTTTCGGCATTCAGTCCCATGACGTCCGCGGTCGCTTGCAGCAATGCCGTCCGCTTCAGGCGAGAGCCAAAAGATGGGGTATCTACGGTTGGTGAATTCTGGAGCATGAGATTTTCCTTAATGGCAATCAGATGATCCTATTTCACTCCCAAACGAGGCTGCCGCATGGCGCACCTGCGAAAGATTGCTTCGATATACGAATTTCGTGGGCCGTGCTCTTTTGGGAGCTGTGGGCTGACATGGCAAGCTGCGTCGCAAACCGAATTGTCTAGAGGCACACACGCACATTGCCGCGGCGAGAGGGCAAAGCGCATTTTTTACGACGAGCTCAGCCCACCATTGACATATACTTAACAATGGTCGAGATGAATCAGGAATATGCCGAATGGTTAATGACAGGGCGTACCGGAACGAGAATCGGTGGGCCGCAAAGCCAAAGCACGCAAAATATTGCATCGAAATGCAACACAGACTGCCGATCACAAGTAATTGATTTGATGGGGGAAACTGGTGCGGCTGGCTGGAATCGAACCAGCGACGCCTAGCTTCGAAGGCCTAAAATATCACGAGGAAAAAATGCGCGGCATAGCGATTTTCTTCCATCAATGCCAACAATTCGCAAAAAGAGCGAAGGTCAATGTCATGTCCAGAATCGCACACATGGTTAGTGATAAAACCGCAAGATCGGTCGAGCGAGTCATGTCTGCGTGCGTTTAAATGACGTTACCACGGAGGACAGAACGATGAAGGCGGCGCTTCAAAACTACCATACCCGGATGCAGCTGGTGCTGGATTACATCGACCGGCATCTGGACGATGATCTGGACCTGGATGCGCTGAGTAGCGTCGCATGCTACTCGAAATATCATTTTCACCGGCAGTTCGCGGCAACCTTCGGGTTGTCCGTGCACCGCTATATCCAGCTAGCCCGCATGAAGCGCGCTTCATACTTGCTTGCCTACAGGGACGCCCAAAGCGTCACGGACATAGCGATGGAAGCCGGCTACGATGCACCGGACGCTTTCTCCCGCGCCTTTCGGCAACGGTTTGGGCAATCGCCTTCCTCATTCCGGAAATCTCCCGACTGGGAGCCGTGGCTTGCGGCCATCCGGCCTCTCGACAACGCTAGGAGCAAGCTCATGCAGAAGACTTTTACCACTAATGACGTGGCGATTCGCAATGTTTCATCCACACCGGTGGCGATCATGGAGCATCGGGGCGACCCGGTCACGCTCGGCGCCACCATCCAGCGGTTCATCGCCTGGCGCAAGGCCGCTGGCCTGCACCCGAAAACAAGTCCGACTTTCAACGTCTGGCGTTCCGAACGGCGTCCTGCGTCGCCTGCCGATTATAGTGTGGACCTTTGTGTCGGGACCGACCAACCGATCGAAGCGAACGGCGAGCGGATCAAAGCCGGCGAGATCCCTGGCGGACGCTGCGCGGTGCTGCGTGTGGTCGGCAATACCGACAATCTGGAGCCCGCCGCGCTCTACCTTTATCGCGACTGGCTTCCGGTCAGCGGCGAGGAGGCACGCGACTTCCCGATCTATTGCCAGCGGCTGAGCTTCTTCCCGGAGGTCCCGGAGCATGAGGCGGTCGCGGAACTGTACTTGCCGCTGAAATAGCGCGCTCGGACGGCGGCCTGCTCCTTCCAATCGCAGGAATTGGAAGGGGCCGGCCGCCACCCAATCAGTCGCTGTATTTCAAAAAGCAGCGACATGTGGCATATCGCAGCACTGTAATACGATAAAAGGATTTTTGATTCGAATATGCCACCAGGCTGCGGCACAAATTTTGCGCGATGCCAAAAAATGCAAAACATTGCACATCATTGCTAAACATCGCAATGCGCAACATTTTGATTTAAAAGGAGAAAACTGGTGCGGCTGGCTGGAATCGAACCAGCGACCCTTGGCTTCGGAGGCCAATACTCTATCCACTGAGCTACAGCCGCATGAGAGGAACGGTGAAGAGGCATGAAGGATACCGTTTTTCTGCGCGCGCGTCCATGCAAAGCAACGTTTCGCCGTTCCAAATAGTAATTATTGGGACTATAATCAAGGGTTTGGCGGGGGATCGTGCGCGGTTTGGGCGATTCGGACGGTTTTTTGGCGCCTATCCGGCTACGGCTTTGAAAATTGTACTGAGGGAATTCATGAGCGACGCACATAACGAAGAACATCAATCCGCGATCAGGACACCTAAGCAGCTGATCGTTGCCATTGCAGCGGGCTTTCTGGTCCCCATCATCTGCATCGTATTGCTGGTGCAATACGTCACTGCCGGCAAGAAGGTCGGCGCCGGTTCCGAGGGGCAGACTGCGGAAGCGATTGCTGCCCGCATCAGCCCCGTGGCCGATGCCGGTTTCACCTTCAAGGATGTCAACGCGCCTAAGCAGTTGCTGTCGGGCGAAGAGGTCTTCAAGTCCACCTGCGCCGCATGCCACGCAGCCGGCGTTGCCGGTGCACCTAAGGTCGGCGATGCCGGCGCCTGGGGTCCGCGCCTGGCCGAAGGCTACGACAAGGTAGTCGGATATGCGCTGCACGGCTTGCGGGCGATGCCTGCCAAGGGCGGCAATGCCGACCTCGACGATATCGAAGTTGCGCGCGCCGTGGTCTACATGGCCAACCAGTCGGGCGGCAAGTTCAAGGAACCGGAAGTGCCGGCTCCTGCCGCTGCACCGGCCGCTGCGGCCGATGCTTCGGCAAGCGCCGCGGCTTCCGCTTCTGCCGCAGCCAGCGCCGCTTCGGAGCCTGCAGCAAAATAATTCAGCATAGCCAGTCGTAAAAAAAGCCAGTCAAAAACATTGACTGGCTTTTTTTTGCCCGAAGATTCGGGTTGAAGATCAATAGGCTTGTGCTTGCGGCTGGCCCTGCTGGGCAGGAGCCGGTTCGCGGACGTAGATTTCCGCACGGCGGTTGACCGCACGGTTGGCAGCCGTATCGTTGGCGACCAGAGGTTGCGTGGAGCCGAGGCCATCCATGGTGATACGGTTGGACGCGATACCGCGGCTGCTCAGGTAGCTGGCGACATTTTGCGCACGCTGGCGTGACAGTGGGCCGTTGATGGCGTCCGTGCCGGTATTGTCGGTATGGCCATAGACTTCCACCAGGGACGTAGGGCTCTGAGCCAGCGATGTTGCCAGCTGGTCCAGGATCGGACGCAGGGCCGGATTCAGGTCGGCGCGGCCGGTAGCAAAGCCGGTATCGGCTGGAACATTCACCTTCAGGCGGTTATCGGCAGTCTGGGTGACTTGTACGTTAGTACCGGCAGTAGCTCTTTCCATCGCCAGTTTCTGGTCCTGCTGGCGTTTACCCCAGATATTGCCGCCAACTGCGCCAATCGCAGCGCCGATCGCCGCGCCTGCAGCTGTCCGTCCGGCGCCGCCGGGGCCGGCAATGCCGCCCACCAGGCCGCCCAGCACAGCGCCTGCGCCAGCGCCCATCGCAGTTCCTCTTTGGGTCTCCGACATGTCGGCACAGCCCGCGGTTGCCATTGTAATTGCGAGAACCAGGGCACCCAACTTGAATTTATTCATGGTCTTTCCTTTCTAAGGTTGAGACAGCGCCAGCAAAAAACCGCAGCCTCCGGCTGGAGGCCGCGGTTATTCATCATCTGTTGTTGTCTTGCTTTTCCTGCTGTTGACATAAGCGGCGCCGCCGATTGCAGCAAGCAGGGCGGCGCCGATAAGAAGGGGTTTGCGGGTACGGCGTTTCGATAACCACGACGCGCCGGTCAGCAGCAAAGGCAGCATGGCAGGCAGGTTGCTGCCTTTCAGATTGCCGCGGTTGCTGAACACCGATGAAGCGATGCCGGTCATCCGGCCCAGTAAAATGGTCGCCAGCGATTTGCTGTTCAGGTTGGTGCGCACGATATCGCGCGAGACCAGCATGTCGGCGCGGAAGGCGGCGCCTTCCTGCAGCAGCTTCTGCTTGCGCTCCGCGGTGGAAAGGTTGCTGTCCGGTCCTGCGTATCTGCCCATGTCGGCTTCCGTGTTCAAAGTAAGGCGTCGCGATCTTTGCGCAGCTCAGCCATGGTGACCGGCAAGCCGAGCCGGCCCTGGCGCAGCACGCTGCGCACATAAAAGCCGGTGCCGATCGTCACGATGGTGAAAAATGCCGCCAGGATCAGCAGTATCTTCCAGCCCAGGGCGTCCCATGCCAGCACCAGCAGCAAGCCGCTCCAGAAGGCCAGCGCAAACCACAAGGCGACGATGCCGAGCGCGCAGACCAGGAACAGCTTGAACAGGTGCGAGCCGATCTCCGAGAATTCCAGCGCGGCCAGTTCGATGCGGCTGATTACCAGCGCAAACATGTTCTTGGCGGTGCCGACCAGCCCGGACACCAGACCCGGACTGCTTTGCTTGGGTTGTTGTGGGTTCATGCGAGCCTGACAGTTATGCTGCGGTTATTTACGGGAAATGGCCAGGCCGACCAGCAAGCCGATGCCGGCGGAAATGGCGATTGCGCGCCACGGGTTTTCCTGGACATAGTCGTCGGTGGTGGCGGCAATTTCCTTGCCCGCCTCGATTGCCGCTGCTTGCACGTCTTGTGCTTTAGACACGGCCGTGTCAAGTAGTTCCAAACCTTTGTCGCGCAGGTCTTCAGCTTTCTCGCCGGTGGTGGCGGCAGCTTCGCGAAACAGTTCTTGCGCGTCTTCGACCATGCTGCGGAAATCGCTGCGGGTTCTCAGAGTGGATCGGTGCATCGTGTGGCTCCTTCATTCATGATTTTCAAGTATAGCCAACCGCTTCTGCAAATGCTGCGGTCAGGCTAGCTTAGCGTTCGATGATACAGGCTACTGTGCTTATCTGCCAACAAAGTGTCTGTTTGACATTGAATGTGCACCTGATTGCCGCCTTGTGCTGCGGCAATCATGCCTTATTTCCTGTCGCGCAGTTCGGCGATCGCTTCGATGCTGCCGATCTGGATGACGATCGGGCGCAAGGTGATGGTCGCCTGCGCCGGCCGCCAGGCAAACAGCCATTCATGCTGGGATGCATCGCGCTTGCCTTTGCTGAAAGCGCTGCCCAGGGGACTGGGCTGGCCGTAGCTGACGGCAGCGTCGATCCCGGCCCAGTTCGGCAGCAGCCGCTGCGCGGCGCGGTGGATCAGTTCGCCGAAATGCTCGGTATCATGGATCACCAGGCAGCAGTCCGACGGCGCGAATGCGCTGAACAGGCCGGCGTCGTCGCTGCTGCTCATGCTCAGGGTCAGCAGTTGCGGCGTGGCGCGTTTTGCCGCGCCGTGCGAGTGGTGGAGATTGCTGATCTGCAGGCTTTCTGCAGGTGGACGCAAACGGAATTCTCCGAGCGTCAAGGAACGTTCCAGCCATTGCCGCTCCGAATAGCGGTAGAGCTTGGCGGGACGTTGGTAATCTGCGCTTAACATGGTGACTTGTCTTTATTCTTGGTGTAACGGACGCGAAAATCGCGCGTCCTTAAAATCTGCTGCCGCCGTGCCGGAGCTTAAAGATGGAATTCGCCGTTGGCTTCCGGCTGGTACGTCACGTCCAGTATACGCAATTGCAAGGGACGGCCGCCCGGACCTTGCCAGGAAATCGACTGTCCCACCGACAGGCCGAGCAGGGCGCTGCCGACCGGCGCCAGTATCGATACCGCGTCAGGCGCGTTGGACGGGCTCGGATAGGCCAGCGTCATGCCGTATTCGGTATTGCTGACCTCGTCGACGAAACGCACCGCCGAATTCATGGTGATTACGCCCGGCGGAATATCTTCGGGAGCGACCACGGTGGCGCGCCCCAGCTCGTTTTGCAGGGCGTCGACGCCGGGCAGGTTGCGGTAAGCGCTGGACGCCAGCAATTGTTCAATACGCTCCAGGTCGAAACTGGAGATGATGAGTGGCGGCTGGATATCCATGACTGTACTGTCTCGTAGAAAAAGGGGGATAAGTGCGAACGCGGCGTGGTGGGATATCTCACGGAGTCCTGCATTGCGTTCAGGCTGATGGCTCGATGGTAGGCGAGAAGCGCGCAGGAAGCAAGCCGGCCGCTACTCGTCCATCTGCTGTTCGGCCACCGAGCGCAGCTGGAAACGGCCGTCGTCGTTGAACAGCCAGCTTTCCGCCAGTTCGACTTCGCCACGCCGCAGGAAGCGGCTGTCGGGCTTGGGGAAGGGCGCGGCGCGGCGCAATGCCGCCAGCGCCGTGGCTTCGGCCTTGCGGTCGCGGTTGGTGCGCAGGACGTCGGCGCGCAGCAGCTGGCCGTCGGCGTTGACGAAATATTTCAGCACGATCACGGCGCGCAGCAACGCCTGCGGCCGCCCGACATACACCTGGGTCGAGTTGACCGCGACAATGCGTTGCGCCAGCGCGCGCTTGTAGTCGTCCAGGGTGGCGGCGGTCGAGGTTGCGTTGGGGGTGGTGGCGGGCGGCGCCGGCGTTTCCGCCAGCTTGTTGGTGCAGGCCGCCAGCATGATCACACTTGTGCAGTACAGGCTGGCGCGGATCTTGGCATTCATCATGGTTCTTTTTATGATTTAAGTTAATTAAATACCAATAATTGCCGGCGTTGAGGCGAGACAATAAGATCACCTGTCGCTGCCCATGAATATAGCAGCGTCCTGTTATGACAGCCGACTGATATCCGGTGTTCCGTTTCGGCAAACCGATTCAAACAAAAAATAACAATCAACATTTAATACCTGCGGCAATCGTGCCGAACCAGGCAAACAGGCGGCTGGCGGGCCGAAATGGCATATTGCAAAAAACTTTTCAAAACAAAATGCGACGAAGCGCTAGTAAATTTAAAAAAACCGTTGTACAATCTGCCCCCTTCAGGCGTAGTGACATACGCTAAGAAAATTTGGCTGACTAAGTGTGCATTTTGGGTGCTTAGCTCAGTTGGTAGAGCGGCGCCCTTACAAGGCGTAGGTCGGGAGTTCGAGCCTCTCAGCACCCACCAAGTAGCCAGATGATCTTAATGAAGCAGCAGTTTAGGAGTGGTAGTTCAGTTGGTTAGAATACCGGCCTGTCACGCCGGGGGTCGCGGGTTCGAGTCCCGTCCACTCCGCCAAGAATACAAATGCCCGCGCAAGCGGGCGTTTTTATTTGTAAGTCCGGTTTCATATTCCCGCTTGCGGGAATATCGCTCTGCGGAGTGGAGGAAGCCGCCTGCGCGGCTTCCGGCGGGAATCGAAGGGCTGCGCTTGCAAGCGCAGCAGCGGCCTGCAGGATGTAGGCGAGTCCCGTCCACTCCGCCAAGAATACAAATGCCCGCGCAAGCGGGCGTTTTTATTTCAAGTATCGAATTCAAATAAAAAGACGACCCCCGAGGTCGTCTTTTTATTACCCGTGGCTCAGGGCATCATCAAAAACGATCGCCTATGGTGCGGGTAATCGCAGTGCCCTCGGATTTCTGCAGCAGCAGCTTGCCGTTGCGGATCACCAGCGTTTCGCTGCTCTTGTCCCGGGTCTCGGCGATCCTGCCGATCGGCCCCAGCGCCATGCTGACGCTGGAGGACACCTTCACCTCCGCGCTCTTGCGGTCCTTGCTGATCTCGATATGCTCGACGTTGACCTGGTAATTGGTCGAGACGCCGCCCTGCCGTCCGGCTTGCGCCACCGCTTCGAACATCTTGTTGTACCTGTCGCAGGTTTCTTCCTTGTCGGCGTTTTCCTGGACCCGGCCCTGGCTGGTGGAATTGATGCCGGTGCGCGTGAAATCCTTGCTCAGCATGGCGCACAGCTCCTTGCCGCGGCCATTCAGGACATGTTCGGTGGCGGTGTCGTAAAAGCGGGTCACGCTCTCTTCATCAATGGAATTTTGACGATTCCAGTACCAAGTGCCTATCCCGACGGCAACTAATAATAAAATAATGACTCTCATGCTGTCCTGATCCCCTTAAAACGCTAAAGACACCCTAAAATTTGCTGCGCCGCTTTTGCCGTTTTGCACTTCGATCTTGTCAGTTATAGAAGATGCGGCTTAAATTCCCAGTAAGCTATAGAATATCTGTAGTGCAATAATTTTGATAGATAACTTAATCCCGCATCCGTGCGCTCGCCAGAACATGGCCTTAATGTTTCCCTTTAGTACCATGTCCTGCATCCATTTCCCTGAAAAAGTGAATTGCGGTCTGTCATGCGTGGCTGTTTGTTGCCAGGGGTAAAGAATACAATGGCAACCAACGGAAACCGGCCGACATGAAACAGCAACGACGAAAAGAAATGAATGCGATGGCATTGGGCATGCTCGGGCGTGTCGCCCTGAGCGGCCTGCTGGACGCCATGCTGCTGTGGGGTTTTGTCCGGGCCGGGGTGATCCGGCCGGAAATCGCGCTGCTGTACGCCATGGTCGTGGTGGTGGTCAACGGCGCCTACTACCTGCTGATCCGCAGCGGCGTAAACCGCCGCTACAAGGATCCTGGCCTGACTTTCGCCCAGGTGGTGACGGCCTTGCTGCTGCAGACCTGCTTCCTGATCCTGGCGCCCCAGGTCGGCTACCTGTTCCTGATCAATTTTTTTGTCATCTACGGCTTCGGCGTGCTCGGCCTGAGCACCTTCTGGTACGTGGTCAGCTGGCTGATCGGTTCGCTGGCGCTGGTGCTGGCTTTCAGCGTGGCCGGCGCGCACCTGAGTTTTCCGGTGGCGAGCAATTTCAGCCAGTTGCTGGTGTGCCTGTCTTTCATCCTGACGCTGGGCCGCTGCATCTACCTGACCAACATGCTGAGCCGCATGCAGCGCAAGATCATGGAAAAGAACCAGCAGCTGGTGCTGGCCATGAAGCGGGTGCAGGAGCTGGCCACCCGCGACGAGCTGACCAATATCGAAAACCGCCGTTCGCTGATGGAAATCCTGGCGGTCGAGCAGAAACGCTTCCAGCGCGGCGGTACGCCGTTCTGCATCGCCATCCTCGACCTGGACGGCTTCAAGTCAGTCAATGACAATTTCGGCCACGCTGCCGGCGACCTGGTGCTGAAGACCTTTGTCGAGATCGTGCGCAACGAAATGCGCCTGAGCGACCACTTCGCCCGCTACGGCGGCGACGAGTTCGTGCTGGTGCTGACCGGCACCACGGTGCAGGAAGGCGTGACGGCGCTGGACCGCATCTGCGCCGAGACAGAAATGTACGACTGGAGCAAGTTCGGCAAGGACATCATCCTCACGGCGTCGATCGGGATTACCGACTTCCGCCCCGGCGAAAGCATAGACGAAGCCTTCCAGCGCGCCGACATGGCGCTCTATGGCGCCAAGGCGGCCGGCCGCAACCGCGTCATGATCAGCCCCGACACCTTCGAGTCGTCCGACGGCGGTACCACCATCAGGGCTTTCTGAGCGTTGTTGCCGGGATTTAGACGGCCGGTTCGCCGCCCAGCGCGAACACCAGGTCGCCCAGCATCTTGCTGAGCTCGCCGGTCATCAGCATCATGTCGGAATCGAAACGTTCGTCGTCGTTCTTGCTGCTGGTGTCATTGCTTTCCTTGAGCACGTCGAGCGGCGCGATGCGCTTGATCGCCAGCGATTCGGTCAGGACAAACGAAACATGGTCGGCCCAGGTCATCGCCAGCCGCGTGCATTGCTTGCCGGAGGCGATGTGGCGGCGGACGTCGTCGGCTTCGATGGTGTGGCGCACGTAGCGTACGGTGGCCTTGCCTTCGCCGGCGGCGCGCAATTCCGTATCCTGGTCGACGGTAAAGCCGTGCGGCGCTTCGTCGGAAGCCAGCCAGTTGGTCATCGAAGTCAGCGGCGAATGTGCCGTGCGCAGGCTGGAAATCTGCAATTTGTCGACCGAGGCCAGCAGCAGCTTGAGGATTTCTTCAGCCTTGGCCGGGCTGGCCGCATCAATCACCAGCCAGCCATTGACCGGATCGATCCAGACCCAGGTATTGCGCTGGATGCTGAATGCGCGCGGCAGCAGTTCGTCGGTAACCTGTTCCTTGAGATCCTTGAGCTGCTTGCGGCCGGGCGCATAACCCTGCTGTTCTTCGATTTCGGCGGCGCGCGCCTTGGTTACCTGGTTGACCACCGTAGCCGGCAGCAGCTTCTTTTCCGTGCCCAGCAAGATCATCATCTGGCGATTGACGCTATGCACCAGCATGCCGTTGTCGCGCGGCGACAGCCAGCCCTGGCTTTGCAATTCCAGGCTGCTGCACTTGGCAAACGCCTGCGGCGCCAGGAAAGCTTCGAGTTGCTCGGCCGAGATGGCCCATGGTGCGGGAATACGGTAGATCTGAAGATTTTTAAACCACATGGCGTTCCAATAAAATAAGACAATTGCAGGGCACAGCTTCATGGCCACATGCCGTGTGGCGATTTACGCTGTGTCCGGACGGTCGTAGGTTGATAAAAACGTGGGAAATTTGAAGCAGCTGGCGCAGCAGCTGGTCTAACAATCGCGGGCCGCAGCTAGCCGGCCGGCAAAGTCATGTTGGCTGGGTAATCAGATACCCATGTTGGTCAGCGTATCGGCGATTTCGCGCAACACCGGTTCCAGGTGCGGGTGTTTCACCGCCAGCCGGGCAGAGATGCCTTGGGCCCGCTCCACCAGTTCGGAACGCAGGTCGCCGGCCGGCGCCGTGGCCGCTGCCGTATCGGAGGATTTCAGCAATTGCTGGATATCGGTATCCAGGCTTTGCAGCAAGGTCTTCAGTTCGCTGTCGACCGTACCGTTGCTTTCCAGATTGCTGCGGAGCTTATCCAGCGATGTCTTGATGTTGTCTATGCTCATGGTTTTACTCCTGAATTGGCTCTTACTCTACCATCTATCTTCTCACGCGGCGCGTGGCTTCTGCAACAAAGCCTTCAAACTGGCCAGGCGGTTTTGCGGAGTGATCTGTTCCGCCTCGGTCGGCATGGCGTCGCCTTCGTCCAGCTTCATTTCCTTGACGAAGCGCGATATTTCGCAAACGATGGATTCGCCGGCGCGCTTGCGCTTCTTGCACCAGCTGACATGCAGGCTGCGCTGAGCGCGCGTGATGCCGACATACATCAGGCGCCGTTCTTCCTCGATGCGGGCGGCGATGGTCTCGGCCGGGGCGTCGGGATCGCCCTTGTGCGGCAGGATGCCTTCCTCGACGCCGATCAGGAACACATGCGGATACTCCAGCCCCTTGGAGGCATGCAAGGTTGACATGCGCACGGCATCCGGCTCTTCGTCGCGCCCTTCCAGCATCGACATCAGCGCCACCATCTGCGTCAGTTCCAGCAGGTTGCGCTCGTCGCCGTCGCCTTCCTTGCCGCCATTGCCCTTTTCTTTCAGCCAGTTGGTGAAATCCAGCACGTTTTGCCACTTGCCCTGTGCCGCGCGGTCGTCGAAGCTGTCGTACAGGTAATGCTCGTAATTGATTTCTTTCATCATGTCGTCCAGCACCGCTGCCGCATTTTCACCGCTGCCGGCCGGGCCGACGCGGCTGGCGCGGGCTTCCAGCTGGTTGATGAAATGGCAGAACTCACGCAACGGGTACAGCTGGCGGTCGGTCAGCTTGGCTTCGATGCCGCCTTTGAACACCGCTTCGAACAGCGAACACTGCCACTGGCCGGCTACCGTGCCCAGAACTTCCAGCGTGGCCTGGCCGACGCCGCGCTTGGGCGTGGTGATGGCGCGGATGAAGGCCGGATCGTCGTCTTCGTTGGCGATCAGGCGCAGGTAGCTGATGATGTCCTTGATTTCGGCGCGGTCGAAGAAACTCTGGCCGCCCGACATCGAATACGGGATGCGCTCGCGGCGCAGGGCTTTCTCGAAAATCCGCGCCTGGTGGTTGCCGCGGTACAGGATGGCGTAGTCGGAAAATTTGGCGCGCCGCTCGAAACGGTGGGCCGACAGCATGATCGCCACCTGCTCCGCCTCTTTCTCGTCGTCCTCCATTCCCATCACCTTGATCGGATCGCCGAGGCCGTGTTCCGACCACAGTTTCTTGTCGAACAGTTTCGGGTTGTTGCCGATCACCGCGTTGGCGGCTTGCAGGATGCGCGTGGAAGAGCGGTAATTCTGTTCCAGCTTGATCACCTTCAGGTCGGGGAAATCGACCTGCAGGGTTTTCAGGTTTTCGATGGTGGCGCCGCGCCAGGCGTAGATCGCCTGGTCGTCGTCGCCCACGGCGGTGAACATCGGCTTCTTGCCGAGCCCGGTCACCAGCAGCTTGACCAGTTCGTACTGGCAGGTATTGGTATCCTGGTATTCGTCGACCAGCAGGTAGCGCAAGCGGCGCTGCCATTTGTCGCGTACCGTCTCGTTGCTGCGGAACAGTTCCACCGGCAGGCGGATCAGGTCGTCGAAATCGACCGCCTGGTAGGCTGCCAGGGTGGCCACATAGCTGCGGTAAATGCGCGCGTGCTGCGCTTCATCTTCGGTGACTGCCTGCTTGATGGCTTCCTCGGGATCGACCAGGCCGTTCTTCCACAGAGATATGGCGGTCTGGATGCGCCGCACCAGCTGCTTGTCGGTGGTGATCGCGAGATCCTGCACGATGGAAAAGCAATCGTCGCTGTCCATGATCGAAAAGCGGTCTTTCAAGCCGACGCCGCGCGCTTCCTGGCGCAAAATCTTGACCCCCAGCGAGTGAAAGGTGCTGACCGTGATGTGCTTGGCCTGTTTCGGATCCTTCAGCAGCTTGGCGATGCGCTCCTGCATTTCGGTCGCCGCCTTGTTGGTGAAGGTCAGCGCCGCGATGTGCTTGGGGTCATAGCCGCAATCCTCGATCAGATGCTGGATCTTCTGCGTGATCACGCGCGTCTTGCCGGAACCCGCGCCGGCCAGCACCAGGCAGGGGCCGTCCAGATACTTGACGGCTTCCCGTTGGGGAGCATTGAGACCGAAATTGGGAGTAGACGACATAGATTACAGCGCAGCGGCTAACCGGAAGGAGCAAAGCGCTGTATTTTAACAGGCCCCGGCTCCAGCTCCGGCGTCGAATATGGGACAATCCGTCATTAACCATCTTGCTGGACATGCCATGAAATTCAGTCACCTGATCGAAATCAACGATCCTCTCAACCCGCTGATCGATACCCTGACGCGCGAGCAGCTGTGGCGCGGGCTGGTGATGCGGGCGGAACAGCCGATGTTGTTCGTTGAACACCTGGACGACTGCCTGCTGTCGGATAAATCGGTGCAGTCGGTGACGCGTGAATTGCGTTACGGCAAAGTGATCGTCAAGGATGTGGTCAGCTACCTGCCGCTGCTGCAGGTGCGCTACCAGGTGCCGAAACAGCAAGATATCGCCGGTTCCAGCCTGATCATGACGATTGAAGAACCGGAACAGGAAATGCTGTTCGTCCGCTTCGAATATGAAGATGATGCGGTCGAGCGGCAGCCGGCGGCGCAGGCCGAGCAAGAGTTTTACGATGAATTCCGGCGCTCCGCCTATGAAGAGGCCGACATCGACACCATCCGCATGATCCGCGAGCTGGCCGCGGAAGGCAAGCTAGGGTAACAATCGGCTGGCGGCAACAGCCGCTTCAGCGGAAGTTGTTTTCCACCGCAAACTTGATCAGTTCCGCCTGGCCCTCGATATCCAGCTTGCGCTTGATGTTCAGCCTGTGGGTTTCCACCGTGCGCACGCTCAAATCCAGCTCACGCGCAATCTGCTTGTTCGATTCGCCGTTGGCGATGTGCTGCAGCACCTGGCGTTCGCGCGCGGTCAACAGTTGCCCGGGCGTCATCGGCCGCGCCAGTTTCTGCGCCAGCGCCGCGCTGTAATACATGCCGCCGGAAATCACCGTCTCTATCGCATGCACGATGTCCTTGCCGGGCGCGTCTTTCAACACATAACCGCGGGCGCCGGCCTGCACCGACTGCATCAGGTATTCGGTCTTGTCGTGCATGCTCAGGATCAGCACCGCGATCTCCGGGAAGCTGACATGGAACTGCGCGGTGAGGTCGATGCCGTTGCTGCTGTTGTTGCAATTACTGCGCAGGTTGATATCCATCAGGACCAGGTCGATCTCCTGTTCCGCAGCGCGCTGCAGGGCTTCGTCGGCGCTGCCGGCTTCGGCCACGATGGCGAACCCCGGCACGGCTTCAAGCCGCGCGCGCAAGCCGTCGCGCACCAGCGGGTGGTCGTCGACCAGCATGATTTTTGTAATGGTTTCAGACATAGGAATAGTGTGGGTGCGGAATAGTCGCCAGCACCGTGGTGCCGGCTGCCGACGAACTGATCTTCAACTGGCCGCCGACCGCTTCCAGCCGTTCGACCATATTGCGCAAGCCAATGCCATGTTTCGGATTGCCGTCGATCTGGTCGACATCGAAGCCGACGCCGTTGTCGTGCACGGCCAGCGTAATCGCTTGCGCATCGCCTTGCAAGCGCACCTCGATCTGCGTCGCCTGCGAGTGGCGGGCGATATTGGTCAAGGCTTCCTGGGCGATGCGGAACAGCACCGTATTGGCGACCGCAGGCATGCCGTCGGTATTGCCGCCGTGCTGGAAATCGATGGGGATGCCGGCGTGCTCCAGCCACTCGCGGGCCAGGTGGCTGAGCGCCGCCGCCAGGCCCAGGTCGTCCAGGATCGCCGGCCGCAGGTCGTGCGAAATGCGGCGCACTTCACCCAGCACATCGTTGAGCTGGCCGGCGGTGCGCTCGAAAGTCGCGCGTGCGGCAGCGGTCTGCTGCGGGCCGTTGTCGAGCTTGGCGATGCCGGCTTCGATCTGCAGCTTGATCGACACCAGCCACTGGCTGATGCCGTCGTGCAGGTCGCGCGACAGCCTGGCGCGTTCTTCTTCCTGCGAACGCACCACGCGCTGCGCCAGCACTTTCAGCTTGGCGTCGGCCACCCGGTGTTCGCTGATATTCAGCACCAGCCCCGACGCTCCCACCACCAGCGCACTCAGGATCGCGATGCCGGCAATCCACCACATGGTGTTGCGGATATTGCCGGAGACCTGGGTATCGATCTTGCTGAGGGCGGCGTCGACGTCATCCATATAGATGCCGGTGCCCAGCATCCAGCCCCAGTTGGGCAACGCCACCACGTAGCCGAGCTTGCTGGCGACATGGTGGCTGGACGGCTTTTCCCACTGGTAGCGCTCAAAGCCGCCGCCGTTGCGGGCGCGTTCGATCAGATGCTGGATAGTGAGGTTGCCGTCGGTGTCTTTCATGTCCCACAGGTCGCGTCCGACCAGTTCCGGCTGGCGCGGATGCATCAGGCTCTTGCCCTGCATGTCGTAGATGAAAAAATAACCGTCGTCGCCATAGGACAGCTTGGACAGGATGGCCATGGCCTCGTCCAGCGTGGCCTGGTCCTTGCGGCCGGAATCGTACAAATGGGCGATTGACCAGGTGGCCAGCTCCACGTAGTGCTTGAGCTCGGCTTCCTTGCTCGCCAGGTAGGCCGCCTGGATGGTGGTCCGCTGCTGCTGGCCGAGCGCTATCGCCTGGTGCCGCACCGCCAGGGCGATCGCGCACAACGCCAGGATCAGCGGGACGATGGCCAGGAAGATGATTTTCTGCCGTAATTTCATGGCGCTACTTTACCCGGAATCGCCGCCGGTTCCATCAAAAACCTCTGCTGCGGCCGTGCTGCCGCCATTCCTGCCTACGTAGTACTACGCAAGCGCAGTGCGTAGTTCCTCGCTTGTTCTCCCGCTTCTTATGCCAAATACTTTGGCCGCGGTCTGGTTGCTCGGTGAGTGCCGGCCGCTATCCAATAAAAACAATATTCCACAATATTCATTCCCGCCTGGGAGGAGAACAATGAATCGTCTATATTCAAAGATGGGCTGGCTTGGGCTGGCCCTGCTCGGTGCATTCGCGTTTGGCTACATCGGCCTGCAGCGCGGCGAATCCATCAGCGCCATCTGGATCGTGATTGCCGCAGTCTGCGTCTACCTGATCGCCTACCGTTTCTACAGCCTCTACATTTCCGACAAGGTGCTGGGCCTGGACGCCACCCGCATGACGCCCGCCTACAAGTACAACGACGGGCTGGACTACGTGCCGACCAACAAGAATGTCTTGTTCGGCCACCATTTTGCGGCGATTGCCGGCGCCGGGCCGCTGGTGGGGCCGGTGCTGGCGGCGCAGATGGGTTATCTGCCGGGCATGTTGTGGATCCTGGCCGGCGTGGTGTTTGCCGGCGCGGTGCAGGACCTGATGGTGCTGTTCATCTCGACCCGGCGCGACGGCCGCTCGCTCGGCGACCTGATCAAGTCCGAGCTGGGCACGGTGCCAGGCGTGATCGCCTTGTTCGGCACCTTCATGATCATGGTCATCATCCTGGCGGTGCTGGCGCTGATCGTGGTCAAGGCCCTGGCGGAATCGCCTTGGGGCACCTTCACCGTCGCGGTGACGATTCCGATCGCGCTGTTCATGGGCGTATATACCCGCTACCTGCGGCCGGGACGCATCGGCGAGATTTCGCTGATCGGTTTTGTATTGCTGATGCTGGCGATTGTCGGCGGCCAGTATGTGCAGGAACATCCGGTGCTGAGCGCCATGTTCACCTTCACCGGCAAGGAACTGACCTGGATGCTGATCGGCTACGGCTTCATCGCCTCGGTGCTGCCGGTCTGGCTGCTGCTGGCGCCGCGCGATTACCTCTCGACTTTCCTCAAGATCGGCACCATCGTCGGCCTGGCGCTGGGCATCGTGTTTGTCGCGCCTGAACTGAAAATGCCGGCGTTCACGCAGTTCATGGACGGTTCCGGCCCGGTCTGGTCGGGCAGCTTGTTCCCCTTCCTGTTCATCACCATCGCTTGCGGCGCGGTCTCCGGTTTCCACGCCTTGATCGCTTCGGGCACCACGCCGAAGCTGCTGGAGAATGAACGCCATGCGCGTTTCATCGGCTACGGTGCGATGCTGATGGAATCGTTCGTCGCCATCATGGCGCTGATCGCAGCCTCCTGTATCGAGCCGGGCGTGTACTTTGCGATGAACAGCCCGGCGGCATTGATAGGCACTACCGTGGACAGCGCCGCGCAGGCCGTTTCGCAGTGGGGTTTTTACGTGACGCCGGAAATGCTGGCGCAGGTAGCCAAAGACGTCGGCGAGCACAGCATCATCTCGCGCGCCGGCGGCGCACCGACGCTGGCGGTCGGCATGGCGCACATCTTGTCGAGCATTGGCGGCGGCAAAGTGATGATGGCGTTCTGGTATCACTTTGCGATCCTGTTCGAAGCGCTGTTCATCCTGACTGCGGTTGATGCCGGAACCCGTGCCGGCCGTTTCATGCTGCAGGATTTGCTCGGTACTTTTGTACCGTCGATGCGCAAGATCGATTCGCTGCCGGCCAGCCTGATTGCTACCGCCCTGTGCGTCGCCGGCTGGGGTTATTTCCTGTACCAGGGCGTGGTCGATCCGCTCGGCGGCATCAATACCTTGTGGCCTTTGTTTGGCATTTCCAACCAGATGCTGGCGGGCATCGCGCTGATCCTGGCGACCTGCGTGCTGTTCAAGATGAAGCGCGACCGTTTTGCCTGGGTCACCATCGTGCCTACCGTCTGGATCCTGATCTGCACCCTGACCGCCGGCTGGCAAAAGATATTCGACGCCAATCCGCGCGTCGGTTTCCTGACCCACGCCGGCAAGTACCAGGCCGCGCTGGCGGAAGGAAAACTGCTGGCGCCAGCCAAGTCGATCGCGCAGATGCAGCAGGTGATCTTCAACGATTACCTGGATGCCGGCCTGGCCGCGTTCTTCATCCTGGTGCTGGTGAGCATCCTCGGTTTCGGCATCAAGACCGTATTGGCGGCGCGCGCCGCCAACCGGCCCAGCGCCAAGGAAACCCCGTTCGAATCGTTGCCGGCGAGCGCCTTGCCGTCCGCCTGAAAGGTTGGCCATGCTGGAAGAACTATCTAAAGCCGGGCGTTACCTCGGGCAAACCATGCGGCTGATGGTGGGTTTGCCTGAGTACGGCACTTACGTCACGCACATGGAAAACACCCATCCCGGGGAGCCGATGATGAGTTATGAAGAGTTTTTCAAGGAGCGGCAGGAAGCGCGTTACGGCGGCAACGGCCGCGTCGGGCGCTGCTGTTAGCTGCGGCTTGATGGAATAAACGTCCTATGGGGATGTTTTGCCGACCGGGCAGCCGGTCGGTTTTTTTTTGCCTGTCAGCCGTTCAATTGTCCGTGATATGCCGAGCCGGCAGGCTGCGCATTGCGGTACAAGGCGACGATGCGCAGCAGGCGGCCGATGAACATGCCGTTGAAAACGCCGTAGAGGGCGCATATCGCCGCTGCAAACATGGCGTTGTGGGCCAGCGGCGGCTGTATCGCCAGCAGTACGGCAACCGCATATTTTGTCACGAAAATCCCCATCATCAATGCCAGCGGCAGCCAGCTGCCGCGCTGGAACAGCACGCCGCGCTCGGGATAGGCCACGATCCGGTCCTTGCGAAACAGCTGCCAGTTGAGCGCCGCCGCTATACCCGCGCTGGCCAGCCAGCAGCCGACGGTCAGCGGCGTAAGCCCGAAGGTGGCGGTAATTCCTTGCCAGGACAGCGCCAGCATCACCAGCGGAATGATGGAGATTTTTTTCAGCGTGACTTCGCGGTCGGCGCTGGCCAGGATGCCGCGATAAACCAGGAAAGCCAGCAAGGCCCAGACCCAGGTTGGCGTGTGTGAAATGATTTGTGCAAACATGTTGTGCTCCCGTTGATTGATCTGCGGCGATTATCTGGCCGCCGCAGGTGCGGGAGAAGCGGAATGCGACGAAACGCCGGAATACGGCGTGAATCGACAGCTAATGGCGCCGTCAGCGTATTTCAGCGGAATACTGGAAGCGTTCCGCCGGCACAAATGAAGTGCGCCATTCGACCGGTTCGCCGGCGTGGTCCAGCATCAGGCGCTCGACACAGATGGCCACGGTCTTGGTTTTCAGCTTGAAAACGGCGGCGTTGGCCCGGTTCAGCGGTTTCGCCGTCAGGTCATCAATGGCGCGCGAGACCAGCACATCGCATTCGGTCTCATAGATGGGGTACAAAAACGGCGGCGAATTGCTTTTAAGATATTTTTGCAGCTTCCGGAAGCGCGCCAGCGGCAGCCAGATATGTTCCGACAGCACGATTTCATCGTCGAAGGAACGAGTGCGGTGCAGGTACAGCGCCTTGTCGCGCGGCTTGAGCTTGAGTTTGTCGGCGACGTCGGCGGGAGGTATGACGGTCGTTATCGAACGGATCTGGGCGGTCGGCAGCGGATTTTTAGCCTTGGTGCGCGGCCGCACGAAACGCAGCATCGAGGAGCGTTCGGCAGCGCGCGCGACAAATGTCCCGCGTCCGCGGACGCGATCGACCACGCCGTCGGTGACCAGCGCGTCCAGCACCTTGCGCATGGTGCCCACCGCGATTTCATATTCGGCGGCCAGCTTGTCCTCGGACGGCAGCGCTTCATCGGCGGCCCAGCTACGCAAAGCGATCCTTTGCAGCAAATCGTCACGGACTTGCAAATAACGCGGCAAGCGCGGATCAGACGCATTTTCTGGCGGGAGAGGCGTATTTTTTTGCGAGAGAGACGTGTTTTTTTTGGAGAGAGATGCGTTTTTTTTCAGGAGAGACGCATTTTTTTGAGAGAGAGGCGCGTTTTTTGCACTTTTTTTGATCAGCATCAACAACATTTCAAACTTGGAAAGGGTCCGCAATTTACCAAGTTCCAGTTGTTTTTACAATACCTATGTGAATCTCTGGTTCTATACAGAACCAGAGATTCACATATCGATTCAGCTTTGGCTCAGCGCGACAGCAGCCGGGCGGGGTTTGCGTTCGGCCAGCCACAGCAGCAGGATCGCCACTACCGAATAAATCCAGTAGTCGGCCGGCACCGCGCCCAGCCAGTGCTTGTGCCATGGCACGTCGGCCGGATTGAAGCGCGCCAGCCCGTAAGCCGGGTTGAGCACGAACCAGAGCCAGTCTTCGCTGATCCAGAACACCATGATGGAAGCCATGATGCGGCATTCGCCGCGCCAGTCCCAGCTGCCGTTGAACCAGATCGGATAATGGAACATCAGCGCAATGAAAGGAAAAATCCAGGCGTGGTAGCCGGTCATGGCGCGGCCGCCCCAGAAGATGTCGAGCAGCCAGTGATGCTCGATGCGCCAGGTCGGCAGGTTGGCGGCCCAGCCGGCGGAACCCTCGATCTGGATTTCGACGTTGGCGAAAAAGAAGGCGGTCAGCACGGCCCAGAACAACATGCCGAACAGGCGGCGGTATGGTGAAGCTGCTGGTGTAGTTGCGGTCATGTGGTTGGCGAAATAAATTGAGAATGAAGCGGAGAATCAAGTTTGCTCAGCACCGTTTGCAGCACGGCGCGGCCGGCATGCGGGCGGCCCAGCAGCAAGCTGCGCTGCCGCAGGCGCTGCAGTTGTTCCGGCTGCTGCAGCAGTTGCTGGACACGGAACGCCAGGGCGGTCAGGTCGATCGCCTTGAGCGCCGCGCCCTGTTCCAGCAGGTAGTCGGCGTTGCGTTCTTCCTGGCCCGGAATGGGCGAATGGATGATCATCGGCACGCCCATCGCCAGGCATTCGGAAGTGGTCAGGCCGCCCGGTTTGGTGATCGCCAGGTCGGCGCACGCCATCAGCTGCTCCACATGGTTGGTGAAGCCGAAAGGAAACAGGCGGCCCGGATGCGCCGCAGCCAGTTGCTGCAGGTTGCCCAGCAGCGCGGCGTTCTTGCCGGCCAGCGCCACCAGCTGGAAATCGTCGGAGAGCGCCAGCAGCTTTTGCACAGTCTTGTCCAGCTCGCCGATGCCGGCGCCGCCGGACATCATCAGGATGATCTTGCGCCCGGGGTCGAGGCCGAATTGTTCTGCGCACTGGCGCCGTTCCAGGGTCTGGCCGAAACCCGGCATGATAGGGATCCCGGTCACGTGCACCGCATCGGCCGCCAGCCCGCGCGCCCGCATGCGGTAGGCGATTTCCTCGGTGGCGGCAAAATAGCCCTGCATCAACGGCTGCAGCCACATGCTGTGCAGGTCGAAATCGGTGACCTGCACCCAGACCGGGCAAACCACGCTCTGCTTGCCGATTTCCCGCGCCAGCAATTCGGCCGGCAGGAAATGGGTGCAGATGATGGCGTCCGGCGCCGCCGCGCGGATCGCGGTGCGCAGGGGGCGGGTGCTGATGCGCTCGATGGCGCGCCGCAGTTTCTGCGTCGGCGAATTGGTCAGCGCCTTGTCGCTCTTCTGGTAAACATAACCCCACAGCGCGGGATGGCGGTTCACCAGGTGCAGGTAAAAATCGGTATACACCGCACGGAATCCGGCCGGCACAAAATCCATCGCATCCAGGTGGATTGCTTCGGTACCCGGGAATTCGGCGGCGGCATAGGCCTTGAGTGCTTCGGCGGCGCGCATGTGGCCGGCGCCGGCGGAGACGCTTAACAGCAATAGTTTGCGAGGGCGGGGCGCGCTGGGCGCATGGACTGGCTTATGAATGATAGGCTCCGGCCAGGTTTGCCGCCGGTGATGCAAAAGTGACTACTTTCAAGCATACTCCTTGCAATCTGCGTTCGGATTTTTACTGCTTGGTTACCGCTTCATGACACCGATGATAGGGATAAATCGGCGCTGAGTAAAATGACATTTATGACAAATCGTCCCCGCTTCTGAAAGACTGAAAAAAATGCCTACCACCCGCAAACCGTTAGACGGTTTGGCCATGAGCCTGATGCTGATTTTGTGCCTGTGCTGGGGGTTGCAGCAGGTTGCAATCAAGGTGGCGGCGCCGAATATTTCGCCGATCTTGCAGAACGGCTTGCGTTCGGCGGTGGCTGCGGTGCTGGTGAGCGGCCTGATGTGGTGGCGCGGCAGCAAATTCTCGCTGACCGACGGCAGCTTCTGGCCGGGCCTGGCGACTGGCCTGCTGTTTGCTGGCGAATTCCTGTGCGTCTCGATCGGCTTGAACTACACCACTGCTTCGCATATGTCGGTATTCGTTTACACCGCGCCGATTTTTACCGTGCTGGGTTTGCATTGGCTGGTGCCGGGCGAGCGCTTCGGCCTGACCCAGTGGCTGGGCGTGGTCGCCGCATTCGCCGGGATCACGGTGGCGTTCGCCGGCGGCTTTGAAGCCGGCGCCGGCTTCAGCCGCACCCTGGTCGGCGATGCGCTGGGCGTGCTGGCCGCCGTGTTCTGGGCCGCCACCACCATCATGATCAAGCGCAGCGTCCTCACCAATACCGCTCCCAGCATGACCTTGTGGTACCAGCTGGCGGTGGCCGCGGTGACGCTGCCGCTGCTGGCCCTGGTCACCGGGCAGGCGGAGGTGGTCACGCCATTGACCGGGATCATGTGGACCAGCCTGGTGTTCCAGTCGCTGATCGTGGCTTTCGGCAGTTTCCTTGCGTGGTTCTGGATGCTGCGCCGTTACCTGGCTTCGCGGCTGACCGTGTTTTCCTTCCTGACGCCCCTGTTCGGCGTCAGTTTCGGGGTCTTGCTGCTGGATGATCCGATCGGCTTGCCGTTTGTATTTGGCGCCATGCTGGTCTTGAGCGGGATTGTGCTGGTCAACTGGCAGCGCGGCTAGCTCACAGGAAAATTCATAGGCAAATGTCTGGTTTTTACAACCAGGCGGCGGATCTGGCCGATTGTTATTTATATATTTGGTATTATCTAGATCTCAATTTATTCCCGTAAGACAATATTCCGGGTAACCACAGGGACACGGCATGAGCAACGTACTCCAGAGCCTGCAAAGCCTCATTAGTGGGCGCCAGACCAGCCGTATCCTGCGCCTCTCTTTTCCGCACGATGATGGTCCGTCTGCACAGCTGCTGGTCAACAAGCTCGATGCCGCCGAAAGCCTGTCGCGTGACTTTGCCTTCACCGTAGAGCTGTTGTCCGATGATGCCAGCCTGGCGCTCAAGGATTTGCAAGGCAAGCTGTTTAACGTCGAACTGGTGCGCGCCGACGGCAGCCTGCGCTACTTCAGCGGCTACTGCTTTGAATTCCGCCTGCTGAAGACCGACGGCAGCATCAGCTTTTATCAAGCCAGGCTGGGTCCGTGGCTGCAATACCTGCGCCTGCGCAAGGACAACTACATCTTCCACGGCAAGACCCTGCGCGAGCAGACCGAAAGTATCTTCAGCGACTACGGCACCCATCCCGACTGGGATGTGCGAGTGCGTGGTGAAGATGTGGCGATGACCGACGCCTGCCAGTTCAACGAGAGCGATTTCAATTACCTGCACCGGCGCTGGGAAGCGGCCGGCTGGTCGTACTGGTATGAACATAGCGACAAGGGTCATAAGCTGATCCTCACTGACGACACCACCCAGGCAGCCGCGGTCGACAACGGCCCCGAGATCCGTTTCCAGCGCCATGGCGGTGCGATTGAGGAAGACGGTATCGGTGATTGGTCGCCGGTACGCCAGATCGTGCCTGGCAGCGTCAGCCTGGCAGGGTTCAATTTTAAAAGTCCGGTACCCGGCAACGTCGGCGTACCCACCCTGAACAAGCAGGGCGATGTGCTCAATATCGAATCCTACGAATACACGGGCGCTTATGGCTTCAAGGGAAACCAGGATGGCGACAAACAGGCGCAGCTGCGCATGGAAGAGATCGAGGCAGCCGGCAAGCACTTTGAAGCCAAAGGCAATAACCGCTCGGTACTGCCGGGCCGGTATTTCCGTTTAACCAACCATTTTGCCTTCAATCCCTTCGGCAGCCATGCAGAAGCCGGTAAAAGCGAATTCCTGATTCTCACCGTCCACCATAAGGCGACCAACAATTACCTGCAGCAGGCCAGCGACAAGGCCGATTACAGCAACGAATTAACCTGCATCCGTAAAACCATCCCCTGGCGCCCAGGCCGTGGTTTTAACAGCACTGCCACCAAGATCCAGGCGCCACAGACCGCCACCGTGGTCGGACCTTCCGGCCAGGACAGCATCTATACCGATGAATACGGCCGTATCCGCGTGCAATTCCACTGGGACCGGATCGGCAACAATGATGAAAAGAGCTCGGCCTGGATCCGTGTCGCCAGCTCCTGGGCAGGCAGCGAACTGGGTGCTGCGGCGATTCCCCGTGTCGGCAGCGAAGTGATCGTGCAATGGCTCGATGGCAACCCGGACCGGCCCCTGGTTACCGGCAGTGTCTACAACCAGCGCAATATGCCGCCATGGAAGCTGGCGACCCAGCAATCGTTGATGGGATTACGCAGCCGTGAGCTGACCCCGAATGGCGGCAACCAGGCCGGCGGGCGCAGCAACCACCTGATCCTGGACGACACCAACGCCAAGATCCAGGCCCAACTCAAAAGCGATCACCAGCACAGCCAGCTCAGCCTGGGCAACATCACCCGCATTGAAGACAATGCGGGCCGCAAGGACGCACGCGGCGAGGGCTGGGAACTGCGCACTGACGGCCATGGCGTGGCCCGTTCGGCGAAAGGCATGCTGATCACCACCGAAGGGCGCAGCAATGCTGCTTCGCACATGAAGGATATGGGCGAGACGGTGCAAAGGCTCACTTCGGCGCGAGACCAGCACGAGACGCTGGCGGAGATGGCGCAGCAGGCGGGGGCGCAGGAGAAACAGGGTCAGCAGGCCGATGTTGCGCAGATCCTGAAGACGCAGAACGAGGCGATCAAGGGCGGTACGGCGAAAGAAGGTAGCTTCCCGGAATTATCAGCACCACACCTGGTATTGGCCAGTCCTGCGGGGATTGAAACCACGACGGCGCAATCGACGCATATTGCCAGTGATGAGCACACCGCCATCACTACCGGCAAGAGCCTGTCCATTGCCAGTGGCGACAGCCTGTTTGCCAGCATCAAAAACACCTTCCGGCTGTTCGTCCAGAAAGCCAATATAAAGTTGACTGCCGGGACTGGCGACATCGATATGCAGGCGCTGTCTGACAGCATCAACCTGCTGTCCAAACTCAATATCACCCACACCGCCAATCGCATCACCATCACCGCCAAGGAAGAAGTGCTGATCAATGGCGGAGGCAGTTACGTCAAATACAACGCAGCTGGAATTGAGCACGGCACCAACGGCAATTATGTCGCGCATGCCGCGACGCACAGTCTGCCTGGGCCTAAGAGCTTACCCGCCGTGATGCCTGATTTCTCGAAGGGCGGACCGCCCTACAGCTTGCGTTGGAAGGTTCTCAGCGCAGTGGACGGTGAACCTGGTCACAGTGTCGATGTCGTCGCACGAGAGCACGGAGAAACCGGCGCTATAGTTGAAACCAAGACTGGCGATGACGGTAGAAATGACCGACATAAAGACGAAGAAACGCCGACAGTGTACACAGCCCTGTTGGGCAGTGGTGAGTGGGTCGTACATACCAGCCTTGAAGACGACCCGCAGCAACTAGAACGGGCAGATTGGCACAACCAAGAAGCCGTGGACCCGAATGAGGAAGCATAATGACCAGTAGCTATACCGTTCAACGAGGCGATACGCTTACAAAAATCGCCAAGCTACATGACTCTACACCGCAGGCCATTGCGGAGTTGAATCAGCTATCCGACATTAATTTGATTCACATCGGGCAACGCCTGCAGGTTCCGGGCGCCTCCGCGCCAGTTCCCGAACCCAGACCCGCGCACCACAATCAGGAACAAGCGCTCCAGGAGCGCACTTTATTCATGCAGTTTGTGGACGTGCTCAATAAGCCGATCAAAGACCTGAAAGTAAAGCTGCATTTAGATGGAGAAATCGCGGAACATGTCACCGACAGCAAAGGTGAAGTACCACCCGTTGACGTAAAAAGTAAGTCCAGCACTGTGAAGGTCGAGGTTGAGACAGTCAGTGGCAAATCCAAGCACATCGCCACGGTCAGTCCCAGAGGTGCCAACACCTATGTGCGATTGCATAGTCCAAAGCTGGCTGTGCAATCGCAACTGCGTACGCATGAAGGAACGCCATCTGCCGCCGCACCAACGCCACCTGCGGCTCCGACACCAGTACTTCCGGGAGCTACCGCATCAGCGTCTCCAGTCACCGCTGCCGACAGCTCAACATCAAAGCCAAAAACTACCGTGCCTCCGGGTGCTGTTACAGACACTCGCTCGCCGGCAGGCCATCCAGTGCAGGAAGTCACGATGGAATGTCCGAACAAGCTGAATCTGAAGTTGATGCAAAATTTCGCCTATCACGACTACATTGTCGCTGCAGCCACTCGAGCTGCAATGATTCCTCAGGCAATTGCGGCAATCATGAATGCCGAGGCCGCGACTATTTTTACGATAGAAGAAATTCCAGTAATCAATAAAAAAACAAAAGAGCCCGTACTTGATAAAAAAGGGAAGCCCGTTGTCAAGAAAAAGAAAATAAACACCTTTGTCTGGGATCCCAACTCGGCATCACCAAATTCCTCTGCTCGCGGTATGACTCAATTCCTGGACGCAACCTGGATCGAAATGGCCCTGACTGACGGTACATTTTTGAATGCCCGCGCTAAAAAAGAAGGGTGGTTGACGAGGACCACTGTCACGATCAAGCATAAAAAAAGCGAGGAAACTAAGGAGGTTCCGGCATTCAAACTTGAAAATGGCACCTTTGTCACTCCAGGAAAAATCTCCATCGCACGACAATTATCTTCCAAGCCGCATTTGACGGGGCGAGCCACATCGAGTGATGGCAACTTACAAAAATTGCTTGATTTACGACTCCAAGCTGAGTACGCAATTCATACTGCAGTAGACTATGCCATGCAAAATCTGGCGATGTTGACAAAGGCAAAATTCAAGATCGATACTCTCAACGATGGCGAGAAGGCCAAAGTTGCATATCTGGCGCACCATCTAGGGCCGGGGGATGTCAAAGAATTTATCAACGACACTATGACGGCAGAACACGCTGAATATTTATTAAAGGCGCAGGTAGGCAAGGTTAATGCAGCAGAAAGAGCGGAAGAAAATAAAAACAATTATTTGACAGCCCATAGAACTTGGCTTAATGGTTTTATCAACGACCGAATAACCATTATTAAATATATGTGTGACGCAACCAAAGCTCCCACTGTTAGGGAATTGTTGGACATCACGGTTGCTATAAGAGAGAAAGCATGAAATTGATAAGAATATTTATTTTTATACTCGCTTCTTCTCTGGCGCATATTGGTTTTGCAGAAGATGCTAAGAATTCAACTGCGAAGGACAATTCGTTTAGGGATGTATACCCATCGAAATTTGGGATGATTCAACGTACCGACGATGGTAGCGTTACTTTGAATGGGAAAATTTTACTTCAAGGAAATTCTGAAAAAGATGATTTTGGTACGACGATTGATTATTCTGTTATGGATTTTCAAGTGAATAAAAACTCTCCGGCGGTGGAGACGCAATCACACGGCGGCAGAAAATATTTTGGTAGGCAGGTCTATCGGCTTGTTTTGGTCGGTAGATCTCAAAATCCAGTTTTTTACAGAGTTGTGGATTTGACTGGCAAAGAACCATTTATATCTGAAAGATTTGGCAAAAATGATCATTGGGCTAATGGCTACAAAAACACCGAATGGGGGAAAAATAAATCTTATATTAATTTAACAGGGGAAATTACATACCTATACACTACATACAAAGATGTGCAAGGGCCGTTTGCCTACTAGCTCACTGTGAATAATTCCATTTTCGGGATGCCGTCATGCCTGCAGCATAACCCCAGCGGCAAGCCTTATGGCACCATAAAATGGTCACCGTTTCCCCGACCTTTACTGTGGGCCGCATCCCAGTCGCCGTGCAATATTGTTTAATCGAGTGCGGTTGCAACCTTATAGGCAGTACGAACGGCGTGCTGTTGAATACGTCATTAAGAAGAAATGAAGCAATTATAGCTTTGGCACATGTAATCTTCTTTCGTATTCACCTCAAGCGCTGTCCTCGAACTTATGTGGGTTCAGTACTTTCAACAGTCTGAAGACTTCATTGCGCCAAGAAACCACATTTCTATAACAATTAATTATGAAATACCTCAGTAGCCGGGCTACCGCCAAGATTTTAGTTTGTGTCGGATTTTTTATTTTTTTGTCTGAAAATATACAGGCAAAAACGCAAGACGGTGAGCTTGCCATTTCAACGAAATTGGATCGTATCTATTCACAATGCCTGACTGAAACGGCACAAGACAGAAAACAATGTCAGCAAAATTGTGGTGCAATAATAAAAATGTGCCACGATCAGCAGGCTGATTTTCTAGATTCAAAAAATCAAGAAATGTTAACAGAATTAGGGAAAAATTCCGCATGCAAAGACATGTCATCAAGTTTATCAACTCATATACATAAAATAATAGAGGACTCAGATAACTTCATGTCTAACGATGAAAATACGAGTAAATTTCAAATTGAAGCGAAATTATTTTTACACAAATCGCTTGAAAATTTAAAGAAACAATGTGTTCCAAAGGGGCAGGGTTGATCTAGCTGATATACAAACAAATTTGTGAAGCCGTTTGCTGCCATCCTTATTGCCGCGTTTTTCCAAGTGGTAAACGCAGGGACGCTATTTGTGTTTGATTCGCCAAATCTGATTGTCCTCAAATCGGAAGGAAAAGTATTTGGCTATTATGGATTTATACACCAGATACTCCCTTTTTCTTGTCAGTTTTTCTTTATGCAGAACGGTGCTGAGTCTGCCTCGGAAATTGGCATAGATAGCTTTAGCTTGGATGCGGGAAAATATGGATATGAGAACCGGAACAAAGATTACGATATCTCAGGAAAGATATTTATTAAAAATAGCGACTGGATCATCCAAACCACGGATTCTCCACCTGGCTGTGGTGGAGCTGTAGGCTCATTTCTCAAAGGCCCGGAAGATTCCCATCCAACTAGCTATACGGAAGTGGAGGAAGTTCCCGCGATTGCGATTCGAACCGTAATCAGAAAGACCTTTTTATTCGATAAGAAGGGTAATGTCTTTTCCCGCAGGAGGGGCTACTTCACTTCGGGTGACGTTGTTGCGGTAATCGAACAAAGCGATATTTATTCCTACGTCAGATTCAGTCATCCGGCTACGGGCAAGATAACCACTGTATGGGTGAACAGAAAAGATTTGGAAAATCCGTTCCCAACTCATTGATGAAATGATAAAAAATTCAGAGGCTTTTTAAGCGACGAGGTGCGAAATTAAATCTTGGAATGAGTACTGACGATTACGTCATTAAGAGAAAAATGAAGCAACTATTAGCTTTGGCACATGTAATCTTTCTTTCGTGTTCACATCAAGCGCAATCTGCGAATTTATGTGGGTTCAGTACCCCCGATAGTCCCACCTATGTTTTCGACAAAACCAATTGTTCGATTTCTGTCAAAGGTAAAAAAAATTATATGAGTCTCGATACATTTCAGGTAAAAAAAGATCGGCCATTTGCGACCTTGAAAGGTGACTCTACATATTTTATTTCTGATGACGGTAAGATTTATTTTGCACAGGAAGAGGTGGATGACGCCAATTACACAATTCAGCCGAAACATCAACAACCGGCTACTGAAATATCAATTGGCGACATGAATGGTCTGTTGGGATACTCCGAAATATTTGTTCAAAGTATGCCTAAGAAGCAGAACGTGAAAAATAAATCAGATTTTTTCTCGTTAACTCTAGATTGTTTGAATATTGCAGCCGGAGGGCAGAAGAATTCTTTCATTACAATGTATTGCGTGCCGAAATCGAAAACAGGAAAGCAAAATTTGCAGGACTACAAAAACTATATATTAAATTTTCGTGAAATACCTTAGCTATTGGAGCTGAAAAATTTTTTTCTGGAAGAAATCCACGGAACGGAGATCAATCAATACGCCTAGTTTGGGATGGGGATTGTTGGTCTTACTGGCGGCGGTTTCCGTCGCACAGGCAGAAGCCAGAAATCTGACTTGTAATGGCGCAGAAATTAGAATTGATTTTCCACCAGACATTGCCAATTTGGTCAGGGAGGGTTTGGAAACCTGCACATTCTGGCAGGACAAAAACAATCCAGACTATTCTGGCTATTATTTTGGCGGGAGCATCCACATTGATACCGCGGGCAATAAAAAACCGTATCCTTATCAAAGCACAAAAAATGATAAAGACGGCACCTGGAATCAGTTATTGCATACCGAGCAAATTTTCGTGAGTGACTCTGCAGAAAAATATATCCGTATAGACTCAGGGAAATTCAAGTCGAAATTTTTGGCAAAAACCTCTGCCGAAGAGGAAGAAGAGAAAATCGAATCGATCACAAGAATTGACGGCAAAATTTTCAATAAGGGAATTTGGGTAAGTATCAATGTAGCAGTCCCTTATAAATCTCTTACTAAGCAACAAGCTGTCGAAATGATGAAATCCGTCGAGGTTATAAAAGGGTTTGATACGATTGATAAATGAATGGATTTTCATGAATACTTTATGAAATCCGATCAATTTTCGAAATCTGCAACCGTCATAAAAAATGCGGGTTAACAGCTCCCGCCGTTAACCCGCATAAATTTGCACCCCACAGAAAGCGGGATAATTGTTCAGGGGTTTTTTAAGCTTTGAAAGTCCCTTCAGAAACCAAAGCCTGCAACGGCAACCGCGGGCTAGGCTCTTCCTTGGAACGCAAACCTTCCGGCAGCATGGCCTTGTCGCCGATCTTGCCGATGGCTACCGCCGCTTCAATCGCAAAATTGGCCGGTACGCCCAGCTCGGTGCGTGTCTTTTCCTTGTCGAATCCAGCCATGCCATGCGCATGCCAGCCGGACAGGCTCGCTTGCAGCGCCAGGTAGCCCCAGGCCGAACCTGCATCAAACGAATGGGTCGGCATAGCCACTTCTTCAGTGCTGCCCGGTGGCGCAAATGTGGTTTTCGACAACACGATCACCAGTGCCGATGCATTTTCCGCCCAGCTGCGGTTGAATTCGTTGAGCAGGCCCAGCAGCTTGGTCCAGTGCGGCGTGCCGCGGCGGGCGAAGACGAAGCGCCAAGGCTGCGAGTTATAGGACGATGGCGCCCAGCGCGCTGCTTCCAGGATGGTCAGCAGTTCCTGTTCGGAAATTTCGTCGCTGGCGTAGGCGCGCGGCGACCAGCGGCTGAGGAATTGCGGGTGGGCTGGATGGTCGGCTACGCGTGGTGTGGACTGGGTCATGAAGGTTCCTGTAATTAAATAAGCAAGGCAATTCGATGTGGCCGGACTCTCGTACGGCCAGGACGGAGCATCTTAGCAGCAGTTTTTGAAGCTTGCAGCGCGCGGCGGGATTTAGGCGATTCCGTAGCTTGCCCGGGCAAGGCGGGTGAAGATTGCTATGCCAAGCCGGTATAATCGGGAATAATCAAGATTGCCTGGAACTGTCCACGAAATTGGGCAGTTCCATAGATTTTTCGCATTAATCCAGTATTACTGACTACTTATCCTATGCTTGCACCACAGAAACAACAGATCATCGACCTTTTCAACGCTGCCTTGCAGCCCATTATCGCCGGCAGCGAGCTGCAGCCGACGGTGACGCTGGAGCGTCCGCGCGATCCTTCGCACGGCGATGTCGCTTGCAATATCGCCATGCAGCTGGCCAAGCCGCTGAAAAAGAACCCGCGTGAACTGGCGCAAGCCCTGGTGGCGGCCGTGATGGCCGACGCCGCAGAAGGCAAGCTGATTGAAAGCGCCGAGATCGCCGGCCCGGGTTTCATCAACCTGCGCCTGACGGCGGCGGCCAAGCAGCAAGTGGTCAAGACCGTACTGCAAGAGGCGGCCGAATACGGCAAAAGCCAGCTCGGCGCCGGTAAAAAAGTACTGGTCGAGTTTGTCTCGGCCAATCCGACCGGCCCTTTGCATGTCGGCCACGGCCGCCAGGGCGCGCTGGGTGATGCCTTGTCGGCGCTATTTGAAGTACAAGGTTTCGACGTCACCCGCGAGTTTTACTATAACGACGCCGGCGTCCAGATCGCCACGCTGGCGACGTCGGTGCAGGCGCGCGCCAACGGGTTCAAGCCGGGCGACGCCGAGTGGCCAGAAACGGCCTACAACGGTGACTATATTGCCGATATCGCAAAGGATTTCCTGACCCAGAAGACAGTGGCCGCCAGCGATGGCGAGCCGGTCACCGCCAGCGGCGACATCAGCGATATCGAATCGGTGCGCAAATTCGCCGTCACCTACCTGCGTCGTGAGCAAGACCTGGATTTGCAGGCCTTCGGCGTCAAGTTCGATAACTATTACCTGGAAACCTCGCTGTACAAGGATGGCAAGGTCAACGCCGCAGTCGACGCGCTGAACGCCGCCGGCGTCACCTACGAGCTGGATGGCGCCCTGTGGCTGCGCACCACCGACTACGGCGACGACAAAGACCGCGTCATGAAGAAGACCGACGGCACCTATACCTACTTCGTGCCCGACGTCGCCTATCACGTGGTCAAGTGGCAGCGCGGTTTCGGCAAGGTCATCAATATTCAGGGCAGCGACCACCACGGCACCATCGCCCGCGTGCGCGCCGGCCTGCAGGCGGTCAACCTCGGCATCCCGCAAGGTTATCCGGACTACGTGCTGCACAAGATGGTGACGGTGATGAAGAACGGCGAGGAAGTGAAGATTTCCAAGCGCGCCGGTTCTTACGTGACCTTGCGCGACCTGATCGAATGGTCGGCCGGCGAAGACAGCGCAGCGGACGGTGCGCAAGGTGACGCACAAGATAGCCCGCGCGACCTGACCCGAGGCCGCGACGCAGTGCGCTTTTTCCTGATTTCACGCAAGGCCGATACCGAATTCGTGTTCGATGTCGACCTCGCCCTGGCCAAGTCCGACGAAAACCCGGTCTATTACGTGCAGTACGCCCACGCCCGCATCTGTTCGGTGCTGGCGCAATGGACCGGCGACGAAGCCAGCCTGGCCGCGGTCGACCTGAGCCCGCTGACCGCGCCGCGCGAAGCCAGCCTGCTGGCCAAGCTGGCGGAATACCCGGAAATGCTGCAGCACGCGCTGGAGGAGCTGGGGCCGCACCAGGTGGCGTTTTACCTGCGCGATTTGGCGGGCGAGCTGCATAGCTACTACAATGCTGAGCGGGTCCTGGTGGACGACGAGGCGCTGAAGATGGCGCGCCTGGCCTTGATGTATGCAACCCGCCAGGTGTTGCGCAACGGCCTGGCGCTGATCGGCGTATCGGCACCGGCCCGCATGTAAATCTACAATAGGCGATCTCCGGCAGCCGTTGCCGGAGACGGTCAGTAACCAGGATGTCATTGGGGAAGTATGAGCAAACTTAACAAGAAACAAGCTGGCGGTACCTTACTGGGCCTGATTTTCGGCCTGATCATCGGGCTGGCGATTGCGGTCGTGGTGGCGATCATGATCACCAAGACACCGACGCCGTTCACCAACAAGACGACAAAGACCGACAAAGCGCCGGACGCCATCACGGCGCCCGCGGCTACGCCCGCACCGGCGCCGGCGAACCCGGACCAGCTGCCGGATCCGAACAAGTCGCTCTACGGCAACAAGGATGCGGCCAAGGAAGCCGCCAAGGCATTTACTCCGCCGCCGCCGAGCGCCGACGGTGTGCCGCCTAACGTGGCTGCCGAGAAGAAGCTGGACGCGCTGGTCGCCAAGGCGCAGGACAAGTCGGCGCCGGTGGTCGACAAATCCACCGCCGACAAGACCAAGAAAGCGGCTGGCGATATCGCCGAAGCCAAGAGCAAGGCGACAGCCGCTGACGACAACTGGATCTATTTCCTGCAGGTCGGCGCCTTCCGCGAGCAGACTGAGGCCGAAAGCGCAAAAGCGCGCCTGGCCTTGATGGGTTTCGAAGCCAAGATCAGCGAACGCCAGGCTGATACCGGTTCCCTGTACCGGGTGCGGGTGGGCCCGTTCAATCAGCTCGAAACAATGAACCGGATACGCGGCAAGTTGTCAGATAACGGCGTCAATGCCGCAGTGGTGCGTGCGGCAAAATAAGGGTGTGTTTTTTGATTGATGAGGAACAGGGCCACGGCTGCCGGACCCTGTTTTATACATTGTTGGCTTTCACAATTTTAAAAAAAGGATAATTCATGCGTTTTTTTCAAAAAGCCCTGGCTATCGCCGGCCTTAGTCTGAGTTTCGGCCTGCTGGCTGCCAGCGCAGGCGCATCGCCGGCCAATCCGGTCGCAGGCAAAGAATACAAAGTTCTCGACAACCCGCAGCCGACCGACAGCGGCCTTGGCAAGAAAGTGGAAGTGACGGAATTCTTCGGCTACTTCTGCCCGCATTGCAACGCGCTCGAGCCGACGCTGGAAGAATGGATCGCCAAGCAGGGCGACAAGATTTCCCTCAAGCGGGTGCCGGTCGACTTTGGCGATCCGAATGGTGATCCGAAGAAATCGCCGTATGTAGTGCAGAAAAAGCTGTACTACACGCTGGAAGCCATGGGCAAGCTGCCTGAGATGCACAAGAAAGTCTTTGATGCGATCCACGCCCAGCGCCAGCGCCTCGATACAGACACCGCCGTAGCCGATTTCGCGGCCAAGCAAGGCCTCGACAAAGCCAAGTTCCTCGATGTGTACAATTCCTTCGCGGTGCAAACCAAGGTGACGCGCGCGACCCAGCTGCAAACCGCCTACAAGATAGACGGCGTGCCGACGCTGATAGTCGATGGGCGTTATGTCACCTCGCCATCGATCGTCAGCGCCAACCCTGGCGCCGGCGACAGCGAGCCGGCCTTGTTCAAGTCCACCTTGCAGGTGATGGACAGCCTGGTGGCCAAGGCCGCTGCAGGCAAGAAGTAAGCAAGCAACAAGTAAGAAACAAGCATGCAGGCCGTCACGGCCGGCAGCATTAAAAAGTCCGCCGCTCGCAAGAGGGCGGGCTTTTTTATCGAAAGGACTTTCCATGCAACGTGTGTTCATCACCGGCGCTTCCAGCGGCATCGGCGCCGCGCTGGCGCGGTTTTATGCAGGGCAGGGCGCAACGCTGGGGCTGGTAGCCCGGCGCCAGGCGGTGCTGGAGCAGTTGCTGGCAAGCTTGCCGCATCCTGAACGGCATCGCCTGTATGCGCTCGATGTCAACGATCATGCCGCACTGACTGCGGCAGCCGCAGATTTCATCGCCGCCGACGACGGCGTCGACGTGGTGATCGCCAGCGCCGGGATTTCGCAAGGCACCTTGACCGAACATGCCGAAGACCAGCAGGTGTTTGAACATGTATTTGCCACCAACGTGCTGGCTACGGTGGCTACCTTTACGCCGTTTATCGCCACCATGAAGCGCCAGGCGCAGGCCGGGCAAACCGGTTTGCGGCTGGTCGGCGTCGGCAGCGTGGCCGGCATCCGCGGCTTGCCCGGAGCGGGCGCTTACAGCGGCTCAAAGGCAGCGGTGATCAGCTACTGCGAATCGCTGCGGGTGGAATTGCGGGCCAGCGGCATCAAGGTAGTCACCATCGTTCCGGGTTATATCGATACGCCGATGACCCAGGTCAACCGTTACAAGATGCCGTTCCTGATGCCGGTAGAGCAATTCGCTGCCAGGACCGGCGCCGCGGTGGCACGCGGCAGCAGCTACCAGGTGATCCCGTGGCAGATGGGGGTAGTCGCCAAGCTGTTGCGGCTGTTGCCGAACTGGCTGTACGACCTGGCATTTTCCAAGGCGCCGCACAAGGCCCGCAAAACCGCAGACTGACCCGACATCATGGACTTTCACAATTTTTTCTTGTTCGTGCTGACGGAATTTGCGCTGTCGGCGTCGCCGGGGCCGGCGGTCATGCTGGTAGTGGCCTACGGCATCACGGTCGGCTGGAAGAGGGCGATTTTCGCCATCCTGGGCATACTCACCGCCAACGCTATCTATTTCACCATCTCGGCGACCGGGCTGGGCGCCCTGATCGTTGCTTCGCATACCTTGTTCAGCGTGGTCAAATGGCTGGGCGTGGCTTACCTGGCGTATCTCGGTTTATCGGCGATATTCGGCCGGCCTTCGCCGATCACCGCGTCCAAGCTGGATAGCCGCAACGCCTCCGGCTGGAAAATCTGGTTCGGCGGCATGACCCTGCAGCTGGCCAATCCCAAGGCGCTGATTTTTTTCATCGCGATCTTGCCGCAGTTTCTCAATCCGGCCGCCAATGTGCCGCTGCAGATGATCTGGCTGGCGGCGGGTTCTATCATTCCGGAATTCTTTATTCTGGTCGGTTATGCCGCCCTGGCCGGAAAAATGCAGACCGTTGCCACCCGCCCGGGTTTTGTGCGGATTACCGACCGCGTTGCCGGCAGCCTGATGCTGGCGGTGGCGATGATTGTGGCGGCAATCCAGCAATAAACTCAGCAGAAAATTCGGCAAAATCAGGCCAGGCTGAAGCGGTAGACCTGGTCGGCATCCAGCCGCCGTTTCAGCACGCCGTCAAACCACAGCTTGTGCAAGTGCGCCAGCGCTTCGCCCAGGGCGAAAGTCATCTGGTGCGCATCCAGCGGCCGGCGGAACATGACCGGCACGATATCGCTGGCTGACTGCGGCGCCGCCGTGCAGGCTTCCACCACCTCGGCCAGCCGCTCACGATGATGCTGCTGCAGCTGGTCGATGCGGATCTGCAGGCCGCGGAACGGCTTGCCATGCGACGGCAGCACCAGCGTCGTGGCCGGCAACCCGCGGTACTTTTCCAGCGAATCCATGTATTGCTGCACCGGGTTCGATTCCGGCTCGATCGCGAATACCGAGACATTGGTGGAAATCCGCGGCAGCACCATATCCCCCGAAATCAGCAGGTCCAGCCCGGCGCAATGCAGCGCCACATGCTCAGGCGCATGGCCGAAGCCGGTGATCACCTGCCATTGATGTTTACCTATGCGCAGCTGCTGGCGGTCGGCCAGGCGATGATAAGCCTGCGGCACCGCCGGCACCATGGACGGATAGTAGGATTTGCGCTGGGACACCTTGGCGATCACCTCGGGATCCTGCATGCCGTGCTGCTGGAAGTGCGGCAACGCGGCGCTGCCGTCGGCGCCGGGCAGCGCCGCCGACATGATGCGCGCCGAGAAATACTCGCCGCCGCTCATCCACAACGGCGCCTGCCAGCGGGTGCACAGCCAGTCGGCCAGGCCGACATGGTCAGGATGGCAATGGGTAACCAGCACCCGCAGCACCGGCAGGCCGCGCAGTTCACTTGCAAAAACGGCATCCCAGGCGGCGCGCGTGGCGTCGTTGGCGATGCCGCAGTCGACAATGGTCCAGCCGTGCTGGACGCCATTGTCAGTCTCGACGCTGTCTTCCAGCAGCCATAAATTGATATGGTCCAGCGCGAACGGCAAGCCCATGCGCAGCCAGCGCACGCCGGGCGCGACTTCGAGGGTGGCGCCGCCGGCAGGCAAGGTGTCGCCGAAGGCATAGCTGAGCTGGGCTTCAAGAGGGTTCATCGCGATATTCTTTCTTTCCGGACTTACGCAAAACTGCCCCAGCGGCGTTATTCCTCCTAGCCGTACGCCGTACTGTCTTCGTCGTCGTGCCTTGCTGGGGCAGTTTTGCGTAAATCCTGTCTTTTTGCTAATGCCAGTAGTTTTTCGGTGTTTTCATTTTCCGCCAGCGCGTCTACAATCTGCTTTACGTTAACGTTAACTGCCATTGTACCTAAACCAGCATTTCTTGTTCTGCCAACCCGACCATGCCGACTTACACCATCACTGAACTTGCCCGCGAATTCGACATTACCCCCAGGGCGATCCGTTTCTATGAGGACCAGGGTTTGCTGAGCCCGAAGCGGGACGGCGCCGGCGGCCGCAATCGAGTATATGCCGGGCGCGAGCGCACCCGCCTCAAGCTGACCCTGCGCGGCAAGCGGCTGGGCCTGACCTTGTCGGAAATCAAGAGCCTGGTCGACATGTACGACTCGCCCAAGGATTCGGCGCCCCAGCTAGAACTGTTCCTGCAGGTGCTGGCGCGCCACCGCGAACACCTGGAGCAGCAACGCGAAGACATAGAAGTGACTTTGGCGGAAATCACCGCCCACGAAGACGAATGCCGGCGCCTGCTCAGCAGCGGCGAGCTGAGCGACCACGTCGCGCCCTGAATTCCTCCCCCCATACATTAAACAACTTGCAAGAATAACGAAGGAGACAACATGATCCATTTACCCGGCTTGACGTTCGACCACGGCGAAGACATCGCCGCACTGCGCAGTGCGATCCAGGAATTCGCTGCCGCGGAGATCACCCCGCGCGCCGCCGAAATCGACCGCAGCGACCAGTTCCCGATGGACCTGTGGAAAAAAATGGGCGACCTCGGCCTGCTCGGCATCACGGCTGAAGAAGAATACGGCGGCAGCGGCATGGGTTATTTGGCGCACATCATCGCCATGGAAGAAATCTCGCGTGCCTCGGCTTCGGTCGGTCTGTCGTACGGCGCCCACTCGAACCTGTGCGTCAACCAGATCAAGCGCAACGGCAACGCCGAGCAAAAAGCCAAGTACCTGCCGAAGCTGATCTCGGGCGACCATATCGGCGCCCTGGCGATGTCGGAGCCGAACGCCGGGTCCGACGTGGTGAGCATGAAGCTGCGCGCCGAACTGAAGGGCGACCGCTGGGTCCTCAACGGCACCAAGATGTGGATTACCAACGGCCCCGATGCCGACGTGCTGGTGGTGTACGCCAAGACGGACCTGGAAGCCGGCGCGCGTGGCATGACCGCGTTCCTGATCGAAAAGAGCTTCAAGGGTTTCAGCGTGGCGCAAAAGCTGGACAAGCTCGGCATGCGCGGTTCGCACACTGGCGAACTGGTGTTCCAGGATTGCGAAGTGCCGGCGGAAAACGTGCTGGGCGGCCTGGGACAGGGCGTCAATGTACTGATGTCCGGCCTCGATTACGAACGCAGCGTCTTGTCCGGCGGCCCGCTTGGTATCATGCAGGCGTGCATGGATGTCGTCGTGCCCTACGTGCATGACCGCAAGCAGTTCGGCCAGTCCATCGGCGAATTCCAGCTGATGCAGGGCAAGCTGGCTGACATGTATTCGACCATGATGGCCTGCAAGGCTTATGTATATGCAGTAGGCCAGGCTTGCGACCGCGCCAAGACCCCGGCCGCGGCCCGTGCCTTGCGCAAGGATGCCGCCGGAGCGATCCTGTATTCGGCGGAAAAAGCCACCTGGATGGCTGGCGAAGCGATCCAGGCGCTGGGCGGCAACGGCTACATCAACGAATACCCGGTGGGACGCCTGTGGCGCGACGCCAAACTGTATGAAATCGGCGCCGGCACCAGCGAAATCCGCCGCATGCTGATCGGCCGCGAATTGTTTGCGGAAACCCGCTGATCAAATAAACGGTTTGTAGTCTTTTGATTTGATGGCACAATTGACAGAAACGCAACAGCGCCGGAACAACGAAACCACAGCGTCAGGAACATGACTTCACTGCATATCCACACCGCATTACTGCGACATCCGCAACTTTCCGTCGCGCTCGACAAGCAAGTTTTGCTGAAGATGGAAAACACCCAGCCGGCCGGCTCGTTCAAGCTGCGCGGCATAGGTTTGCTGTGCCAGCGCGCCGTCGCCGGCGGCGCCAGCCACCTGGTGTGCCCGTCGGGCGGCAATGCCGGCTTCGCGGCGGCGTTTGCCGGCGCGGCGCTGGACGTCAAGACCACCATCGTGGTGCCGCAGACCACCGCCGCGGAAGTCTGCCAGCGTATCCGCGATATCGGCGCCGAGGTGATCGTCCACGGCAGCGGCTGGGATGAAGCCAACCAGCTGGCGCTGCAGTTGTGCGAGCAGCCGGGCAGCATCTACATCCCGCCTTTCGATCACCCCGATATCTGGGATGGCAACGCCACCATGATCGACGAAGCGGTGCTGCAGGCGCGCGAGCTGGGCGTCGATTTCGATGTCGTCATCTGCTCGGTTGGCGGCGGCGGCCTGATGAGCGGCGTGCTGAGCGGCTTGCATCGCAACGGCTTGCCGCATATTCCCCTGATCGTCGCCGAAACCGAAGGCGCCGCGTCGCTGAATGCCGCCATGGCGGCCGGCGAACTGGTGACGCTGCCGGCGATCACCTCGATCGCCACTACCTTGGCCGCCAAGCGCGTGGCGGCGGAATGTTTCGCCTGGACCCAGCGCCATGAAGTGCACAGCGTCGTGGTTACGGACAAACAGGCGGTAAGCGCCACGCTGGCGTTTGCCGACCAGATGCGCACACTGGTGGAGCCGGCCTGCGGCGCAGCCCTGGCCGTCGCTTACGAAAAACTGCCGGCGCTGGCGCCATACCAGCGGCCATTGATCGTGGTGTGCGGCGGCATCGGCGTCAGCCTGTCGATGCTGGCTGGCTGGAAGGAGCGGTTCGCGCTGTGATCACGTCGGCCAACTTTCCGAAATTATTGTCGTCGCAGATCGCTTTCGATACTGCGCGCATGATATTGGACGGTTTCGACAAGCATTACCGCCTGTTCCGCGAAGCCAGCGTGCTGGCCAAGCAGCATTTCGAAAGCGCCGACTGGAAAACCGCGCAGCTCGCCGCGCGCGAGCGGATCGGCTTTTATGACGCGCGCGTGCATGAGTGCGTGCAGGCGCTGGAAGACGAATACGACCAGAGCGACCTGACCGACCAGGTCTGGCGTGAAGTGAAGCTGCATTACATCGGCATGCTGACCGACCACAAGCAGCCGGAGCTGGCCGAGACCTTCTTCAACTCGGTCTGCTGCAACATCCTGCACCGCACCTATTTCCATAACGATTTCATTTTCGTGCGGCCGGCGGTGTCGACCGAATACATCGACACCGACGAGGCCCTGCCCACTTACCGTGTGTATTACCCGGCCAAGGACGGTTTACATTACACGCTTAAGCGCCTGATCACCAATTTCCAGCTGCAGCGCCCGTTCGCCGACCTCGACCGCGACGTCGCGCTGGCCGAAGAGCGCATTGCGCAGGCGTTCGGCGCCAGCGCCACATCGCTGGAGCCGAATCACCAGATCCAGGTGCTGTCCAATCTGTTCTACCGCAACAAGGGCGCTTACGTGGTCGGCAAGATGATCAACGGTCCGCGCGAATATCCGTTCGTGGTGCCCATCCTGCATGACCGCAACGGCAAGCTGGTGCTCGATGCGGTGCTGTTCGACAGCAAGATACTGGCCATCCTGTTCTCTTTCACCCGCGCCTACTTCATGGTCGACATGGAGGTGCCGTCAGCTTATGTGCAGTTCTTGCGCAGCCTGCTGCCGAACAAGCCGCGCAGCGAGATCTACACCATCCTGGGTTTGCAAAAGCTGGGAAAAGCGCTGTTTTACCGCGATTTCCTGCGCCATCTGCGGCATTCGTCGGACCATTTTGAGATCGCCCCCGGTATCCGCGGGCTGGTGATGGTGGTGTTCGCCTTGCCCTCGTTTCCGTACGTGTTCAAGGTCATCAAGGATTATTTCCCGGCGCCCAAGGAAACCACCAATGCGCTGGTCAAGGAAAAATACCTGCTGGTCAAGCATCACGACCGCGTCGGCCGCATGGCCGATACCCTGGAATATTCCAGCGTGGCCTTTCCGCGCGCGCGTTTCGCCGACGAACTGCTGGCCGAGCTGAAACAAGTGGCGCCGTCGGTGGTCGAAGAAGACGGCGACGAAATCATCATCAAGCACCTGTATATCGAACGGCGCATGATGCCGCTGAATATCTATCTCAACAACGCTGAGCAAAACGATGACCAGGCGGCGCTGGAACATGGCATAACCGAATACGGCAACGCCATCAAGGAACTGGTCGCCGCGAATATCTTTCCGGGCGACATGCTGTACAAAAATTTTGGCGTGACGCGCCATAACCGTGTCGTGTTTTACGACTATGATGAGATTGAATACATTACCGACTGCAATTTCAGGACTATCCCGCAGCCGCGTAACGAGGAAGACGAGATGTCTGCCGAGCCCTGGTATTCCATCGCCAAGAACGATGTCTTTCCGGAACAATTCGGTGTATTTCTTCTCGGGAACCAGAACGTGAAAAAATACTTTATCAAGCACCATGCGGACTTGTTGACCCAGCAATATTGGCAACAACACAAGCAACACATACTTGAAGGACATTTCGACGACGTTTTTCCGTACCCGCAGGAATGCCGGTTTACCCATACGCAAAATTGATTCAACAGCAATGTAAACAGTAATTTAGGCAGTAACAACGCCGAACCGCTTTATTTTTAACCAACCAGGCAGCAAAGCCGCTCGCGGGAATCGCAACAGGAGGCGATACCGAAGTTGCTTACAAGTTGTCGTAATCTGGAGAAACAACATGAATGACCCAATCGTTATCGTCGGTGCAGCACGTACTCCAATGGGTGCGTTTCAGGGTGATTTTTCGTCATTGACCGCCAGCGACCTGGGCGCAGTGGCGATCAAGGCCGCCGTGGAGCGCGCCGGCCTGAAACCGGAGCAGGTCGATGCCGTGTTGTTCGGCAATGTGCTGCAAGCCGGCCAGGGCCAGGCGCCGGCGCGGCAGGCAGCCATCAAGGCCGGTTTGCCGGTATCGGCCACAGCCGCCACCATTTCCAAGGTATGCGGATCGGCGATGCAAGCCACCATGTTCGCGTTCGACGCCTTGCTGGCAGGGACCAATGAAGTAGTGGTCGCCGGCGGCATGGAATCGATGACCAATGCGCCTTATCTGCTGCCCAAGGGCCGCAGCGGCTACCGCGTCGGCCACGGCACGATCCTCGACCACATGATGCTGGACGGCCTGGAAGACGCTTATTCCAAGCTGGAAAACGGCGGCGGCCGTTCGATGGGCACATTCGGCGAAGAGTGCGCCGCCAAGTACCATTTCAGCCGCGCTGACCAGGATGCGTTTGCCATCGCCTCGGCGCAGCGCGCGCAGGCGGCAACCGCCGACGGCTCCTTCAAATGGGAAATCGCGCCGGTGACCGTCACCAGCCGCGCCGGCGAAGCCGTGATCGACAAGGATGAAGGCCCGCAAAAATCCAAGGTGGAAAAGATCCCTTCGCTGCGTCCTGCGTTCAAGAAAGACGGCACCATCACGGCCGCTTCGTCGTCCTCGATCAACGACGGCGCTGCTGCACTGGTGCTGATGCGCGAATCGACCGCCAAGAAACTCGGCTGCACGCCGATCGCGCGTATCGTCGGCCACGCCAGCCATTCGCAAGAGCCGGAATGGTTCACTACCGCACCGGTAGGCGCGATTGAAAAGCTGTACAAGAAAGTCGGCTGGAAGAACAGCGATGTCGACCTGTTCGAAGTCAACGAAGCGTTCGCCGTGGTGCCGATGGCTGTCATGAAAGAACACGACATCCCCCACAGCAAGATCAACGTTCACGGCGGCGCCTGTTCTCTCGGCCATCCTATCGGCGCATCCGGCGCGCGCATCATCGTCACGTTGCTGGGCGCCTTGAAAGCCAAGGGCGGCAAGCGCGGCGTGGCGTCGCTGTGCATCGGCGGCGGCGAAGGCACCGCGATTGCTGTCGAACTGGTCTGAGGGACGTAGGTCACCGCTAGCGCAGCACCGTAGCATGCAGTAAATGGATCAGCGTTTTTCCGTGGAATTTCCGCGGATTCACGCTGATCTTTGTTATTGATCCTGTTGAATTGCGATTTAAACAATTAAGGTGCAAAAAGATGGCTGCCGCAATTGATTTCTACTTCGATTTTTCCTCTCCGTATGGTTATTTCGCTGCTACCCATATTGATGAGCTGGCGGCAAAATACGAGCGCGATGTCGAATGGCATCCTATCCTGCTGGGCCCGGTATTCAAGACTACCGGCTCGGCGCCGCTGGCGCAGGTGCCGATCAAAGGCGACTACTCATTCCACGATTTCGAACGCAGCGCACGTTTCCACGGCATTCCCTACAAGCGTCCCGGCGCGTTCCCGATTTCCACCCAGGCGGCAGCGCGCGCCGTGCTGTGGGTGCGCGGCAAGCTAGGCGAAGACAAAGCCATCAAGTTCGCCAAGCAGATTTACAAAGCTTATTTTGTCGACGGCGTCAATATCGGCGAACCGATGCATTTGCTGGAAATCGGCCATCACAGCGGCATCGACACTACTGGCCTGAGCGACGGCATCAATAGCCAGCCTATCAAGAACCAGCTGAAGGCGGAGGTCGACCTGGCGATGGCGCGCGGCGTGTTCGGTTCGCCGTTCGTGATTGTCGACGGCGAATCGTTCTGGGGTTTCGACCGCTTCGACCAGCTCGAAGCATTCCTGAGGGATGGCAAGATTTGAAAGAGAAGGCAATTGAGTGTCCCTGCGGCGGCGGCGATTATGCGCAGTGCTGCGGCCGCTATCACAGCGGCGCAGAAACGGCGCCGACCGCGCTGGCGTTGATGCGTTCCCGCTACAGCGCTTATGTCATGGACAAGGGAGCGTACCTGCAGGCGACATGGCACCGCAGCACCCGCCCGCCCGAGCCGGTCGCCGCCGAGGCCGGGTTGAAGTGGCTGGGCCTGGAGGTGCGCAAGCATCAGGCCGAGGGCGACAGCGCGACGGTGGAATTCGTGGCGCGCTACAAGATCGACGGCCGTGCGCAGCGCTTGCACGAGATCAGCCGCTTTGTGCGCGAAAGCGAAACTGGAACAGAAAACCGGCCATGCTGGTTTTATGTCGATGGCAGTTTTCCGGAAAAATAAAAACCGCTACGGAAAACACCGGCAGCCATAACAGGAGACAAGATTATGAGACAACTGAATTCCAGCATCGATCGCGGCAGCCAGGATATGCCGCTGATCGAACAGACTATCGGCATTTTTTTCGATGAAATGGTGGAGCGGGTGGCCGCCAACGACGCACTGGTGTCGCGCCACCAGCAGGTCCGCCTCAGCTACCGGCAACTGCAAAGCCAGGCGCGGCAGCTGGCCAGCGCCATGCTCAAGCTTGACTTGGAGCCGGGCGACCGCATCGGCATCTGGTCGCACAACAATGCCGAGTGGCTGCTGACGCAACTGGCCACGGCCTATGCCGGCATCGTCCTGGTCAACATCAATCCGGCCTACCGGGTCAGCGAACTGGAGTACGCGCTCAACAATGTCGGCTGCAAGGCCCTGATTTCGATGACCAGCTTCAAGACCAGCGATTACCTGGAAATGATACGTGCGCTGGCGCCGGAGTTGCAGCACGCAGCACCGGGAGCATTGCAGGCGGCGCGTCTGCCGGCCCTGAAAACCGTGATCCAGCTTGGCCATGACGAGGCGCCGGGCATGTTGCGTTTCGCCGACCTGATCGCCAGCGGCGATGCCGCCGATCCGCGCCTGGCCGAGATCGGCGCGCGCCTGCAAGCCAGCGACCCGATCAACATCCAGTTCACCAGCGGCACCACCGGTTTTCCGAAGGGCGCGACGCTGACCCATCGCAACATCCTGAACAACGGTTTTTTCATCGGTGAGGCGATGAAGTTGACGGCGCAGGACCGGCTGTGCATCCCGGTGCCGCTATATCACTGCTTCGGCATGGTGCTCGGCAACCTGGCCTGCCTGACGCACGGCGCGACGATTGTCTATCCCAACGACGGCTTCGAGCCGCTGTCGGTGCTGCAGGCGGTGCAGGAAGAGCGCTGCACCGGCTTGCATGGCGTGCCCACCATGTTCATTTCCGAGCTGGACCATCCGCGTTTTGCCGAATTCGACCTGTCGACCCTGCGCACCGGCATCATGGCCGGTTCGCCGTGTCCGATCGAGGTGATGAAACGGGTAGTGCGCGACATGCACCTGGAACAGATCACGATTGCCTACGGCATGACCGAAACCAGCCCGGTCAGCTGCCAGAGCATGACCGATACGCCGCTGGAGAAACGCGTCTCCACCGTGGGCCAGGTACAGCCGCACCTGCAGGTGAAAATCGTCGATCCTGAATCGGGCGCGATCATGCCGATCGGCAGTTCCGGCGAACTGTGCACCCAGGGTTATTCGGTGATGCACGGTTATTGGGGCGATGAAGAAAAGACGCGTGAAGCGATCGACGATGAAGGCTGGATGCATACCGGCGACCTGGCGACCATGGATAGCGAAGGCTACGTGAATATCGTCGGCCGCATGAAAGACATGGTGATCCGCGGCGGCGAAAACATCTATCCGCGCGAGATCGAAGAATTCCTGTACCGCCATCCGGCGATCCAGGATGTGCAGGTGGTCGGTGTGCCGGACCGGAAATACGGCGAAGAACTGTGCGCCTGGATTATCCTGCGCCCCGGCCAGGTCGCGGACGAACAAGCCGTGCGCGATTTTTGCCAGGGCCAGATCGCCCACTACAAGGTGCCGCGCTACATCCGGTTTGTCGAGGTTTTCCCGATGACGGTGACCGGCAAGATCCAGAAATTCAAGATCCGTGAAGCGATGAAAGATGAGCTAAAGCTCAACGACATCCACACTGCGTAAAAATCGTTCCAAAAGAATGGTTCCAAAAACAAGAGACAAAGGACATCGCAATGCCCCAGTTAGAAAGCAAGCTGAATCCACGCAGCGAAGAATTCCAGCAAAACGCCAACGCGCTTAACCTGCTGGTCGACGACCTGCGCCAGAAAGTAGCGCAGATCGCCGAAGGCGGCGGCGAGGCCGCGCGCAACAAGCACGTGGCGCGCGGCAAGCTGCTGCCGCGCGAACGGGTGCAGATGCTGCTCGATCCCGGCACGCCGTTCATGGAATTTTCCCAGCTGGCGGCGTATCACGTCTACAAGGACAAGGATGGCAGCGACGCCGCGCCCGCCGCCGGCGTGATTACCGGCATCGGCCGCATCGCCGGCCAGGAATGCGTGGTGGTCTGCAATGACGCCACCGTCAAGGGCGGAACCTACTATCCGCTCAGCGTCAAGAAGCATTTGCGGGCGCAGGAAATCGCCGAACAGAACAACCTGCCTTGCATCTACCTGGTCGACAGCGGCGGCGCCAACCTGCCCAACCAGGACGAAGTTTTTCCGGACCGCGACCATTTCGGCCGCATCTTCTACAATCAGGCCAACCTGTCGGCCAAGGGCATTCCGCAGATCGCCGTGGTGATGGGCTCGTGCACCGCCGGCGGCGCTTATGTGCCGGCGATGAGCGACGAGTCGATCATCGTCAAGAACCAGGGCACGATTTTCCTGGCGGGGCCGCCGCTGGTGAAAGCCGCGACGGGAGAAGTAGTGAGCGCCGAAGACCTGGGCGGCGGCGATGTCCACACTCGCTTGTCCGGCGTGGCCGACCACTTGGCGCAGAACGACATGCACGCGCTGTCGCTGGCGCGCACCATCGTCTCCAACCTGAACCGCCAGAAACCGCCAGGGCCGCTGCTGCGCCCGGTGGCCGAACCCAAATACTCGGCCCAGGAACTGTACGGCGTGATCCCGCTCGATACGCGCAAGCCCTTCGATGTACGCGAAGTGATCGCGCGCATCGTCGACGGCAGCGAATTCGACGAATTCAAGGCGCGTTACGGCACTACGCTGATCTGCGGTTTCGCCCATATCTACGGCATGCCGGTCGGCATCGTCGCCAACAACGGCATCCTGTTTTCGGAAGCGGCGCTGAAAGGCACGCATTTCATCGAACTCTGCTCGCAGCGCAAGATCCCGCTGGTATTCCTGCAGAACATCACCGGCTTCATGGTCGGCCGCCGCTACGAAAACGAGGGCATCGCCCGCAACGGCGCCAAGATGGTGACCGCGGTGGCGACCACCGCGGTGCCCAAGCTGACCGTCATCATCGGCGGCAGCTTCGGCGCCGGCAACTACGGCATGTGCGGCCGCGCCTATTCGCCGCGCTTCCTGTGGATGTGGCCGAATGCGCGCATCTCGGTGATGGGCGGCGAGCAGGCCGCCGGCGTGCTGGCCACTGTCAAGCGCGACGGCATCGAAGGCAAGGGCGGCAGCTGGAGCGCGGAGGAAGAGGAAGCTTTCAAGAAACCGATCCGTGATCAGTACGAACACCAGGGCCATCCGTATTACGCTTCCGCGCGCTTGTGGGACGACGGCGTGATCGATCCGGCCGATACCCGCAAAGTGCTGGGACTGGGTTTGAGTGCAGCCCTGAACGCACCGATCGCGGAAACCAGGTTCGGTGTGTTCCGGATGTAAATGCATTACCAACAGGGATAAGAAAACAATAATGAACAAATTCTCCAAAGCGCATTGCCTGACCCTGGCGCTTGCCTGCATGTTTATGTGCTGGCAAGGCGCGGCGCAAGGCCGCAACACCAGGCTGATATTGCCGGTCAGCGAGGTAATGCCGAAAAACACAGCTGCGCAGGCGAGCCAGGATCCGGCTGAAGCGAGCGACGAGGGCGACATGGTGATCATCTTCGGTGCGGCAGCTGTGCCTGAAGGCATGAAATTCGTGGGAGAGGAAATCCTGGCCAGAGGTGAAATCCAGCCCAGTTTCAAGCACGGTTACGAGGACGAAGTAGTCTGCCGCCGGGCTTTCAAACGGGCGATGGCCAATCTGGTGCTGCAGGCGCGCAGCAGAGGAAGCAACGCGGCGGTCGGCATTGTCAGCTACTACAACCATGTCAATGTCATGGACAGCCCCACCGAGTTTGAATGCCATGCCGGAGCGACGCGGGCAGTGGTGGATCTGAAGGCGAAGCTGGCCAGGATAGAGGGTTTGAACAATACAGCCGCGGCGCCAAAGCAGGATTGATTGGCCGCAGGCCGGAATGGCTCAACTGGAGCGATGGGAAATGACGGACAGATTTATGGAGCACTCATGAAATTGCGGACGCATTATGTGCTGGCCTGCTGCCTGTGCGCAGCGGCCTGGTCCGGCCATGCCGCGGAGCAGGTTCAGCCGTTGGCGCAGGATCTCAATGAAGCGGTGAGCCGCCTGCCTGTGACTGTCAAGAACCTGTACGGCCGCAGCGTCAACGGCAATCTCATCGTGACGCAATTCAAGCCTGCCGGCGCTGGACCGTTTCCAATCGTCATCATCAATCATGGCCGCGGCAGCGATCGTTCCACGCCCGGACGTTTCCGCTACACCCAGCAAGCGCGTTTCTTCACCGAACGCGGGTTTGCCGTGTTTGTGCCGACCCGGCTAGGTTACGGCGATACCGGCGTCGAGCCTGATCCGGAAGACAGCGGCGGCTGCCGTGACAAAGATTACGCACCGATGGCGGAGGCTGCCAGCAATGAAGTGCTGGCGGTGCTGGCGTATGCCAAGCAGCAGCCGTACGTCAATCCTGAGCGGGTGCTGCTGGTCGGCCAGTCAGTGGGCGGTTATACAACTACCGCCACCGCCGCCAAGATGCCCCAGGGCCTGGTGGCGGCGATCAATTTTGCCGGCGGCTCCGGCGGCGATCCCGAGACGCATCCCGGCGTGCCGTGCCAGGGCGCCAAGCTGGAAAGCATGTACGCGCAATTCGGCAAGACCGCCAAGGTGCCGATGCTGTGGATATATACCGAAAACGATCTGTATTTCGGCCCGCAATACAGCCAGGCCTGGTATGCAGCGTTCAACAAGGCCGGCGGCCAGGCCGAATTCAAGCTGCTGCCGCCGTTCGCCAAGAACGGCCACATGCTGTTTGTATCCGGCCTGAACATCTGGGAACCGCTGGTGGCCGAGTTCCTGGGACGGAACGGATTTCCTGCGGAGCCATTGACCAAATGATGCAACAATATTTTGCAACGCTGGCCCGCTATCACGTCTGGGCTACCGACCAATTGCTGGCCCATATCAAGGCCGTCAACGAGGCTGAATATCGTCAGGATCGTGGATTGTATTTTGGCTCAGTGCACGGCACGCTCAACCATATGCTGGTAGGCGAGCGTCACTGGTACGCGCGTATTGCCGACGGCGTCTCGTTGAAGATGGCGCTGGACGTCGAACTGGAAAGCGAGCGCGATGCACTAGCTGCGGCTTTGCGGGAGGCGGCCGGTCGCTGGGAAAAATGGCTGACAGACCATCCGGTGCAAACTTTTGATCGCGATCTGCATTACAACAGAGCCTCCGGCGTAGCGGCCGTGGCGCCATTTGCGCCAGTTCTAGGGCATGTATTCAATCATGGGACTCACCACCGCGGTCAACTTACTGCGGCTTTGACCGGGATGGGCCATGCGTGCCCGGAACTCGATCTCATTTACTGGACCGTCGCTATGCGACAAGCGGAGACGAACAAGTGACTTATCAAACTTTGGCAATACAGCATGCACCCCAGATAGCGACCATCGTCCTCAACCGGCCCGATGTGCGCAATGCCTTTAATGAAACCATGATCGCCGAAATCACCCACGCCTTTGCCGAACTGGGCAGCGCCGCCGAGGTGAGGGCGATTGTGCTGGCCGCCAATGGCGCGGCGTTCTGCGCCGGCGGCGATTTGAATTGGATGAAGGCGATGGCAGACTACACGCCGGAGCAGAACCGCGCCGACGCCGCACTGCTGGCGACCATGCTGCGCACCATTTACCAATGTCCCAAGCCGGTGATCGCCAAGGTGCAGGGCGACTGTTACGCCGGCGGCCTGGGCCTGGTGGCAGCCTGCGATATCGTGGCGGCGGTGGATACGGCGCAGTTCTGCCTGTCGGAAGTAAAGATAGGCCTGATCCCGGCGACCATCTCGCCCTACGTCATCAAGGCAATCGGCGAGTCGGCTGCACGCCGCTATTTCATTACCGCCGAACGGTTTTCCGCCGCAACCGGCGAAAAGCTGGGCCTGGTGCATGAAGTAGCGGCAGCGGAGAAACTGGATGAAAGCGTGGCTGTGCTGCTCAAGGCCTTGCTGGCGGCCAGCCCTAACGCCGTCACCGAGGCCAAGCGCCTGGTGCGGGCGGTTGCGGGCCAGCCGCTGACGGCAGTACTGATCGCCGACACCGTGGAAGAAATCGCCAAAATCCGCGCTTCCGCCGAAGGCCGGGAGGGCGTGCGCGCCTTCCTGGAGAAGCGCAAACCGTCCTGGCTGCAGTGATTGCGGCGCGATCACATACAATCACGTCCTTGCTGAACGATTTTGCCAAAGTAAGCGCAGGAAAAAGATATTAAATGATTAACGAAGATTTTTTGAACAACCCGTACCCCGCCTACCACGCCCTGCGTGCCGCGGGTGCGCTGCACTGGAGCCCCGAGTTCTGTGGCGGCGCCTGGCTGCTGACCGGCCATGCCGATGTCGCCAGCGTGCTGCGTGATCCGCGTTTCTCGGTGCGCCGTGCTGGCGGCTGGGCCAACAGCAGCGGCCCGGAAGCATTGACCGAACTGCGTGAGTTCAAGCGCATTTTTTCGCGCTCGCTGCTGTTCGTGGACGCGCCGCAGCACACACGCTTGCGCCAGGTCATGAATGCTGGCTTCAAACCGTCGGCATTGCAGGAACTGGGACCGCAGATCCAGGATATCGTCGACCGCCTGCTGGACCAGGTGCTGGCCAAGGCTGCTGGCGCCGCGCCGGGGCAGTTTGCCGAATTCGACTTTATGCGCGACTTCGCCCGCCCCCTGCCGGCGCTGGTGATTGCCGGCATGCTCGGCATCGCCGCCGAAGACCGCAGCGAATTCGTCGCCTGGTCCGACGATATCGCAGCTTTCATCGGCAGCCCGACGCCGACCCTGGAAATCGCCCGCGCGGCCCAGGCCAGCCTGGTCGCCATGAACGAATATTTCCGCCAGCTGCTGCCGCAGCGCCGGGCCGCACTCGGCGACGACCTGATGAGCCAGCTGATACGCGCCGAAGCCAGCGGCGGCATCATCACCACCAAGGAACTGCTGGCGCAGTGCTGCACGCTGCTGTTCGCCGGCCATGAAACCACACGCAACCTGCTGGGCAACGGCATGCTGGCGCTGCTGCAGCATCCGCAACAATGGCAAGCCTTGCAGGACACGCCGGCGCTGCTGCCGTCAGCCCTGAAGGAACTGCTGCGCTTCGACAGCCCGGTGCAGTACACCGGGCGTCGCCTCAAGGTCGATGTCGAGATGCATGGCCAGCGGATGAAAAAGGGCGACCTGGTGATCCCGCTGATCGGCGCAGCCAACCGCGATCCAGCCAAATTCACCGATCCGGACCGGCTCGATATCCAGCGCAACCAGGGCGCCCACCTGTCCTTCGGTTACGGCCCGCATGTCTGCATTGGCGCCACGCTGACCTACCTGGAAGCGGAAATCGCCATGCGCAGCGTGATGCAGCGTTTGCCGCAGCTGCGGCTGGCTGGCGCGACCCAATCCTGGGGCGGCAATGCGGTGTACCGCAGCCTGAACCAGCTGCCGCTGCAATTCGCTCGGCCGGCGGCGACTGCGCACGTAAAACCAGCGGAAGTGCTGTATGCCTGATCTGCTAACGGAAATCCGCGATCAGCTGGCAGCGCTGCAAGAGCAGAAGTTGCTGCGCAAGCGGCGTATCGTCGACGGGCCGCAAGGGCCGCTGCTGGACGCCGAGGGCCGGCAATACCTGGCTTTTTGCAGCAACGATTATCTCGGCTTGGCGAACCACCCGGCCCTGCGTGCCGCGGCGCAGGCCGGGCTCGACCAATACGGCGTCGGCGCCAGCGCGTCGGCCCTGATCAGCGGCCATACCAGCGTGGTCGAAGAACTGGAACTGGCGCTGGCGGCATTCACCGGCATGCCGCGCGCCCTGCATTTTTCGACCGGCTACATGGCCAACATGGGCGCCATCCCGGCGCTGGTCGGCCCTGGAGATGTCGTCTTCTCGGACCGGCTCAACCATGCTTGCCTGATAGACGGCGCACGTTTGTCGGGCGCGCAGTTCCGCGTCTATCCGCATGCCGATGTGGCAAGGCTGGAGCAGCTTCTGGCCAAGAGCGAGCACCCGCGCAAGCTGGTCGTCACCGATGCGGTGTTCAGCATGGACGGCGATATCGCGCCCTTGCCGGAATTGCTGGCGCTGTGTGAAAAATACGATGCCTGGCTGCTGGTCGACGACGCCCACGGTTTTGGCGTGCTGGGTCCGCAAGGACGCGGCAGCCTGGCGCATTTCGGTTTGCAGTCGCAGCGCATCCTGTACATGGGAACCCTGGGCAAGGCTGCGGGCGTGGCCGGCGCTTTTATCGCCGGCGATGCGCTGCTGATCGAATGGCTGCTGCAGCGGGCGCGCACCTATGTGTTTACTACCGCCAGCCCGCCCATGCTGGCCAGCGCCTTGCTGGCGGCGGTCAGGCTGATGCAGGAGGAAGACTGGCGCCAGCAGCATTTGCGCGTATTGATTGCCCGTTTGCGCAGCGGACTGGCCAGCTTGCCATGGCCTTTGCTGCCATCCGAGACGCCGGTGCAGGCGTTGATCGTCGAAGATAACCAGTTGGCGCTGGACCTGATGGCGGGCTTGCGCGAGCAGGGCATCTGGGTGCCGGCGATCCGGCCGCCGACCGTGCCGAAGGGCACGGCCCGCCTGCGCATATCGCTGTCGGCGGCGCACAGCATCGAACAAGTGGATCAGTTGATCAACGCATTGCATGCGTTGGCCGAAAATCATGCAGACGCGGATTCGCGACGCATAGCGAGGAGTACAGTTGAGTAATGTAACAAATAAGGCGGCCATATCCGCAGCACGGCCGGGCCTGGTCCAGCGCAGCCTGGACAGCGTCTGGCATCCATGCACCCAGATGCAGCACCACGAATCGGTGCCGCTGATCGCGGTCAGCCGCGGCCGCGGCGCCTGGCTGTATGATACCGACGGCAAACGCTACCTGGACGGCATCAGTTCCTGGTGGGTCAACCTGTTCGGCCACGCCAACCCGCGCATCAATGCCGCACTGAAGGACCAGCTCGACCAATTGGAACATGCGATGCTGGCCGGTTTCACGCATGAACCGGTAGTGCAGCTGTCGGAGCAGCTGGCGGCACGCACCGGCAATGTGCTGGGCCATTGTTTCTACGCGTCGGATGGCGCTTCGGCGGTAGAGATCGCCCTGAAGATGAGTTTCCATGCCTGGCGCAACGCCGGTTATACCGACAAGCAGGAATTCGTTTGCCTGAAAGGCAGTTATCACGGCGAAACCATAGGCGCGCTGGCGGTTACCGACGTGCCCTTGTTCCGCGACGCCTATGGCCCCTTGCTGCGGCAGGCGCATGTGGTGGCTTCACCCGATGCACGCGGTGCGCGTGACGGCGAGAGCGCCGCCGACGTCGCCTTGCGCGCCGCCGCCACGCTGGAAAAACTGCTGCAGCAGCGCTCCAGCCATATCGCCGCCATCATCATCGAGCCGCTGGTGCAATGCGCCACCGGCATGGCGATGCACGATCCGGTTTACCTGCGTGAGCTGCGCGCATTGTGCGACCGTTACAAAGTCCATCTGATCTTTGACGAAATTGCCGTCGGCTGCGGTCGTACCGGCACCTTTTTTGCGTCCGAACAGGCTGCCGCCCCCGGAGAGCAGGCAGTCTGGCCGGATTTCCTATGCCTGTCGAAAGGCATCAGCGGCGGTTACCTGCCGTTGTCGCTGGTGATGACGCGCGACGAAATCTACCGCGCCTTCTACGACAACGACCTGGCGCGCGGTTTCCTTCATTCGCATTCCTACACCGGCAATCCGCTGGCCTGTCGCGCTGCGCTGGCGACGCTGGCGATTTTCGAGGAAGACGACGTCATCAACGCCAACCGCGAGCGCGCCCAACGCATCACGGCAGCGCTGGCGCCCTTGGCGCAGCATCCGCAAGTGCGCCATTTCCGCCAGCGCGGCATGATCTGGGCTTTTGATGCGGTGATCGACAACAAGGCCCTGGCCGCGACTTTCTCGCGCCGTTTTTTCACCAGCGCGATAGAGCATGAACTGCTGCTGCGGCCGATAGGCAAGACGGTGTATCTGATGCCGCCGTATATCCTGGACGACCAGGAAATCGATTTGCTGGCAGCCCGCACCGCCGCCGTTTTCGAAAGCGTGATCGGCCATGAGTAAGGTAATCGCCAATACACCAAAGGCTGCCTGGTTCATCGCCGGCACCGACACCGAAATCGGCAAGACGCTGATCGCTGGCGCTCTGCTGCACGGGCTGACAAAAACGGGCGTGCGCAGCGCCGGCATGAAACCGGTTGCCGCCGGCGCAGAACTGCGCGACGGCGCCTGGCACAACGACGATGCCGATGTCTTGGCAGCGGAAGCCAGCGTGCCGTTGCCGCAGGAACTGACCACGCCGTTCCTGTTGCGCCAGGCTACCGCGCCGCATATCGCCGCAGAGCAGGAACAGCGGACGATAGAACTGGCGCATATCCTTTCCTGTTATCAGCAGATCGCAGCGCTGGCCGATGCCGTGGTAGTCGAAGGCGTCGGCGGCTTCCGCGTGCCGCTCAACGATACCCACGATACCGCCGACCTGGCGCAGCAGCTCGGCTTGCCGGTGGTGCTGGTGGTGGGTTTGCGGCTGGGCTGCATCAGCCACGCGTTGTTGACGGCAGAAGCGATTGCCGCACGCGGCTTGCGCCTGGCCGGCTGGGTCGCCAATACGGTCGACGCCGCCATGCTTAACGCCGACGCCAATATCGCGGCACTCAAAAGCCGCATCGATGCCCCATTTCTAGGTCATGTGCCGCGCATGGACGAGCTGCCCGCCAGGGCGCTGGTCGAAGCTGCGGCCAGCCATCTGGATTTTTCACGTTTGCCGGATTGGCCGAGGCCATCCGCAGCCAACCTTATTTAACCGTATTCCCTCAACACAAAGGAAGTCAGATCATGTCATCGCAACCAATTACATTCCAGCCAGCCGCCAAACCTATGGTGCTGCCAGCCGACGCCAAATGGCCGGTGCAAACCGTGCTCGACCTGTTCAACCTGCCGTTCAACGAACTGATGTTCAAGGCGCAGCAAGTCCACCGCGAAAACTTCGATCCTAACGAAGTCGAACTGGCGACCCTGCTGTCGATCAAGACCGGCGGCTGCCCGGAAGATTGCGGCTACTGCCCGCAGGCAGCGCGTTACGACACCGGCGTCGCCGCACAAAAGATCCTGCCGCTGGACACCGTGCTGGAAGCGGCGCGCCAAGCCAAGGCGCACGGCGCCACCCGTTTCTGCATGGGCGCCGCATGGCGCGAACCGAAGGACCGCGACCTGGAAAAGGTCGAAGAAATGGTGCGCGAAGTCAAGGCGCTCGGCCTGGAAACCTGCGCAACGCTGGGCATGCTGGGCGAAGGCCAGGCTGAACGCCTGAAAGGCGCCGGCCTCGACTACTACAACCACAACCTCGATACTGCGCCGGAAATCTACGGCGACATCATCACTACCCGCGATTACCAGAACCGCCTCGATACGCTCGACAGCGTGCGCGGCGCCGGCATCAAGGTCTGCTGCGGCGGCATCGTCGGCATGGGCGAATCGCGCCTGCAGCGCGCCGGCCTGGTGGCGCAGCTGGCGAACCTGGAGCCGTATCCTGAATCGGTGCCGGTGAATAACCTGGTGCAGGTCGAAGGCACGCCGCTGCACGGCATCGACCCGATCGACCTGTTCGAATTCGTGCGTACCGTGGCGGTGGCCCGCATCACCATGCCGAAAGCGCGGGTGCGTTTGTCCGCCGGCCGCCGGCAGATGGGCGAGGCGATCCAGTCGCTGTGTTTCCTGGCCGGCGCCAATTCGATTTTCTATGGCGACAAGCTGCTTACCACCGGCAATCCGGAAGTGGAAGAAGACCGCGCCTTGCTGGAAAAACTCGGCATGCACTCGCGTTCATCGGCATTCGATGCGCGTTGCGAAGTCACCGCCGACAGCAACACCCAGCCACAATAAAACCAACAAAGGGGGAGACCGCATGTTTACCAAGATACTGATTGCCAATCGCGGCGAGATCGCCTGCCGCGTGGCAGCCACCGCGCGCCGCATGGGCATCAAGACCGTGGCCGTGTATTCGGATGCCGATGCCGGCGCCAAGCACGTCGCTGTATGCGACGAGGCGGTGCTGATCGGACCGGCCGCAGCCAAGGAAAGTTATCTGCGCGCCGACAAGATCATCGAGGTAGCCTTGGCTACCGGCGCCCAGGCAGTTCATCCCGGCTACGGTTTCCTGTCCGAAAATGCGCAGTTTGCCCAGGCCTGCGCCAAGGCTGGACTGGTGTTCATCGGTCCGCCGGCCAGTGCGATTTCGGCGATGGGTTCGAAGTCTGCCGCCAAGGAGCTGATGGAAAAAGCCCAGGTGCCGCTGGTGCCCGGTTATCACGGCGCAACCCAGGATGCCGATTTCCTGCAGCAGCAGGCCGACAAGATCACTTATCCGGTGCTGCTCAAGGCCAGCGCCGGCGGCGGCGGCAAGGGCATGCGCATCGTTGAGCAAAGCGCCGATTTCAAGGCTGCGCTGGCTTCCTGCAAACGCGAAGCCATCAACAGCTTCGGCGACGACAAGGTGCTGGTGGAGCGTTACCTGACCCGTCCGCGCCACATCGAGATCCAGGTGTTTGCCGATACCCAGGGCGATTGCGTCTACCTGTTCGAACGCGATTGCTCGGTGCAGCGCCGCCATCAGAAAGTGCTGGAAGAAGCGCCGGCGCCAGGCATGACGCCAGAACGCCGGCGCGCCATGGGTGAAGCTGCGGTAGCGGCCGCCAAGGCGGTAGGCTATGTCGGCGCCGGCACGGTGGAGTTCATTGCCAACCAGGACGGTTCTTTCTATTTCATGGAAATGAACACCCGCCTGCAGGTGGAGCACCCGGTGACGGAAATGATTACCGGCCTCGACTTGGTCGAATGGCAGTTGCGGGTAGCGTCAGGCGAACCATTGCCGCTCAAGCAGGAGCAACTGCAACTCAGCGGCCATGCGCTGGAAGCGCGGATCTACGCCGAAAACCCGGACAAGGGCTTCCTGCCGTCGATAGGCACTTTGCGCCATCTGCGCACGCCTGCGGCCAGCGAGTTTGAAGTCAGCCAATCCAGTGCCAGTATAGTGCGCATCGATTCCGGCGTGCGCCAAGGCGACGCCATTTCGCCGTTCTACGATCCGATGATCGCCAAGCTGATCGTCTGGGGCCAGGACCGGCAGCAGGCATTGGCCGCGATGTCGAGCGCACTGGCGCAATACCAGATCGTCGGCCTCGCCAGCAACGTCAAATTCCTGCAGCGCCTGATCGCCGGTAAAGCCTTCTCCGAAGCAGACCTGGATACCGGCCTGATCGAACGTCATCACGGCACCTTGTTTCCCACCGCAATGCCGGTGGAGATCGAAGTTCTGGCGCTGGCGGCAGCATCGCTGCTGCTGTCGGAGCGCAACGCAGCCAACAACGCCGGCAGCGACCCATGGACCAGCACCGACGGCTGGCGTCTCAACGGCAGCCTGCAACGCCGGCTGGCGTTTGTCGACGACGGCAAAGCCAGTCCGCTCGACGTCACCTACGAAGCGGGGCGCTGGCTGCTGCGCCATGAACAGTTCGAGGCACAGATTTTCAGGCAGATGACCGTGTTGCAGCAAGACGGTAACGCCATCGAAATCAGTCTCGGCGACAGGACCGTAGCCGGCACCGTGGTGCGCGAAGGCGAACAGTTCCACGTGTTCTACGCCGGCAGCCACTACACGCTGGCTTACGTCGACCCGCTGCTGCATGCCGGCGACACTGAAGCCGAGGGCGGCCGCCTGACAGCGCCGATGCCGGGCAAGATTGTCGCGCTGCTGGTAACGCAGGGCGAACAAGTAAAAAAAGGCGCACCATTACTGATCATGGAAGCGATGAAAATGGAGCACACAATCGCCGCTCCGGCCGATGGCCTGGTAGAAGAATTGCTGTACGCAGTAGGCGACCAAGTGAGCGAATCCGCCCAGCTGCTGGTATTCAAGCCAGCTTGACTAGTTAATTAGGGTCAGAGTTTTTTTACGACAGTTTCATCGTCGTAAATTACTCTGACCCTAATTGACGGGCCACGGAGTACAAACCGTCGCACTCGTTTTACGCAAGCATCAAGATAGTTTGAGGAATAAATAGTGAAACTCCTGTTCTACGTCCCCCCCGGCAGCGGCCTGGAAAGCTGGATGGCTGACTTCAGCACAGCCCTGCCCAAAGCCGACATCCGCTTCTGGCAAGAAGGCGACAATGCCCCCGCCGACTACGCCCTGGTATGGCGCCCGCCCGCAGCCATGCTGCGCGGCCGCAACGACCTGAAAGCCATCTTCAACCTCGGTGCAGGCGTGGATGCCATCCTGCAGCTGGGCGACGCCATCCCTGCCAATGTCCCGCTGATCCGCATCGACGACGGCGGCATGGCGATCCAGATGGCGGAATACGTGACGCACGCAGTCCTGGGCTATTTCCGCCGCTTCGACAAATACCGCGAGCAAGCCGCACGCGGCGAATGGAAGCAGCTGCCGGCTCCCGACAAGCGCGATTTCAGTATCGGCATCCTCGGCCTCGGTGTGCTCGGTTCGTGCATCGCCGAATCGCTGGCGCATTTCGATTTCCCGCTGAACGGCTGGAGCCGCAGCCCGAAAGATTTGCCAGGCATATCCTGCTACGCCGGCGACGAAGGCCTGGACGCGTTCCTGCGTGCATCGCGGATGCTGGTATGCATCTTGCCCCTGACTGAATCGACGCGAGGCATAGTCAATCGCCAGAATCTGCAGAAACTGCAAAAGGGCGAGGACGGTGCATACCTGGTCAATGTCGCCCGCGGCGGCCACGTGGTCGAAGACGACTTGCTGGCGCTGGTGCGGGAAGGGCAGATCGCGGGGGCGACGCTGGACGTGTTCGAACATGAACCGCTGGCGCCCGACCATCCGTTCTGGCAAGAACCGCGCATCAGCGTCACGCCGCATATCTCGGCATTGTCGCTGCACCAGGACACCATCCTGCAGATCCGCGACAAGATCCATGCGCTGGAACAGGGCAAAAGCGTGAACGGCGTAGTCGACCGCAGCAAAGGTTATTGAAAGGTGATGACATGACATTCCCCAGCAAGGTAAAAATCGTTGAAGTCGGCCCGCGCGACGGCCTGCAAAACGAAAAGGAAACCATCCCGGCCGGCGTCAAGATTGCGCTGGTCGACCAGCTCACCAAAGCCGGCTTCGTCAATATCGAGGCCGCTTCCTTCGTCTCGCCGAAATGGGTGCCGCAGATGGCGACTTCGAGCGAAGTGATGGCCGCCATCCAGCGCAAGCCGGGCGTCATCTATTCGGCCCTGGTGCCGAACATGAAGGGCCTGGAAGCCGCGCTCGCAGCCGGCGCCGACGAGATGGTGATCTTCGGCGCGGCGTCGGAAGCGTTCTCGCAAAAGAACATCAACTGCTCGATCGCCGAATCGATAGAACGTTTCCGCGAAGTCGCGCAAGTCGCCAAGCAGGAAGGCAAGCGCCTGCGCGGCAGCATCAGTTGCGCCTTCGGCTGTCCGTACCAGGGCGAAGTCGGCATCGATTCGGTGGTCGACGTGCTGCACCGCCTGCGCGACCTCGGCTGCGACGAAATCGATATCGCCGACACCATCGGCGTCGCCACCCCGAACAAGGTCCACGCCGTGATGCAAAGGCTGGTGCAGGAATTCCCGATCGAACGCCTGTCCGGTCATTTCCACGACACTTACGGCCAGGCGCTGGCGAATATCTACGCCAGCCTGGAAGTCGGCATTTCGATCTACCACTCGTCGGTCGCCGGCCTGGGCGGCTGCCCGTATGCCAAGGGCGCGACCGGCAATGTGTCGTCCGAAGACGTGTTGTACCTGATGCAGGGACTCGGCATCGAAACCGGCATCGATCTCGATGCGGTAGTCGACGCCGGCCAGTTCATTTCGGCGCACCTGGGCCGCAAGGCAGTCAGCCGGGCCGGCAATGCCATCGCGGCAAAACGCATCGCTTAAGAAATATCGTTAGCTCATCGACAGGAAATGGAAGTCATATGAAACGCACCGTAATCAAGACAGCCTCGCTCATGCTCACCGTATTGGCGCTGAGCGGATTAAGCGCATGCGGCAAGCATGAAGACAAGCCGGCGGCCGGCGCGACGGTGAAGGAATATGTGGTCGGCACCGGCGCCACTTACGCGCCTTTTGAATCCGAAAACGAGAACAAGGAACTGGTGGGTTTCGACATCGACATCATGAAGGCGCTGGCGGCCAAAGAAGGCATGCAGGTCAAATTCGTCAATACCCCGTTCGACGGCATTTTCAGCGCGCTGGCGAATGGCGACCGCGACATCATCATGTCCGGCCTGACGATTACCGAGAAGCGCAAGCTGACTGTCGATTTTTCGGATCCGTATTTTGAAGCGGGGCAGGTCATCGTCGTGCCGCTCGATTCGAAAATCCAGAAGATTCCCGATCTCAAGCCGCTGACGGTCGGCGTCCTGCAAGGTTCGACCGGCGATGAAATAATGCAGAAACTGGCAGGCGACAACAATGCCAGCATCAAGCGCTTCGAATCCAGCCCGCTGGCCTTGAAAGAACTGGAAACCGGCGGCGTCAGCGCTGTCATCGCCGACAAGGGTGCGGTGGTGCATTATCTGGCCAACAACCAGGTCAAGGGCATCCGGATGGTGACGGACGATAATTTCCCGAAAGAGTTTTTCGGCATTGCGGTGAAGAAGGGCGACACGGCGTTGCTGGGAAAAATCAACCATGGTTTGGCAGCTATCAAGGCTGACGGGACCTACGATAAACTCCATGCTCAATATTTTGACGCTGCCAAATAAGCTGCTTTCAGGTGTCGTATTTGAACCCGAAAATTGCCAATGAAATGAAATTCGAATGAATGCACTTCCTGACAGCGCCCAGCGCGTGGCCGACCTGCTGGCGGCAATGGGACATGACAAGCAGGTCGTTATGCTGACTGAAACCGGCAAGACTTCAGCCGAAGCAGCCGCGGGACTGGGCTGCAGCGTCGCCGAGATCGCCAAGTCGATTGTGTTCCGGCGTTTGCTCGATGATGCCGCCGTGATGGTAGTTGCCAGCGGCAGCAATCGCGTCGATGAGGCCAAAGTGGCGGCGCTGGTCGGCCCGCTTGGCAAGGCAGATGCGCGCTTCGTCAAGGAGCGCATCGGCTACGCCATCGGCGGCGTTTGTCCTATCGGCCATGTCGGCAAGACGGTGATGCTGATCGACCGGGATCTGTTGGAGCTCAATAGCGTCTGGGCGGCGGCGGGGCATCCGCACGCAGTGTTCAACCTGACGCCGCAGCAACTGGTGACGATGACTGCGGCGCCGGTGGCGGATGTGGCGTTGCGGACCTAGCCGGAATATTGCGCGCCGCCGCGCTTCAGCAAATACATGCACAATGCCGCCGCGCTTCTGGTGCTGGCGGCGGCCATCCCTGCCAGCAATAGCCAGGTGCCTGCCGCAAACGCCAGCGGCATTACCACGCCGCTGTCAACCCTGACTGCCAGGATCAGCAAGCCGATGCCGCACCAGATCGATGTTGCGCAGGCGCGCCAGAACCAAGGGTAGCTGCGGCTCCTGAAGGCAAGCCAGCTAGAGCAAAGCAGGCAATATAGCAGCAGGCTGGAAAAGGAAATAATGGTTGCCAGCTCGCTGGCAGTCCAGGCGTTTGGATCGTCCATGTCGGTAGTCTCGTGTCGTTAGAAGATAGGTGATGTGCGGGCAAATCAGCCAGGCTTGGCGATCTGGGCATTGGTCTGGTACCAGTCGATCTTGCGGGTGACGATCATGATCACCGCCAGGATCACGAACAGCATCAGGCTGCCCAGCATCAGGGCGTTGTCTTCCGAAATCAGCAAGCCGTACAGGGTTCCGTAGAGCAGCGTCAGCATGGCGCCGAAACCCAGGCCGCGAGCGGCGCTGCGCAGCACCTGGCTCAGGTAAAAGCTCAATAAGCCGATACAGGCGACGCTGGCGGCGAGGTAGGCCATCCAGAAAGCGATGTGTTCAGAAAGGCTGACCAGCATCAGGAAAAAGATTGCCAGTCCTAATCCGACCAGCAGGTACTGGATGGGGTGGATCGGCAGCTGCTTGATCATTTCAAAAATGAAGAAACCAACGAACGTCAGCAGCACGAACAGCAAGCCGTATTTGGTGGCGCGGTCTGCCTGCGAGTAGATGTTGACCGGTTCGGCCAGCTGTATGTTCAGGCTTTCAACGCCGCCCTTGTCGTCGCCGCTGCGCAGTTGGCGTTGTGCATTCGAAGCCAGCGACGATACCTCCCACAGCGCACGGAAGCCCTGTTCGGTGACATCTCGGGTACGCGGCAGGAAACTGCCGCCGAACTGCGGATGCGGCCAGCTGGAAGACAATTCAAACCGGTTGTTGTCGCCGACCGGCGTGATCGCCAGGCTCTCGGTTCCGGCCACGGTCATGGCCAGCGACACGTCCAGGCTGCCGTTTTCGGCCAGGCCCGGCTGCGGCAAGGCCGCATGCATGCCTTTGCCCAGGCTGCCTGCGCCTTGCTCCAGCGCCACCGCCTGGTTGCCCAGTTTCAGCGAAGGCGAGCCGAGCAAGCCGCGCACATCGCTGATGCCGATCGCCAGGTAAGGATGCGACAAGGTGATCTGGTCGGCGGCCAGCTGCGCGGCCGGCGGCAGCTGGTAGTCGATGCGGCCGTTGAAGCTGCTCTGCAATTCATACACATGCACTTTGTGCAAGCCGCGGTAGCGTTCGCCCGGCAGCAGCTTGCCCTGCATTTGCAGGTCTTTCGGGAAAAACAGGTATTGCCGGTTTTCATTGCGGCTGCGATAGGTTTTCTTGCCTTCGGCGTCCTGCGCGACTTCGTCGATCTTGATTTTATACGGCACCACCAGCACCGGACCGGTGATGGTCTGTCCGCCTGCATAGCTGGCGGCAATCGAGGCAATGGCTTCTTGCCGGTGCTGCTGCCGGTCTTGTACGGTGTCGCGGATCAGGCCTAGCGGTATCAGGATCAACAGGGTCAGAACAATAATCGCCAGCAGTTTGAGCAGCAAGGGTCGGTTCATGGTCTCTCTCGTTCGGTTCAAAGTGACAAGGCGTCACGCTGATTGCCAGTGTAGGGAGAGTGTGTGAATCGATGACGGCGGCTGTGCGGCGTCAATTGGAGGTGACTGTGAAGCGGATGTGAAGTTGCCCTAGGCCGGCTCAAGCGGCAGCGTCAGCCGCGCTTCGGCGCCGCCGATGCTGCGGTTGTGCAAGGTAATCTGGCCGTGATGGAGTTGCGCCACCTGTTGCACGAAGCAGAGCCCGAGGCCGGTGCTTTTCTCATTGCTGGCGGGACGCGGCAGCGAATAAAAGCGTTCGAATACGCGCTCCAGCGCATAGTCCGGGATGCCGGGACCGTTATCCGCGACGGCGAGCGTGACGGCGCCGGCGGTGCTGGTATCGGCTTGTATCGTGATCGCGCCGCCGGGCGGTGAAAAATCGATGGCGTTCTCAAGCAGGTTGAGCAGGGCCTGGCGCAGCAGGAATACCTCGCCGCGGATTTGCGGAAGCTCAGGCGCATTGGCGACCTGCACCGTCACTTTAGCCTGCTGCAGGCGAGGCTCCAGCAGTGCAATGACTTCCGCCAGCAATTGCCCGAGATCGACGGCGACGATGTTTTCCAGCGCCTGCCGGTGTTCGATCGCTGCCAGCGCCAGCATCTTTTCGATCAGCTCCGACAACCGCTGCGACTGGCCGCGGATATTATGGGCAAAGCGGCGCTGCTCAGCCGCCGGCAGGTCTTCATCCAGCAGCTCGGCCGCACCGCGGATCGCCGCCAGCGGACTTTTCATTTCATGCGTCAGGCTGTGGATGTAGTGCTCGACGTATTGCTTGCCTTCCAGCCTTTGCCGCATCGACTCCAGCGCCCGCCCCAGTTCGACGATTTCGCTGGCGCCTTTGGTTGGCGGTTGCGCCCGTTCGCCGGCGGTGACGGCGCGGGCGTAGCGCTGCAATGCGCCCAGCGAGCGGCTGATCCACAAAGTGACTGCCAGTCCAACCGCCAGCGACAGCACCAGCAATAAAACGCCCCAGCGCACGATGGTTCTTTCGCTTTGGGAAATCGCGGGCTGCAAGGTGTTGTTGGGTTTGGCGACGGTGAGTACTCCTATCATCTTGCCATTGTCGATGATGGGCGCCGCCACATGCATGACGGTGCTGCGTTCGTCGCTGTCGACATCGCGCGTCGAGCGCACGCCGTAATTGCCTTGCAGGGTCAGGTAGACGTCATTGCGGCGCGAATAGTCCTGGCCGACAGCGCGCCCGGTCGAGTCGAACTGCACGATGCCTTTCAGGTCGGTGACGTAGATGCGGTAATCCAGCGTGGTCTTGCGAAAGCCCCAGATTTTTGCATTGATGTCGCGATGGGCATATTCGCGCACCCGGCCGGCGAAGTTGCCGTCGCCGATACGATTCTGTTTCATGTCGTCGGCCGCCAGCTCGGCCAGGATATTGGCGGTGTCGACCAGCGTATCTTCCATCGCCTGCCGCACCGCCGGTTTCACTTCCGCGAGGAATACGCGCTGGATGAATACGCCGGCCAGGCCGACGATCAGGAAATAACCGAGCAGGATGCGGATGCCGAGTTTCACGTCGGCGCCTGCTTGCCGTTCGGCGCCAGTTCTATCGAATAACCGAGGCCGCGATGAGTCTGGATAGGATCGGCAGCCGGAGCGACGGCTTTCAGCTTGATGCGCAGGGTCTTGACATGGGTGTCGACGGTGCGGTCGGTGCTGTCCGGAGCGTCATGCCAGATCGAATCCATCAGCTGGCGGCGGGTGAAGATGCCGCCCGGCCGGCTCAGCAGCATGTTCAGCAGCAGGTACTCGTAGCGCGTCAGCTGCAAAGCCTGGCCGGCATAGCGGATGCGCATGCCGGCCTGGTCCAGCTCGAATTCGCCCAGTACGATTGGCGGCGATGCGCTTGCGTCGGCGGCCGGTGTTTGGTTCAAGCGCCGCAGCACGACCCGGATGCGCGCCGCCAGTTCGCGCGGCGAGAAGGGTTTTACCATGTAATCGTCGGCGCCGATTTCGAGGCCGATCAGGCGGTCGATCTCGCTGCCGCGCGCGGTCAGGAAAATTACCGGCAGCGAAGAAAACTTGCGCAGCTCGCGGCAGACGTCGAAACCGCTCATGTCCGGCAGGCCGACGTCCAGCACCGCCAGGTCGAATTGCCCGCTGCGTGCTTGTTGCAGGGCGGCGCTGCCGAGCAGGCAGTGCTGGACCTGGAAGCCTTCGCTGCCGAGCGCATAGATCACCGTGTCGGCAATCGCGCTTTCGTCTTCAGCCAGTAGAATATTGAGCATGCGGGTGGTCGCCATGGAGAGCAGTGGTGTCGCGTATTATAGGATTAAGGGCACAAACAACAGAATATTTCGAGACAACGTGGAAAACAAGCAAATCAAGCCGGCCGATAGCGCCAAGGATGAGCCCGGCCAGGATTACAGCGCATCGCCCTGCATCAATGTGTGCGTGATGAACGCGGCCAGCGGCCTGTGCGACGGCTGCCTGCGCACGCTGGACGAAATTGCCGCATGGAGCTGCGCCAGCGATGAACAGAAGCGCAGCATCTGGCAACAGATCGCGTTACGCCGGGAGCTGGCATGACGGCCCTGCAATTGCCGCCGACCATGCGCGTGCTGGAGCGCGGCTGGCTGTCCTCCAACAATATCCTGTTCCTGGGCCGCGAGCAGACCGCGCTGATCGACAGCGGCTACCTGAGCCATGCGGCGCAAACCGTGGCGCTGGTAGCGCACGGCTTGCAGGGACGGCCGCTGGACCGTTTGCTGAATACCCACCTGCATTCCGACCATTGCGGCGGCAACGCCGCTTTGCAGCAGGCATACGGTTGCCACACCGCGATTCCGGCTGCGCAAGCCGAACAGGTGCGCGCATGGGACAGGGATGCGCTGAGCTACAGCGGCACCGGCCAGCAATGTGCGCGTTTCGGTTTCGACGCCACCCTGCAAGCCGGCGACCGGCTGACGCTGGGCGACATGGAATGGCAGGTGCTGGCGGCAGCCGGCCACGATCCGCATTCCCTGATTTTTTTCTGCCAGGAGCAGGGCATCCTGATTTCCGCCGACGCCTTGTGGGAAAACGGCTTTGGCGTGATTTTTCCGGAACTGGAGGGCGCATCGGGTTTTGCCGAAGAGCGGGCGACGCTGGAACTGATCGCTACCCTGGATGTGCGGTTGGTGATTCCCGGCCATGGCGGTCCGTTCAGCGGCGTCGCCGCAGCGCTCGATACGGCGTTCTCGCGTCTTGATTACCTGGCCGCCGATCCGCGCCGCAACGCGCAGAACGCCATCAAGGTGCTGCTGAAATTCCTGCTGCTGGAACGGCAACGGATCAAGTTGACCGAGGTCCCGCAGATATTGGCCGGCCTGCCCCTGGTGGCGGTTGCCAACCAGCGTCACCTGCAGCTCAGCGAGGCCGATCTGAGCGCATGGACCGTGGCGCAGCTGGTGCGCGCCGGGGCAGCAGAAATATGCGACGGTTTCTTGTGCAATCGACATTAAACTGGCTTTGGACCGGCGGCAAACAGCCAGGCCAATGCCGGTTTTAGAGGACAAAATCTAGCACGATCGTACTTTTTATTGGTGTTTTCTCCCTATAATCAAAACTCTTGATATCCACTACCAGAGGTCGTTATGGCACTGCCAGTTGCGCTGCAAAACCTGAGCCTTCCCGTCATCGGTTCGCCGATGTTCATCGCCAGCGGCCCGGCCCTGGTGGCCGCGCAATGCAAGGCTGGCATCGTCGGCTCGTTTCCGGCGTTGAACGCGCGGCCGGCGGAGCTGCTGGATGTCTGGCTGACTGACCTGCAAGCCGAGCTGGCTGCCTATCAGGTTGAACACCCGAATGCAAAAGTGGGACCTATTGCGGTCAACCAGATTGTCCACCAGTCGAATGACCGCCTGGCGCACGATGTCGCGGTCTGCGTCAAGCACAAGGTGCCAATCATCATCTCCAGCCTGCGCGCACCGCCGCCGGAAATGATGGATGCGATCCACGGTTATGGCGGCATCGTGCTGCATGACGTGATCTCGATCCGCCATGCGCAAAAGGCGCTGGAAGCTGGCGTCGACGGCCTGATCCTGGTGGCCGCCGGCGCCGGCGGCCATGCCGGACCGTTGTCGCCGTTTGCGCTGGTGGGGGAAGTGCGTAAATTTTTCAAGGGAACGATCGCCTTGTCGGGCGCCATCGCCACCGGCGATGCGATCCTGGCGGCGCAGGCCATGGGAGCCGACTTTGCCTACATCGGCTCGCGCTGGCTGGCGACCAAGGAAGCCCATGTCGACGACGCTTATCGCCAGGCAATCGTGGAATCGACCGCGGCCGATGTGGTGTACACCAACCTGTTCACAGGCGTGCACGGCAACTACCTGAAGAAATCCATCGTCAATGCCGGCCTCGATCCGGACAACCTGCCGGAAGCCGATAAATCGAAGATGAATTTCGGTTCGGGCGGCACCGGCGCCAAGGCCTGGCGCGATATCTGGGGCGCCGGCCAGGGCGTCGGCCTGATGGACGACGTGCCCAGCGTAGCGCAGATGGTCGATCGTCTGCAGACCGAATATCAGGCAGCCCGCAAGCGCCTGGCGTTGTAATCGCCTTACATTGACGCTGCTATCGGCGTCAGCCAGCCGGACAGGATCTGCAGCAGCTGCGCCGGTTTCTCCAGCGGCGTCATGTGGCCGCAGTCTTCGATCAGCACCATGGCGGCGCCGGGAATCTGCGCCGCCATCTGTTGCGCTTCTGCCAGGCTGCTGAGCTGGTCGTGGCTAGCGGCCACGACCAATGTCGGGCAGCGGATGTTCTGCAGTTCGCTGTAACCGTCGCTGCGCAGCGCCGACAGCTGGCGGATGAAAACTTCCTTGCCGTTGCGCAGGGCCATCGCCTGCAGGCGGTCCAGCAGCACCTTGTCATGCGCATGGTCCGGATGCAGCGACGACGCCAGCGCGCGGCTGGTCAGTCCCTTGAACGGCACTTGCCGGGCGAGTTCCAGTTGCACCTTGTTGCCGGCGATTTCGCGCGGATCTTGCTGGCGCGCCGAGGTATTCAGCAAGGCCAGGGCAATTACCCGTTCCGGCGCTTGCTGCATGATGGCTTGCGCTACATAACCACCCATCGAGAAACCGACCAGGACAAAACGCGGCGGCGCGTTTTGCAGGACACGTGCCGCCATCGCACTGATCGAATCGTCCTGGCCGAGATCGCCGAAATGCAGCTGGCCCAGCTGCGCCAGGCCGTCGCGCATGTCGTCCCACAGGGTCTGGTCCAGCATGAAGCCGGGCAGCAGTAATAACGATAACTGCGGCTGCGGCAAACTGTGGCCGTGCGGCGTCGATTGCGTCATTATTTCTTGACCACTTCCTGTTCCACCACCATGTCGAGCGTCCATTTGATGGAGCTGGCGTCGGCCGGCGGATTGGCCACCTGTTCTTCCAGGATGCGCAGGCGATAGGCGATGCCGGGTTCAAAATTGAAACCCTGGATGTTGCCGTACCAGAGCTGCCATGGGTCTTCCTTGCGTTCACGGATCTGCAGGCAAGTGGTGCGCATCACACCAGCGCTGCACGGCACTTTTTGCGAAGCCACATAGACGAACTTGATTTTTGCCGCGGCGCCCGGTTTTTCGCGCGCATGGAAACTCAAGGTCTGGCCGTCCAGGGTCTTCATCTCCATCTGCTGGCCGGCGATCTTGTATTGATCGACGGCTTGCAGCTTATCGAGGAAATCGGCTTCGAACTGCATTGCCGGTTCGGGACAAGCCATGCGCGTGGTCACCGCCTCCACGATCGTCAGCTGGCCCGGCCCGCGCACCGAGTAGGGCGCCGAAAACTGGTTGCAGCCGGCGCGACCGCTGACCCGGCCCTTGCCGTTCTCCTGGCTGAAGTTGAGGATCACCGGCTCGCCGTTGTCGCCATGCGGCACGGTATGTCCGGTCCAGCCGGTCAGTTCCCAGCGCGATGCCGCCAGTGCGGCATCGCTGCTGGCCGCTGACTGCGTGCTGGCGCAGGCAGCCAGGGCAAAGCCGGCGGCGGCGCAAAGCGCCAGGCGGCGGATCAGGGAATGGGGGAACAAGGCAAGCGTCATGTGGACTCCATGTATGTGGGTTGGCGCTGGTCGGCACATCTGCGCGAGCAACTATTTTAGCTTAGCGACATCATTCGAGCCACCTGGCGCGGCCGGCAGCCAGCGCCACCGCGATGCACAGCAGGCCGACCAGCGACAAGGCCGCGGGCAGGCCGAAGCCGTGCGCCAGGAAACCGATGATGGGCGGACCGATCAGGCCGCCGGTGTAACCCATGGTAGTGACGCCGGCCAGCGCGGTCGGGCCGTGGCGGCCGGCGGCGCTGAAGATGAAGGGGAAGATGGTGGCGACGCCGACCCCGGTCAGCGCAAAGCCGGCAATAGCCAAAGGAATCTGGCTGGCGACCAAGGCGATCAGCATGCCGAGGCCCGCGATCAAGGCGCCGCCCGCAACTACGCGGCGCGCGCCCAAGGCTTCCTTCAGTTTGTCGCCGACCATGCGCGTCAGCAGCATCATGCCGGCAAACAAGGCAAACGCCAGCGGCGCCACGCCGTCGCTGGCGAACAGGCGGTCTTTCATGTAGACGCCGCTCCAGTCGGCCACCGAACCTTCGACGATGGCGCCGCCGAAGGCGACTACGCCGAGCGCAATCAGCGGGCCGTGCGGCAGCGCGAAGTGTTTCTTGCCGGCGATGTATTGCGGCCGGTCATTCGGCAGTGCGCGGTAGCACAGGCGCAGTGGAATCAGCGCACACAGGGCGACCAGGCCGAAATGCAGCAGCGGCTTGATTTCCATGCCGGCGATGACGCTGCCGAGCAAGGCGCCGGACAGCGTGCCGACGCAAAACCAGGCATGCAGCTGCGACATGATCGAGCGCCCCGCGATCTTTTCCGCTTCGGCGCCGAGCGCATTGATCGCCACATTGAAGCAGCTGGAACAGACGCCCAGGCACAGCATCGCCAGCATCAGCCATGGCAGAGACGGCGCCAGCGCCAGGCAGGGGATGGCGAGCAGCAGCGCCAGGCCGGCATACCAGCAGGCGCGGCGCGCGCCATAGTGGCCTATCAGCCATGCCGCCAGCGGAAAAGAAGCGACCGAACCGATGCCGCCGCCCAGCAGGAACAGGCTGAGGCTGGCCGGGTCCAGCTGCAGGTGGTCGCGCAGCGCCGGGATGCGCGATACCCAGCTGGCGTAGATTACCCCCACCATCAGAAACAGCAGCGGCAAGGCTGCCCGGCGCATGCGGGTGTTGACGGCGGACGGCGCGATTGGGTTGGACATTGCAGAAGGAGTTGAAAGCCGCTGGAAACGGCGAAATGGCGATGGGTGGCGCAGCGCCACCCACGGCGACGGTCAGAAGTCGGCAGGCATGTCTTTCAGGTGCGTCTGCAAGGCGTCCAGCAAAGCCTGGCAAGCGTCGTCGGTGCCGACGGTGATGCGCAGGAACTGGGCGATGCGGGCGCTGCCGAAATGGCGCACGATGATGCCGTCGGCGCGCAGGCGGGCCGCCAGCTTGGCGCCGTCGTGGCGCGGATGGCGGGCGAACACGAAGTTGGCGGCTGACGGCAGGACCTCGAAACCGAGCGCGGCCAGGCCGCCGACCAGGTGCTCGCGGCTGGCCATGACGGCCTGCCGGGTCCGGTCGAAATGGGCCTGGTCCTTGATCGCCGCGGTGGCGCCGACGATCGCCATGCGGTCCAGCGGATAGGAGTTGAAACTGTTCTTGACCCGCTCCAGCGCGGTGATCAGGTCCGGATGGCCGATCGCAAAACCGACCCGCAAGCCGGCCAGCGAACGCGACTTGGACAAGGTCTGCACCACCAGCAGGTTGGGGTAGCGCGCCACCAGCGGGATGGCGCTGTCGCCGCCGAAGTCGACATAGGCTTCATCCACGATCACCACGCAGTCAGGCTGGCCGGCCACCAGCCGTTCGACTTCGGCCAGCGGCAGCAGGCAGCCGGTAGGCGCATTCGGGTTGGGGAAGATGATGCCGCCGGCGGCGCTGTCCAGGTAGTCGTCGACCCGCAGCGTAAAGTCGGCGGCCAGCGGCACGGTCCGGTAGGCCACCTGGTACAGGCCGCAGTAAGTCGGGTAAAAACTGTAGCTGATGTCCGGGAACAGGATCGCCTGCTCATGCTGCAGCAAGGCCTGGAAGGCATGCGCCAGCACCTCGTCGGAACCGTTGCCGACGAATACGTGGGCCGGCGTGATGCCGTGCGCGGCGTTCTGTTCGGCCAGCGCCAGCTTGAGCGGCTCGGCGTCCGGGTTCGGATACAGCCGCAGGTTGTCGCCCAGTTCGGCGCGCATGGCTTCCAGCGCCAGCGGCGACGGGCCGTACGGGTTTTCATTGGTGTTGAGCTTGACTAGCTTGCTTAGCTTCGGTTGTTCGCCGGGGGTGTAGGGCGTCAGGCGGCTGACGATGGGACTCCAGAATTTGCTCATTGTGTCGCTAAAAGAAAGTAAGTGCTGCGGCTGCGCGGGTTGGCGAATCAGCCATATGGTAGCAAACCCGGGGCGGTCTGGCAGGGATTCGCGGGTTGTGCCGGGAGCAACTGGTAACATAGAGGGCTCGATACGCGGATCGAATCGGCTGTTACCGTCCACTAGTCCGTGTTATTTCATACAAGCAACAGGAGCTGCCCTTGAACATATTAGCCGTCAACCAACTCTCTTCGATCTGGAATTTCCTGCTCGAATCGTCCTTGCACTATGGCCTCAATGCCGTGCTGGCGATCTTTACGCTGGCAGTCGGCTGGTGGCTGTCGTCGCGTTTCGCCAATGCGCTCGACCGGGTCATGGCGCGCGCCAGCCTGGACGCCACCTTGCGTCCGGTGCTGCGCAGCGTGCTGCTGTGGCTGGTGCGCCTGATCACGCTGGTGGCCGTGCTCGGCCAGTTCGGCGTGCAGACCGCCAGCATCATCGCCGTCCTGGGCGCCGCCAGTTTGGCGATCGGCCTGGCTTTGCAAGGGACTTTGCAAAACATCGCGGCCGGCATGATGCTGCTGCTGTTGCGGCCGTTCCAGGTCGGCGAATACATCTCCAACGGCAGCATCGAAGGCACCGTCGATGAAATCGGCCTGTTTGCCACCAAGCTGACCAAGGCCGACGGCATCTGCCTGTTTGCGCCCAACAACCAGCTGTGGAACAGCGCGCTGACCAATTTCAGCCGCAACAACACGCGCCGCATCGACATGCCGATCGGCATCAGCTACAAGGATAATCCGGCGGTCGCGATCCAGGCCCTGAAGGAACTGCTGCTGGCGGACGAGCGCATCCTGGCGACGCCGGCGCCGTTCGTGGTGGTCACCGACCATGCCGACAGCGCGGTCATGCTCAACCTGCGGGCCTGGACCACCACCTCCGAATACTGGGACGTGCGCTGGTCGATTGCGCAAAAAGTGCAAGCCGCGCTGGCGGCGGTGGACTGCTCGATCCCGTTCCCGATGCGCGAGCTGCATATCACGCGCGAAGCGGAAGCCAAGCTCGCCGCCTGACGGGCCTGATTCTTGCTGATACGTTTTTGGCAAGACAAACGATTGGACGAGCACTGTTGGCTGGATCGAAGGCATATAATAATTATGCATAAACCTATGCATAAATTGCATTAGATCGCATTGCCGACTTTAGCTACAGTTCCGCGGCGCGGCAACGCGTTGCAGAACGTTGAATTGCCGCGTGACCGCTTTCCAGCTCAGCCAGCGGTCCACAACTATCAACAGATCAGGAGATTTATGTCTACCCGCAAACTTTCACTGCGTGCCCTCAACCGCAGTTTCAATTCCTATGCGCTGATGATGCTCGGCGCCTTGTTGCTGTCGACTTCCGCGGCGCATGCGCAGGACAGCCAGGCCAAGCTGCCTAACGTCATGATCCTCGCCACCGGCGGCACGATTGCCGGCACCGGCGCCGACAGCACCACTACCGTGGGTTATACCTCGGCTACCGTGGGTGTGGAAAAGCTGATCGCAGCGGTTCCTGAGCTGAAGAAAGTCGCCAATGTCAAAGGCGAGCAGGTATTCCAGATCGCCAGCGAAAGCATGACCAACGACCACTGGCTGAAGCTGGCCAGGCGCGTCAACGCGCTGCTGGCGCAACCGGACGTGGACGGCATCGTCATCACCCACGGCACGGACACTATCGAAGAAACCGCTTATTTCCTTGACCTGACCGTCAAGAGCCGCAAGCCGGTAGTGGTGGTCGGCGCCATGCGTCCTTCGACCGCGATCTCGGCCGACGGCCCGATCAACCTGTACAACGCAGTGCTGCTGGCCGGCAGCAAGGATGCGATCGGCAAGGGCGTGCTGGTGTCGCTCAACGACCAGATCAATTCTGCGCGCGAAGTGAGCAAGACCAATACTTCGACCACCGACACCTTCAAGTCGACCGAACTCGGCATGCTGGGCTACATCCAGGGCAACAAGGCCTATTTCTACCGCCAGTCGACCCGCAAGAACACGGTCGACACGGAGTTCGACGTCAGCAAGCTGGACGTGCTGCCGCAGGTTGACATCATCTACGGCTACGCCAACATGACCCGCGCCGCTCTCGACGCTCAAGTCGCTTCCGGCGCCAAGGGCATCATCCAGGCTGGCGTCGGCGACGGCAGCATTGCCGCGCAGATGAAAACGCCGCTGGTCGAAGCCCGCAAGAAGGGTGTGATCATTGTCCGCGCCAGCCGCGTCGGCCAAGGGATAGTGGCGCGCAACGGCGAAGCCAACGATGACGAACTGGACTTTGTGGTGGCCGATACGCTGAATGCGCAAAAAGCACGCATCCTGCTGATGCTGGCGCTGACCAAGACCAGCAACACCAAAGAAATCCAGCGCATGTTCTACACCTACTGATCGTAGGCTGCGAGCCGAGGCGATGCTTGTCGCCTTGGCATGCGGGCAAAAAAAGCCGGCTGAATCGGACAAGATGATTCAGCCGGCTTTTTTACGTTTACGGCATCGGCAACCGGGCCGGCGCCGGATACAATCGCTAAACAATTTTTTCAGGGATCAAACGCCATGTCCGAAGAATTCGAAGTTCCCAGCCCGCATGAGCACCATATCGAGCATGTCACCGAGCATGCCCATGGCAGCGGCGACAATTTCGCCGGCAAGATCGCGGTGATGACAGCAATCATGGCGACCGTCGGCGCCTTGTTCAGCTACCAGGCCGGCTCTACCGAGAGCGCCGCGGCGATGAACAAGAATGACGCCGCCATCAAGAAGACCGAGGCGGCCAACCAGTGGAATTATTACCAGGCCAAGTCGAGCCGCCAGAACCTGGCCGAGCTGGCGACGCATATTCCCGGTGTCGACGCCGTCCACTACAGCGCCGAAGCAGCGCGCTACAAGAGTGAAAAAGAGGCAGTGCAGAAAAAGGCTGAAGCGCTCGAAACCGAGGCCAGGGAATGGGATGAGAAATCAGAGCTGGCGCTGCACCAGCATCACCGCTGGGCGCAGGCGATGACGGCGATCCAGATTGCGATTTCGCTGGCGGCGATTACTTTGCTGACACGCAAGGAGTGGCTGAAAAAGATGGCGTATGGCGCCGGTGCAGTCAGCGTGGTGCTGGGCACGCTGGCCTGGCTGCATATCTAAATACTGATATCCAGGGCGGAGCAGCAAGGGCTGTCCGCCTTGGATATTTCAATCTACTGCAATCAGCGCGTCACCGGCTTGTAGCGGATCCGCTTAGGCTTGGCGCCTTCTTCACCCAGGCGCTTGCGTTTGTCGGCTTCATATTCCTGGTAGTTGCCGTCGAAGAACGACACCTGCGATTCGCCTTCGAAAGCCAGGATGTGGGTGGCGATGCGGTCCAGGAACCAGCGGTCATGGCTGATCACCATCACGCTGCCGGCGAATTCCAGCAAGGCGTCTTCTAGCGCGCGCAAGGTTTCGACGTCGAGGTCGTTGGACGGTTCATCCAGCAGCAGCACGTTGCCGCCCTGTAGCAGGGTCTTGGCCAGGTGCAAACGGCCGCGTTCGCCGCCGGACAGGTTGCCGACGATCTTCTGCTGGTCGCCGCCCTTGAAGTTGAAACGGCCCAGGTAGGCACGCGACGGCATTTCAAAGCGGCCAACGGTGAGGATGTCGGCGCCGCCCGAGACGTCTTCGAACACGGTTTTCTGGTCCGACAGCGAGTCGCGCGACTGGTCGACGATCGAAACGCGGGCGGTGGCGCCGATCACCACTTCGCCGCTGTCCGGCTGTTCCTTGCCGGTGATCATCTTGAACAGGGTCGATTTACCGGCGCCGTTGGGGCCGATGATGCCGACGATGGCGCCAGCCGGGATGCGGAAGCTGAGGTTGTCGATCAGCATGCGGTCGCCGAACGATTTCGAGACATTCTTGAATTCGATCACTTCATTGCCCAGGCGCTCGGCCACCGGGATGAAGATTTCCTGGGTCTCGTTGCGCTTCTGGTATTCGTGCTCGCTCAGTTCGTTGAAGCGCGCCAGGCGTGCCTTGCTCTTGGCCTGGCGACCCTTCGGATTCTGCCTGACCCATTCCAGTTCCTTGGCGATGGTTTTCTGGCGTGACGATTCGGTCGCTTCTTCCTGCTTCAGGCGGTTGCCCTTCTGTTCCAGCCATGAGCTGTAGTTGCCCTTCCACGGGATGCCGTGGCCGCGGTCCAGCTCCAGGATCCATTCGGCGGCGTTGTCGAGGAAGTAGCGATCATGGGTGATGCCGACCACGGTGCCGGGGAAGCGTTGCAGGAACTGCTCCAGCCAGTCGACCGATTCGGCGTCCAGATGGTTGGTCGGTTCGTCCAGCAGCAGCATGTCGGGCTTCGACAGCAGCAGGCGGCACAGCGCAACGCGGCGCTTTTCGCCGCCGGACAGCACGCCGATCTTGGCATCCCAGGGCGGCAGGCGCAAGGCGTCGGCCGCCATTTCCAGCTGCAGGTCGAGATTGCCGTCGCCGGCGGTGGCGAGGATGTCTTCCAGCCGCGCCTGTTCCGCTGCCAGCGCGTCGAAATCGGCGCCTTCTTCCGCATAGGCGGCGTACACCGCATCCAGCTTGGCTTGCGCTTCAAACGCTTCGCCCAGGCCGCCTTCGACCGCCTGGCGCACCGTTTGCTCAGGATCGAGCTGCGGTTCCTGCGGCAGGTAGCCGATGTTCAGGCCCGGCATGGGCACCGCTTCGCCCTGGATATCCTTGTCGATGCCGGCCATGATTTTCAGCAGGGTCGATTTGCCGGAACCGTTCAGGCCCAGCACGCCGATTTTGGCGCCGGGGAAAAACGACAGCGAGATATCTTTCAGGATTTGGCGTTTGGGCGGCACGATCTTGCCGACCTTGTTCATTGTGTAGACGTATTGGGCCATGGGGAGCAATGATGAGTAATTGATGAGAGAAGCGTAAATAGAGAAGCAGTAAAAACTAGCCAGACTGCCAAGAATAACCGATGTCGATCTTTAAGTCGAAGCACCGGGGCGCGCTGCAAATGTGCGCCACAGGCCTTCCACTGAATACAGGGCCAAAGCCACCCAGATCACGACAAAACCCGCCAGCCTGGCGCCGTCCAGTTCCTCGCCATACAGCCAGACGCCCAGCAGCAGCTGCAGCGACGGCGTGATGTATTGCAGTACGCCGACCAGCGACAGCGGGATGCGGCGGGCGCCGGCGGCGAACATCAGCAGCGGAATCGAGGTGATCGGGCCGGCGGCCACCAGCAGCCACCTGGTGGACGTCGAGGCGCTGACGAAGGTATTGTGGTCCTGCAGCGTAGTATACGCCAGGTAAGCCAGCGCCAGCGGCAGCACCAGCGCCGTTTCCAGCGCCAGGCCGGGCAGGGCGCCGAGGCTGGCGGTCTTGCGCAGCAGGCCGTAGCTGCCGAAAGTCACGGCCAGGGTCAGCGCAATCCAGGGCGGGTGGCCGGCTTGCCAGGTCAGCCACAGCACGGCGGCGGCGGCCAGCGCGATCGCCAGCCATTGCAGCAGGCGCGGCCGTTCGCGCAGGAAGATGAAACCGAGCGCCACGCTGACCATCGGGTTGATGAAATAACCGAGGCTGGCTTCGACGATATGGTTGTTGTTGACGGCCCAGATATAGGTAGTCCAGTTGGCGGTCAGCAGCAGCGCGCTGGCGATGAAACCGCCGATGACGCGCGGCTGGCGCAGCACCGGCCCGACCCAGGCCCACTGCTTGCGCACGGTCAGCACGATCACCAGGAACAGGAACGACCACAGCATCCGGTGCATGACGATGTCGACCGGCGGGATCTCGGCTTCCAGCGCCTTGAAGTAAATCGGAAACAGGCCCCACAGGATGTAGGAGGCGATCGCATAGAACATTCCTGCTTGCATGGTGTGGGTCTGTAAAAAGGTGGGTAAAAGGTGAATAAGCGGCGCCGGTCTTCAGTTATGTTTCTGCTACTTGTTTCGGGCGCATTTAAACAACATCCAGCATTTTACGCATAAGCGGCGGGCCCGACTCTCAAGATCTGCATATGGCCGCCCCGTCAGGCAGCCAGCAGTTCCTGGAAATAGTAAGTGGTCGACCCCAGTTCCGGCGGCGAATGATAGGGGCTGATGCGGTCACGGCGGAAGCGGACTGCATGGGCGAATGCCGGGCCGTCATAGACGAAAGTATGGAATTCGCCGTTTTCGCCGCAGGCATCCACCTCCGGTGGCAGGTCGGCGAGAAAGGCCGCGTCGAATTCCCGCCCGCAAAAATCTTGCGGCAGATGCTTGCCATTCACGCATACCACCAGCGCCTTGAAACCGAGCGCCAGGAATTCGTCCACCAGCCGGCGCCGTGGCTGGTTCCACAAGGGCAGGCTGGCCTGCAACCCGGCCCGGGCGCAGACTTTTTCTTCCCAGTCGCGATGCGCTTGCAAATCGATATCGCCGAATACCGCGTGGCGTATGCCGGCGCCATGGGCGTCGGACAAGGCGGCGACGAATTTCTCTTCGTACTGCTGCCAGCTGGCGCTGTAAAAGACCAGCGGCACGTCGAGCGCATCCGCCTGCGCCTGCAGCAAGGCCGGCGGCACGCCATGCGAACGGGCGCGCTGCCCGCTTTCATCCAGCGCGGTAACCAGGCGCTCGATCCGCACGCCGCTCTGGCGCGCGCGCCACAGCGCCAGGCAGGAATCCTTGCCGCCGCTCCAGGACACCAGTGCGCCTGCCGTTTGCGGGATCATGAATGAACCGCTGCTTGCCGCAGGCGCCGATGTTCAGGCCGCGCCACGAAACGATGCAGCAGCAAGCCGCCGACGCCGCAGGTCGCCATCACAACCATCAGCGGCAAGGCAGTGCCGTCATGCCACAAGCTCATGCCGACGCCAGAGGTGATGCCGAGCGTGAACTGCAGCGTGCCCATCAGCGCCGACGCGGTGCCGGCCTGCTTGCCTTGCTGCGACAAGGCGATCGCCGATGCATTCGGACTGATGAAACCATAGCAGGCAAGATAGCCGAAGAAGCCGACCAGCAGGATAGGCAGGTTGTTCACGCCGCAAGCCACCAGCAATGCGATGAACAGGCTTAGCAGCGCCGGCAGCCAGAGGGCGCGGCCGAGGATGGTGTCGAGCGAATAATGGCCGACGAGGCGGGCGTTGATCTGCGAGGCGGCGATCAGGCCGAAGGCATTGGTGCCGAACACGAAGCCGAAATGCTCGGGCTTGATGCCGTGCAGTTCGATCAGCACGAAAGAGGAACCGGTGATGTAGGCGAACATGCCGCCCTGGATCAGGCCGCCGACCAGGCTGTAGGCGACGAACTGGCGGTCCAGCAGCAGCCGGCCGTATTGTTTCAGGGTGCGGCCCAGGTGCAGCGGCTCGGCCTTGTGGCGGTCCAGCGTTTCCTGCATGGTGTAGTGGATCGCCAGCAGGCAAAACAGGCCGAAGGCGGCCAGGCCGCCGAAAATCACGCGCCAGCCCCAGAACTTGAGTACGCTGCCGCCGATCAGCGGCGCCAGGATAGGCGCCAGGCCCATCACCAGCATCATCAGCGAAAACGCCCTGGCGGCGCCGGTGGTGCCGAGCCGGTCGCGGATCACGGCGCGTGCAATGACCATGCCGGCGCAGCCGCCCAGGCCCTGCAGGAAACGGAACAGTATCAGCGCAACCACGTCTTGCGAAACCATGCAGGCCAGCGAACCCAGCAGGTACAGCGTCATGCCGACATACAGCGGCGGCTTGCGGCCGAAACGGTCGCTCAGCGGCCCGTAAAACATCTGGCCGACCGCCAGCCCGACCAGGAAGCTGGCCAGGGTCAGCTGCACCAGGTTGCTGCCGACCCCGAACTGTTGCGCGATGGTCGGAAAGCTCGGCAGGTACATGTCGATCGACAGCGAGCCGATGGCGGTCAGCGCGCCAAGTAAAAGAAGCCAGCCCGGGAGCAGTTTCTCCGGGGCTGAAGTTGCAGGTGTGTTTGTCATGGAATGCTTGGAGTGGCGCCAATTGCTGGCGCTGGGTTAAATATGTGCAGCGGGTGGAAAGCGCAGGCAGGAATTGCCAAAGGTAGTACAAGCGGCACAGACATGATCGGTGCGCTCAAACGTTGGCTAATGTTACACCAACATCGGAATGTCTGCCGGGCCGGTTCCGGCAGACCGGGGCCGGCTTACGCCGCCAGGAAATCCAGCAAGGTCAGGGCCACGACTTTGGTCGCCTTGCGCAGATCGTCCAGCGCAAGATTTTCATCGGCCTGCTTGGCGTTGGATTCCATCAAGGTGCGCGGACCGGCGCCATACAGCACCACCGGAATGCCATGCTCACCGTACAGGCGGGCATCGGTGTAGAGCGCCGAGCCGTTGGCTGGAATCGCTTCGCCCAACACGGCCTGCGCATTCTTTTGCACGCTGGCCAGCAGTTTTTCGTGGCCGGGCAAGGGGCGCAGGGCGCGCGCCAGCAACAGGCGCTTGATGTCGACGCGGATGCCGGGCAGGCCGGTGACCGCCGCGGCGATCATGGCGCGCACCTCGGCTTCGACCGCCGCCGGATCTTCTTCCGGAATCATGCGGCGATCCATCTTCAGCACCACTTTGCCCGGCACTACATTGGTGTTGGTGCCGCCGTCGATGCGGCCGACGATCATGGTCGGATGGGTGATGCCTGGAATGGCCGAACTGATTTTTTTGAGGTCGGGCAGCTTGGCGTAGATCGCCTGCAAAACTTTGGTTGCTGCCTGCAATGCATCGTGGCCGGTTTCCGGCATCGAACCGTGGGTGGCTTTGCCGTGCACCGTCACTTCGAATTGCAGGCAGGCGTTATGTGCGGTGACGACGTTGTAGCTGAAGCCGGGGCCGATCACCAGGTCGGGTTTGGTCAGCCGCTTTTCCAGCAGCCAGGCCGGCCCCAGCAAGCCGCCGAATTCTTCGTCGTAGGTGAAGTGCAGTTCGAGCGCGCCCTTGAGCGGCACGCCGAGCGATTCCAGCGCGCGCACGGCAAAAATGTAGGTAGCGAAATCGCCTTTGGACACCGTGGTGGCGCGGCCGTAGATACGGCCGTTTTCGATTTCTCCGCCATACGGCTGCTTGGTCCAGCCCTCGCCTGGCGGCACCACGTCGCCATGGGCGTTCAGCGCCAGCACCGGGCCGGCGCCGGCATACTGGCGGCGGATGATCAGGTTGGTGATGCTTTCCATGCCGTAGTCTTTGACGATAGCTGCCGGCACCGGATGCTTCTCGGCTTGCCAGCCCCAGGCAGTGACCAGTTCGGCTACCGCATCGGCGTGCGGCGCGTTGTTGCCGGGCGGGGTGTCGGTAGGGATGCGGACGATGGTTTGCAGGAATCCGACTTCTTCGTCAAAGTGGCCATCGATCCAGCTGGCGAGCTGTGCGGATAACGCTGTTTTAGTCATGGCGGTGGAGAGGAGAGTTGCAGGAGTACTTGATTCTACGACGTTGCCGCCATGAGAGGGAAAACGTAGGGTGGGCAGATTTCTGCCCGCGCGGAATGGCCCTCGATTATTTGCCAAGGTAGCCCGCGTGGGCACGGGTGCCCATCCTACAATCCGCCGATGTATTCGCGGTGATAGCGGTGGCCGAGGCCGGTCAGGATTTCGTAGCCGATGGTGCCGGCCAGCCGCGCCACGTCGTCGACCGGACGGTGCGGGCCGATCAGTTCGACCAGGGCGCTGGCCTGCAGCCGCTCGGCGGCGATGCCGGTGACGTCGATGGTGATCGAATCCATGGAGACGGTGCCGACCATGGGCGCCGCCCGGCCGTCGATGAACACCATGCCGCGGTTGCTCATGCCGCGCAGCCAGCCGTCGGCGTAACCGACGCCGACGGTAGCGATCTGCCGCTGTTCGGTGGCGCTGTAGCTGATGCCGTAGCCGACATGGTCGCCGTGTTCGATGGTGCGGGTTTGCAGGATGCGGCCGTGCAGGGCGGCCACCGGCTGCAGCGGATTGGCGGCTCCGGCCACTGGTGCGATACCGTACAAGGCGGCGCCGGGGCGCACCAGGTCGAACTGGTAGTCGCGGCCGAGGAAAATCCCGGAAGAATTGGCCAGGCTGGCCGGCACTTGCGGCAAGCGCTGGCGCAAGGTATTGAAGCGCGCCAGCTGGCTGGCGTTCATCGGATGGTCCTGGTGTTCGGCGCAAGCCAGGTGGCTCATCAGGAACAGCGGCGGAATGGTTTGCAGGTAGCGCGGATCGGCCAGCCAGGCTTCCGCTTCGGCCGCCGGCAACCCCATCCGCGACATGCCGCTGTCGACCTGGACGATGGCTGGCAATGGCCGCTGCAGCGTTTGCGCCAGCGCGTGCCAGCCCTGGATCTGCTGCAGGCTGTTGAGCACCGGGAGCAGGCCGTGGCTGATGAATTCCTGCTCTGCGCCGGGCGGCGGCCCGTGCAATACAAACACTTGTGCAGTAGCCGGCAAATGCGGCCGCAGCGCGATGCCCTCGTCGAGATGGGCGACAAAGAAGTGGCGGCAGCCTTCCGCCGCCAGCGCCGGCCCGACCCGTGCCGCGCCCAGGCCGTAGGCATCGGCCTTGACGGCAGCGCCGCATAGGGCCGATCCGGCTTGCTTGCGCAGCAAACGGTAGTTGCTGCGCAGGGCGTCGAGGTCGACCGTCAGGATCGCCCCTGCGTGTGCCGCTTGTGGATGCATGGTGTGTTTCGCTAAAAAACGTTTGCTGTAGTTTGCTGTATTCAGGCGTATGCCGGATGCTCGTTTTGCGCGCCGTGCTTGCTGTAGCGGCCGACCGCCAGGTCATCCGAGGCAATCGCCGGCCGCTTGCCGGAAATCAGGTCCGCCAGCAGCTGCGCCGAACCGCAAGACATGGTCCAGCCGAGCGTGCCGTGGCCGGTGTTGAGGAACAGGTTGCGGATGTGGGTGGCGCCGACGATCGGCGTGCCGTCCGGCGTCATCGGCCGCAAGCCGGTCCAGAAATTGGCGGCGGCGGTATTGCCGGCGCCCGGGAACAGGTCGTTGACCACCATCTCAAGGGTGGCGCGGCGTTTTGGCTTGAGCGTCTTGTTGAAGCCGACAATCTCCGCCATGCCGCCGACCCGGATGCGGTCGTCGAAACGGGTGATGGCGATCTTGTAGGTTTCGTCGAGCACGGTCGAGACCGGGGCCGCTTCGGCGTCGACGATCGGCACCGTGACCGAATAACCCTTCAGCGGGTACACCGGGATATCCACCAGCGAACCGAGGAAACCGGTGGAGTAGGCGCCCAGCGCTACCACGTAGCGATCGGCCTGCAGGTGTTCCGGGCCGCACTGGACGCCGGCGATCTCGCCGTTGGCCAGGGTCAGCGCATCGATCTGCAGGTTGTAGCGGAAGCGCACGCCCAGTTCTTCGGCCATCTTCGCCAGCCGGGTAGTGAACATCTGGCAGTCGCCGGTTTCATCGTTAGGCAGGCGCAATGCGCCGCTCAGCTTGTGCTTGACCGCTTCCAGCGCCGGTTCCGCCAGCGCCAGCTGGTCCGGCGTCAGCAATTCGAACGGGACGCCGGTGTCTTGCAGCACCTGGATATCCTTGGCGGCGTCGTCCAGCTGCTGCTGGCTGCGGAATACCTGCATGGTGCCGAGCTGGCGGCCTTCGTAGGCGATGCCGGTGTCGGCGCGCAGCACCTTGAAGCAGTCGCGGCTGTATTCGGCCAGGCGCACCATGCGTTCCTTGTTGACGGTATAACGGGCGGCGCTGCAGTTGCGCAGCATCTGCCACATCCAGCGCAGCTGGAACAGGGTGCCGTCGGGAGTGATCGAGAGCGGTGCGTGCTCTTGCAGCATCCACTTCAGCGCTTTCAGCGGAATCCCGGGCGCGGCCCAGGGCGAGGCGTAGCCGGGCGAGATCTGGCCGGCGTTGGCAAAACTGGTGTCTTGCGCAGGTCCCGGCAGGCGGTCGATGACCGTTACTTCGTGGCCGGCACGGGCCAGGTAATAGGCGCTGGTGACGCCGACCACGCCGCTGCCAAGAATGAGCACCCGCATCTTGATTCCCCTTAGTAGACCTGAATTCGCCTGAATTGTTTTTGATTTGCAGCAATAAGCGCTATGCTAATAGCTAATTTCCAGCATTTGTTACTGTATAAATCAATGTAATCAGGATTTAATACTAAAAATATCAGAAAATTCGGGACATGAGAATCTACAAGGAATCGAGCCGCACCCTGGACAAGCTGGACCGCCACATCTTGCGTCTGCTGCAGCAGGACGGCCGCATGTCGATGAAGGACCTGGGCGAGCAGGTCGGCTTGTCGATCACGCCGTGCATCGAACGCGTCAAGCGCATGGAGCGCGACGGCGTCATCGACGGTTATTACGCACGCGTCAACCCGGCCGCGGTCGGCGCCAAGCTGCTGGTTTTTGTCGAGATTACGCTTAATCAGAAATCGGCGCATGCGTTTGAACAGTTCCGGCGCGAAGTGTTGCGCATTCCGGAGGTGCTGGAGTGCCACCTGGTGTCGGGCGATTTCGATTACCTGATCAAGGCCCGCATCCGCGAGATGGCGGAATACCGCAAGCTGCTGGGCGACATGCTGCTGCAGTTGCCTGGGGCGGCGCAGTCCAAGAGTTATGTCGTGATGGAAGAAATCAAGGAGACGCTGGCGCTGTCCATGGAAACTAAATAGCTGCCAACGGATTGCCGCCCAAGCTGATTTCTATACGCTCCTTGCCCTTGCCGATATTCTTGCGTTTCAGCCTGAGTGCGCCGACTTCCGCGGTCGAGCGCGGATGGGTGCCGCCGCAAGCCATCCTGGCGAATCCTGCGACTTCCCAGTAGCGCCGCTGCGTGGCCTCATCGGTAAACGCAGTGACGATAGGAAGGTTGGCTTCGAGCAGGGCAGCCACTTCGGTTTCCACCTGCGGCAGCAGCACGGCGATGCTGCCTTCGTGGGCAAAATCGATGCGCCCCTTGTCGGCCGAGATATGGGCGCCGATGCGCTCTATGCCTGGCCGCAGCTTGTACACCAGCTGCAGCACCATCTCGGCGGCGAAATGCAGCCGCATCAGGCGGTAGCGGCGGTCCCAGTCGATCACGATCTCGACGTCGCTGCCTGCCTGCAGGCCATGTCCCGGCGCCAGCGTGTAGAGAATGTCCAGGCCGTCTTTTTCCGCCGACAACACGGGGTGGCCGGCGAGGGTGCCATGGTCGCTTTCCTGGCCGCCGGAAAAGGCGAAGAAAATGGTTTCCGCGAGACGGACGCGGTCATTGTCGACAGCGCTGACCTGGGTGGTGAGCGTGGTGCGGTAGGGATCTTGCCAGAAAAGCTTGCGGGTCATGGCCAGCCGGAATAATGAAAGATCCGGCAAGCATAACAAAAGGGGCGAAAAGGGAGCAAGTTCAGTGCTTGCCCCTTTTCTTGACTTCAGATCTTGCCGTCGCGGAAATCCTGGATCGCCTGTTCCACCTGCTCGCGCGTATTCATCACGAACGGCCCCCACTGGGCAATCGGTTCGTTGAGCGGCTTGCCGGCAATCAGCAGGAAACGGCTGTTGCCTTGCGCCTGCAGGCTGACGCCGGCGGCATCGGCGACATTGCTCAGGATCGCCATGCGGCCTGCCGGTGCGCTGCGGCTGTCCGCGCCAATGTTCAAGCCGCCTTCGAACACATACAGGAAGGCGTTATGGCCGGCCGGGATCGGCAAATCCAGCTGCTGGCCGCTTTCCAGCTGCACGTCCAGGTACAGCGGCTCGGTGTGCGGCCGTTGCACCGCGCCGGCGGTGCCGAAAGCGGAACCGGCAATTACTTTCACCTTGACTCCGGGCTGCGGCGAAACCTGCGGAATTTCATCGGCTTGCAGGTCGCGGTAGCTGGGAGCGACCATCTTGTCGCCCGAAGCCAGGTTGAGCCACAGCTGGAAACCGCTCATCAGGCCGTCTTCCTGTTCCGGCAGCTCGGAATGCACCAGTCCGCTGCCTGCCGTCATCCACTGTACGCCGCCGGCCTGCAGCAAACCTTCGTTGCCGGCATTGTCGCGATGGCGCATGCGCCCGGCCAGCATGTAGGTCACGGTTTCGAAGCCACGGTGCGGATGATCGGGAAAACCGGCGAGGTAGTCTTCCGGCTTGTCCGAATGGAAGTTGTCGAGCATCAGGAACGGATCGAGCCGGCGCTGCAGGTCATTGGTGAGGACCCGCACCAGGCTGACGCCCGCACCGTCCTGGGTGTCGATGCCGGTGACCAGGCGCTCGAGCTGGCGGTTGAAAACTGGTTTGTTCATGAAATTCTCCGGGCAGGTTGCGTTTATTTTTTCGAATCCGTATCGACCGCCGCCAGCATCAGCAAGGCGCCGATGATCGAGATGTTTTTCAGGAAATGATTCAGCTGGTTTTGCATGCTGGCTGGATCGGCTTGCCAGAAACGGTGCGCCGACAGGGTAGCGCCGACCGTAAACAGCGCCACGATAATTGCCGCCGGGCGCGCATTCCAGCCGGTCATGATGGCCAGTCCGCCGCCGACTTCGACCAGGATGGTGATCAGTACGGCGAAAGTGGCGAACGGGATGCCGAGGCTGCTCATGTAGCCCACCACGCCGGAAAACGCGGTAATTTTCAGGAGGCCGGAAATGACAAACAGGGAAGCCAGCAGGACCCGGCCGATGCGATACAGTGTTGGCGAAATTTGCATGATGGTTCCAGTCTTTAAAAGGAGTTTGATGTAAGTGAGTATTTGCTTTCAAGTCGCTGTATCAGCTAATGATTGCGTATCTGGTGCAGCGAACGAGACCATCTTATGCCTGTTGTCCCTGGCTGGATATTGATAATCTTGAGATAATCTATATCCAATAATTGGATATAGTGTGAATCACCATGAATATAGAACGGCTGTCGCTGGATCAATTGCGGGTATTCGCCCAAGTAGCCGACAGCGGCAGCTTCCTGGCCGCGGCGAAGGTGCTGAAGCGCGCCCAGTCGGCGGTCAGCTATGCGATCAGCACATTGGAAAGCCAGCTTGGGCTGCCGCTGTTTGACCGTGGCAGCTACCGGCCGCAGCTGACCGCGGCCGGCATCGAGCTGCTGCGCGATGCGCGCCAGGTGCTGGACCAGGTCGACGCCTTGCAGGCGCGCGCCTCCGCCTATGCGCACGGCCAGGAGCTGGAGATCACGCTGGCGCTGGATGTGTTTTTCCCGACCTCGGCCCTGGTGGCCTTGCTGGCGGATTTCCGGCTGGTCTTTCCCGGCGTTACGGTGCGCCTGGAGATCGAAGCGCTGGGTTCGGTCGCCGAGCGCGTGCTGGACGGCGTGGCGATGCTTGGCGTGCTGGGCACCTTGCCCATCGTTCCCCCCAATCTGCTGCGCATCAGCTTGCCGACGGTGCTGCTGGTGGGCGTGGCGGCGCCGGCCCATGCGCTGGCGCAGATCAGCGGCCGGATTCCCGGCCATGTGCTGGAACAGCAGGTGCAACTGGTGCTGAGCGACCGCAGCGCGCTCACCGCCAACCAGGATTTCTCGGTGCATTCTTCCTTGTCCTGGCGTATGAGCGATCTTGGCACCAAGCATGCTTTGCTGCGCGCCGGCATGGGCTGGGGTTACATGCCGCGGCACGTGGTGGCCGATGACCTGGCGAGCGGGCGGCTGGTGCGTATCCTGACTGCCGGCCATCCGCCGGAAGGGGCGGCGCTGCCGATGCAATGCGTGTACCGGCCGGATCGTGAAGTTGGACCCGCTCTCGCCTGGTGGCTAGATGCATTGGCGCAGTTGACCAGCTTCGATCCGGCCTGAGGCTTGCGCCAGGCCTGACTGTCCGGCACAATGGCAACTGCTTCGGAGATGGCATTCCTCCCTGAACCGCCGCTTTTGGCCTTGAATCCTCGCGGGTTCGCCGGTCAGACGCGGCTGATGATGCCTACAAGTTCCTGGACGGGATTTGTAGGCGCGCGCGCTTTCCTTGCCATCCAGGTTTGAGTCCTTCAAATCTAGTGCCTTTATCCATGAAAAAAACAAATTACCCTGAACAGCTGCTGATGCTGGTGTATCTCGCGCGCTGGCTGATACTGGCATCGGCAGTCGGCGCCCTGGCCGGCCTGGCGTCGGCACTGCTGCTGCTGTCGCTGGAATGGGCTACGGATACCCGCAACGCCCATCGCTGGCTGTTGTGGCTGTTGCCGCTGGCGGGGTTTGCGGTGGGGCTGGTTTATCACCTGCTGGGAAAATCGGTGGAAGGCGGCAACAATTTGCTGATCGATGAAATCCACGATCCCCAACGCATCGTGCCCAAGCGCATGGCGCCGCTGATCTTGCTGGGCACCGTGATTACCCACCTGTTTGGCGGTTCCGCCGGCCGCGAAGGCACGGCGGTGCAGATGGGCGGCGCCCTGGCCGACATGGTTACCCGCATCGGCCGGCTGGGGCCGGACGAACGCCGCATCCTTCTGATGGCGGGCATCAGCGCCGGTTTTGCTTCGGTGTTCGGCACGCCGCTGGCCGGCGCCGTGTTCGGGCTGGAAGTGCTGGCCATCGGCCGCCTGCGCTACGACGCCATCCTGCCTTGTTTCATCGCCGCCATCATCAGCGACCAGGTGCCGGCTTTGCTGGGGGTGCACCATACCCATTATGCGATTCCCCTCGTGCCCCATTTCAGCATCGGGATCTTCGCCGCGACGCTGGCGGCCGGCATCGTGTTCGGCCTGGTCGGCATGGTGTTCGCGCAAGCGACCCACGGTTTGTCGCGCCTGGTCAAGCGCCTCGTCAAATTCCCGCCGCTGCGGCCGTTCGTCGGCGGCGTGGTCGTGCTGTTGCTGGCTTTGCTGCCCGGCACGGATAAATACCTTGGCTTGGGCATTCCGACCATCGTCGAGGCTTTCGAGAAACCGCTGCCGCTGTATGACTTTGCCGGCAAGATCGTTTTCACGGTGGTGACCCTGGCTTCCGGTTTCAAGGGTGGCGAAGTGACGCCGCTGTTCTATATCGGTGCTACGCTCGGCAACGCCCTGGCGCAGCTATTGGCGATGCCGGTTCCGGTGCTGGCCGGCCTGGGGTTCGTGGCGGTTTTTGCCGGCGCCGCCAATACGCCGATTGCGTCGACCATCATGGCGATCGAATTATTCGGGCCGGAGATCGGCGTGCTGGCGGGTATTGCCTGTGTCGTCAGCTATCTGTTTTCCGGCCATACCGGGATTTATCATGCGCAGCGGATAGGCCATGGCAAACGCGGCGGCAAGACGGATAAAACCGATAGCGGGATGGAATAGAGACTGCGTAGAATCAGCCGAACTTGCGTACCGCATCCAGCGCCAGGCCGGCGCCGATGCTGCCGAACAGGTCGCCTTCCACCGCTTTTGCCGACGGCACCAGTGCCGCAATCTTGTGGCGCAGCAGCTGCACGCCGCTGGAGCCGCCGGTAAAGAATACCGTATCGACTTGCGCCGGCGTCACGCCGGCATCGCGCAGCAGGTTGCCGACGGTATCTTCCACCGTACTTACCAAATGTCCGATGCTGTCGTTGAACTGCTGGCGCGTCAGGCTCAAGGCCTGGCCGGGAGCGATACGGTCGAGGCTGAGCTGCACTGTTTCGGCGTCGGACAAACCGATCTTGCCCTGTTCCACCTGCAAGGCCAGCCAGTGGCCGGCGCGCTGTTCAACCAGGTCTAGCAGACGGCTGAATTTTTCGCGTTCGACAGTTTCACGCTGGACGTCTTTCAGCTGCAGCCAGGCCTTGCGCGTGTAGATCTGGTTGATGGTGTGCCAGGTCGCCAGGTTGAAATAATAGCTGGACGGCACTTCGCTGTTGTTCACCAGGCGGCTGCCCAGTCCCAGCATCGGCATCACGCTCGACAGGCTCAGGTATTTATCGAAATCGGTGCCGCCGATGTGCACGCCGCCGGTCGCCAGGATATCGTCGCGCCGTTCGCTGCTGGCGGCGCGCTGCGGCGACAGGCGCACCAGCGAAAAGTCGGAAGTGCCGCCGCCGATGTCGGCGATCAGCACCAGCTCTTCGCGTTCGATGCTGGATTCATAGTCGAACGCGGCGGCGATAGGTTCGTACTGGAAAGCGATGTGCTGGAAGCCGACCGAGCGGGCGATGTCCGCCAGCGTATCTTCGGCGCGCTGGTCGGCGGCCGGGTTGTCGTCGACAAAAAATACCGGGCGGCCCAGCACCACGCTCTGGAAATTTTTGCCGGCGGCGAGTTCGGCGCGGGTTTTCAGTTCGGCGATGAAATGGGTCAGCAGGGCGCGGAACGGCAGCGCACGGCCGCCGACCTCGGTCTGGGCATCGATCAGGCTGGAGCCGAGCAAGCTCTTCAGGGAACGCATCAGGCGTCCCTCGTAACCGGCCAGGTAAGCGCTCAGGGCGGCGCGGCCGAAACTGAAGGCGTCGTCTTCCGCGTTGAAGAACACCACCGACGGCAAAGTGACTTTGCCGTCTTCCAGCGGCAGCAAGGCGTTTTGTCCGGGCCTGCTCCAGCCAACTGTGGAATTAGACGTGCCGAAATCCACGCCGCAAGCATTTGACATTGCCATGCCTCACAAATGAAAAATTGGTCGGCAATGGTATACCAAACATATTGGCGATGCAGGGGAAATACGACAGGGTGTTGGAAAATTGCGAATCGATGTGTTGGTGTGCGGCAATGTCACCAGCGCGAGAAATGTTCCTCGGTTACGCCCACCAGGTGTTCCACCGGGCGCGGCGCGGCGCCGGGCTCCGGTTTGACCCAGCCGCTGAAACTGCCTATCGGCTGGATATAGCGGGTGGCGGCGACCAGCAGGTTCTTGTTTTCGCGGCGCGCCCCTTCCGGCATGAATTGCAGGTCGAGCAGGCCGTCGTCGGTGTAGATGTGCCAGGGCGCCAGTGGCGCCGCCAGGTCGTACTCGAAGCGCACGTGGCCGAGAGCATGCAGCTGGCCGTCCAGCCACAGCACGTTTTCCTGCTTGCCGAAATAACCGGCTTGCAGGTTGAAGCCGATATCCAGGCCGTGGGCCGAAGCCCAGCGCCATTCGGTATTGCGCGCCAGCAGGCCGTTGGAATAGTCGAAGCTGGCGACGCCGCCATCCAGCGCAAAGCGTTCGTCACCCACGCGTACTTCGCCGGTGAGCGGCATGCCGGGCGATTTCTGGGTAGCGTGCACCGAGCCGTGCACAATCGGCCCGACGGCCAGGAACAAAGGAGCAGCCTGGCCGGCGTCGAATTCGGCCTCAAGTTCGAACTGTTCGCACTGCACGCTGAGCTGGTACATGCCGCCGCTTTGATCGCCCGCGGCTGGCGGCTGGTAGTCGATGCGGTTGCCGAAACAATGGAAGCGGCTGGCGCCGTCCGGCCGGTCACTGACCCTGGCGCTCAGGCCCGGTATGCCGTCTTGCGAAAAACCGGCGATCTGCTTGCCTTGCTGGCGGTCGAAGACATAGGCGAAAGCGGTATTGGTCCAGCCGACGTCGACAATCGCGATGCCGCACAGCAGCTGCGGCGTCGACAGCGCCACGTACTGCCAGCGTTTGTGATGGAAGCGCCGCCACAGCTTGCCACGCGCATAGGGCGGGGCCAAGGTCGACCAGTCGATGGTCCCGGTCTGGCCGGCATAACGTCCCATGCAAGGCTGGCCGTCGGCAGCGATGACATTGGCCGGAGCCGCGGGCAGGGACACGGGGATCATGGAAAGCGGCACCGCATCGCCAAGGCTGCCGGGCCGCCGGCGCCTGGTTTGCGCTGGATCGTCATGCTGGGATGGCTGGTGGGGCGGCTCGATGGCACGGTGTCTCCTGGCGGATAGGCGGGGAATGTCTGCTGCATTCTAGCAATGCATGTTACGGACGGCCCGGCTTTCTGTCCACTGTATAAGATACCGGCTCGTTATAGCTCGCGTGACCCATTACAATGGCGGGTTAGGCTTTAATTTATACAATTACGCCGCCGGCAATATCGCCAGGCGCCAATACACGATATATTTTCATTTTTACAACGCATTTACGTAACGCACTTTGGTAACCAAGGCAGGCAACCCGATTGTTTTTTGAACCAGACCGACTTAATTTTTTCCGGCCGCTGGCCGGCAAGCACCGCGGCGTGGTGGTGGCTTGCGTGCGCGCGCTGTATGAGCGGCTGCATGGTCCCAGCGCCGACTACGGTCAGAACCTGACGCGCGACGGCTTGCGCGACCTGCTGCTGCCGGTGGTGCAGGAATCGCGCCAGGTTTTGCTGGCGCAGGAAGAGGCGGCAGCGAACATGGAGCTGGCCGAGGACGATTTGATTCCCGCCGGCGCCGACGACCAGCAAAGCAGCAGCGCGCTGCTGCGCACCTTGCTCAGGGACGGTTGGCTGGAAACCTTCGGCGACCGCGCCGGCCTGGTCACCGCCTATCGTTTCACGCGCGCCGGCAAGCTGTTTGCCGAGGCGTTCTGGGCCATAGACCGGCGCAGCGCCCGCACCCGCCAGCGCAACGTGCGCAGCTGCCGCAATGCACTCAACGCCGCGCTGCGCAATGTCGACGCCTATGATCTGATCGATGCCTACGACTATGCCGAAAAAGTCATCAGCGATTTGTCGGAAGGCGTCGATTATTTCCAGGAACTGGTGCGGCGCCTGATGCTGGAAGCCTCGCAAACGCCGTGGGACGGTTTCATGGAATTCCTCGACCGTTTCGAGAAAGAATTCAAGAAACAGCTCACCGCCGACAGCATCGAACGGCACCGGCAGGCGATCCGCGACGTGATCGCTCGCTTGCACAGCCTGGAGCATGACAAGTCGCAGGCGCTGGAAGACCAGCTCAACGACATCGCGCGCTGGGCCAGCCAGGAACGGCAAGGAGCGTCGACGCTGGAATGGATGCTGGACCGCATCGAAGAAATGGTGGAAGCGGCTTGCACCACCAAACATCCGGAGCTGATCAAGGCCATGAGCGTCTACATGCAGCGCGCCGCCAGCATCGTGCAGCAGGCGCTGATGCTGCGCGGCGGCCAGACCCGGCAAGCCTACAGCCTGGCCATCAGCCAGACCGCCAGGCTCGGCGGCGCGGCCCAGGACGCCTTGCTGGAGCGCATCGGCGCCGCCATCGCGCCGGCGGAAATCCGCCTGCTCGATCCGGCCGGCTTCAAGCTGCGCAGCGCCTCGCAACGGCGCAAGGCCCTGACGGTGACAGCGCAGCCGAAAGTGACGCGCGACGCCCGGCTGGCGGCGGCCATGTACCGCGCCGAAGCCGATGCCTTCGCCTTGTCCAACGACGACATCGTGCACCGTATCCGCGCCGAACTGCGTCTGCGCGACCGGCCGATCCGGCTGTCGACCCTGCCGGCGGCGACCACCACCGACGTCCTCAACAACATGCAAGTGGTGGAAGCCGTGCGCGGCGCGCGCGACGACCGGCTCACCGTGCAGAAACTGCCGAGCAAGCTCTGGAACGAGTTTTATGCCGGCGACGATTACCAGATCGAGATGAAACATGACCCTGAATGAAACACTGAACCAGCAGCTGGCGCTGCAGAGCTTGTCGCTGGAACGTTTCCGCGAAATCGTCGGACGCCTGTTCGCGGCCGGCATCGTGCTGCGCGAAGAAGACGGCGTCGAGCAGCGCCTGTACGACGATGCGCGCCGCATCGAAACCTGCCTGGGCGATTATTTCCAGCTCGGCGGCTTCCGCCTTGAGCACAACCTCAAGGGTGAATTCTTCCGTCTGTATGCACCTGGCGCCGAAGTGCCGGGTTTGCCGGAAGACGGGCTGGAACCGGTGCCGGGTTTGCGCGCCCGGCTGTCGCCGGATTTTGTCGCGGCGGCGCTGGCGCTGCGTTTCCAGTACCAGCAAGGTTTGTCCGAAGGCGGTAGCCGCCTGACCGATGCCGGCGAGGTGCTGACGCGCTTCGAGGAATTGTCGGCCACGCTGCAGACGCAGCTGAAGCGCGCGCTGCCGCCAACCAATATCGAACGGCAACGCTTGCTCAACGATCTCAAGCGCCATCGCCTGATCCGGCTGGCGGCGAATTTTTCCATGGACGATGAAGACGCCCTGTTGGCGATCCGGCCGACCATCCTGGGCATCATCAGCGACGACATGCTGGAAGCCGCATTGGAGTCGGAGCCGCTGCCGGCCGGCGCCGAGACAGAGGCGGCCGACCTGCAAGCCGTGGCAGAAGAAAGCATTGAAGGAAATATCGAATGAAGCTGGACAAACTGATCCTGGTGAACTGGGGCGCCTTGCGCTCGCAGGAATACCCGATGGGCAACATGACTTTGCTGACCGGCCCCACCGGTTCCGGCAAATCGACCATGCTGGACGCCTTGCAAACCGTCATGACGGCGGTGTACCAGAATATTTTCAGCTACAACCCGGGCCAGGATGAGACCACCCAGGGCGCGCGCAACGGCAAGACCAAGCGCACTTTGTGGTCTTACATCGTCGGCGCCGAGGATAACCTGTTCGCCCGTCCCAATGGCGCGCACGGCTATATCGCCGCGGTATTCAAGCCGAGCGAGGGCGAAGAGGGGCGCGAATTCACCGCGCTGGTGGCGGCTTCGGCCCGCGTCGACGGCGCCGGCGAACGGCGCCAGGCGGTGTCGGAGCGGCTGGCCTTGCTGATCATCGATGGCGCCGCATTACAGCTGGGCGACCTGACGTCGACCGAGATCGACGGCGCCATGGCGGTGGTGGCGGTGGAAAAGATCGAGCACCACCTGGCCGGGAAATACCGCGGCATCACCAATTTCCGCGATAGCAAGCGCGAATACCTGTGCCAGTTGTACGGCCGTTTCCGCGGCCAGAAAACCGTCTCCTTCGCCGAAGCCGAGAGCGCCGCCCGGGCCTGGAGCCAGTCGATCGCCCACAAACCTATCGGCAGCGTCGACGACCTGGTCAAGCACCAGATCCTGGAACTCGACACCAGCCAGCTGTCGCAGCGTATCGGCCAGATCAGCAAGCTGATGCGCCAGGTCAACGAATTGCGCAAAGAAGGCGAGCGCCTGAGCGACAACGTCAAGCGCCTGGAGCTGCTCGGCACAGCCGTCGGCGATACCGCGCGCGCACACCAGTCCGCCAGCCAGTCGCAACTGCTGGTGTCGTCGCTGGCCTTGCGCGAAGACCAGCGCCAGCTGGAAGCCGCAACCTCGGCCATCGAGGGATTGCAGGCGCTGATCAGCGATGAAACCGAAAGCGCCGATAAGCTGGAGCAGGACCGCGGCGCCAAGAACCGCAGCCTGACGCAGATCCACGCGCAGATGATGGGCATCCCGGCTGCTGAACAAAAATCGAGGATCCAGAACCAGATCGAACAGAACGACGGCAAGATCAAGACGGTGTTCGGTTCGCTGCAGCACAATGCGCTGGCCGCCCAGCAGCTGGAAAGCGCGGCGCGCAATGTGGCCGGCATGCAGATTCCGCCGGAGCAGAAGGAAATTGCCGACGCCGCCCGCCAGGTAGTGTTGGCGCTGTCGGCGGCCGGCACGCTGGACCTTGCTAGCCATTTGCGCAGCATAGGCGAACTGGCCAGGTCCGAAGAAGTGGACGTGCTGAAATCGCTGATGCTGGTCAACGACTTTGAAGGTGTTGATGCCGCCCTCGGCAAACTGCATGGCGCGCTGGCCGGCACCGAGCATAGTTTCGTCTCGGCCTTGCATACGCAGATTGCGCAGCTGCGCGCCGCCGAGCATGACGCCTTGCGCCACGAAAAAGACGCCGCTTCGCGCAAAGCCAACCTGGCCGAAGGCGGCGCCGATTATCCGCAGCATATCCGCCATGCCCTGAAAGAATTCCGTGCCGAGCTGGCAGCCGCGCGCGCCCAGGTGCTGTGCGACCTGGTAGAACCCGTCTCGGCGGAATGGCAGCCGGCAATCGAAGGTTACCTGGGCGGCGCCCGTTTCAACCTGGTGGTCGACCAGGCATGGGAAGGCAAGGCCATCGATTTCGTGCGGCAGAAAAAACTGCGCGCCAATGTGATCCAGGGCAGTTTTTGCCTGAAAAACCTGAAAGTGGAAAGAACCCCCAGCGACTCGATCGTGCACGAACTCAGCACCGAGCACCCGATTGCCCATGCCTACCTGCACGACCAGTTCGGCCAGGTGGTCAAGGTCGCCGATACCGAGGCCCTGCGCCATGCCTCGCGCGGTCTGACCAGGGATGGCAAGGGCAGCGGCTCGCGCACCATGTTCACCGCCGACACCGACCTGCTGGTGTTCGGCCAGGAAGCCAAGCGTCTCGCCAAGCAGCGCGCCGAACAGGAGCATGCACAGGCCGAACGCGAACTGACCCAGGTGCGCACCCAGTTGCGCGAGCTGCAGGGCGCGCTGGCCTTGATGGGGCAATTGCAATGCCCGTCGTTTGCCGCAATCGACGAACTGGAGAACCTGGTGCGCGAGCTCGACGCTGCCCGCCAGGACCTGAGCCGGCTCGACCTGACCCAGGTCAGCAAACTGGAAGATGAAGCCGAAGCCTTGGGCATCGAAATCGCCGCCCTGGAAGCGCGCAAGACGGCTTGCAGCAAGAATATCGGCGGCCATGAAAAAGCCATACAAGGCCATCAGGCTGCGCTGACGCGCCTGCATTTCGGCATGGGAGCCAAACAGGCGCGGGTCGACAGCGATACCGAAAAACTGCGCGACCTGTGCATTGTCAACGGCAGCCTGTCTTTCACCGCGCTGACGGACGCAGTCGCGGCCTGGGTCGATGAGGGCACTTATTCGCAGTCGCAGGCATCGAATAATGTCGCCAAACAGACGGCGTTGAGCTGGCAGCTATACGGCGATGCGCGCAACGCCCTGGGCGAATATCACGCCCATGCGCGTATCGACGAACGCTTTGAAGTGACCCAGGGCGACGATCTGCGCGACGGCGATTTCACGCCTTTGTATGCGCTGATGGTGACTTTGCAGGAACGTACCCGCGCCCAGCTGACGCGGCAGAAAGATATCGGCCTGATCAAGAACCTGGAGCAGCTGCGCACCGCCGAAGCTTCGTTCAACGATGTATTCACCAAGCAGTTCTGCTACGAAATCCGCAACGCCGTCGATACCGGCGTGCGTACCTTGAAGACGCTTAATACCGAACTCGACAAACTCAAGTTCGGCACCGACAAATTCCGCATCGACTGGTCGGAATGGGTGCCGGAATTCAAGGCTTATTACGATTTCTTCTGCGCCACTTCCGAGATGGCGGATACGCAGGAAGCCGGCAATCTGTTTGCCGATCCGGTCTTGAGCGTGGACAACTGCCAGGTGCGTGACCGGCTGGTGCAATTGCTGCTGTCCGACGACGAAGACAAGGCGGTCAAGGAATTGCAGCGGGTTGCCGACTACCGCAACTACCGTCGCTACGAAATCTACAAGGAGTCGGATACCGGGTCTCATGTCCGCTTGTCTGAATGGGGCACCGGTTCCGGCGGCCAGCTGGAGACGCCGGCTTACATCATTCACGCCGCGGTTGTCACCAACCGCCTCAAACGCTTCGAGAAGGGCAACAGCCTGCACCTGCTGGTCAACGACGAATCATTTGCCAAGATGGATGAAGGGCGCGCTCGCGATGTCTTGAAATTCCTGCGTGACAATCTCGGCATGCAACTGATCTGCGCCATGCCGACCAAACATGCCGGCGCCATCAAGCCGGAATTTTCGCGCGAATGGAGCTTCAGCCGGACGGTGGCGGATGGCAACGGTGAAGTCGGGTTTGTTTCGGAATCGGACGAACGCGAACTGCGCTCGGACAAGCTGCGCGAACTGTGGGAATTGCGGCGAGCCCAGGTGCGCGAGCAGGCGCAGATCAATTTCGAGGCGGCCGAGCAGGCTGCCTGAACGAGGGTAATTACCCTGACATTAAACTGGGTTAGACTGGCGCGATCGGCTACCTTGGAGAAAAGCTCATGGCAATTCCCGCTCATCCCTCCCTGTTTGTGTCGCTCGGCATCGCCGCGCTGGTAGTCTGGCGCCTGTATTCCCGGATCCGGCGCATGGTCGGCCGGCAGAAGCTGTCGAATGTGAGGCCGTGGATCACCATCTGCCTGTTTACCTGGCTGATGGGCATGCTGTCCTTTGCTTCCCTGGCGCATGCGGATCATCTGGCGGCGATCGCCGGCGGCATCGCCTTGGGTATCGGGCTGGGTATTTACGGCCATCGCCTCACCAGATTCGAACAAACGCCTGAGGGCCTGTTCTACACGCCCAGCGCCCACCTGGGCATCGCGCTGTCGTTGCTGTTCGTCGGCCGCATCGTCTATCGCCTGGCCCAGTTCTACCTGGCGCCCGGGCCGCAGGTCTGGACCCCGAGCCAGTTTTCCAGCAGCCCGCTGACCCTGCTGATCTTCGGCATCCTGGCAGCCTACTATGTCACCTACGCTATCGGCCTGCTGCGCTGGCGCCATGGCCTCAGGCCGGGCAATGCCGCGCCTGCCGCGGGACCGGAAAATACCTGATCCACCGACCCTTTTTGCCAAATGAAAGGAAAGCCCTTGTCTGCTCCTGTTCCTGTATTAAAAATGCTGCGCCAGACCGTTTGCGCCGTACTGGCCGGCGCCGCCTTGATGACGACCGCCGGCGCGGCGCCGCTGGCGAAGAGCCATTGCCTGAGCGAATGCAAACCACGCATCGGCATCGTCTCGGCGTTCGGCGCCGAGGCCGATATCCTGCTGGAACAGACGCAGAAAAAGCGTGACTGGAAAATCAACGGCAACCGGTTTACTACAGGTGAACTGCGCGGCAACCAGGTGGTGATAGTGCTGAGCGGCGTCAGCCTGGTGAACGCCACCATGGTGACGCAGCTGATGATGGATCATTTCCGTGTCGAACGCCTTCTGATGAGCGGCATCGCCGGCGGCGTCGATCCGTCCAGCCATGTCGGCGATGTCACCGTACCTGAGAGCTGGGCGATGCCGATGGAAGTCTACTGGAACGGTGACGGCAGCCTGCCTGCGCCGTGCGGCGCGGCTGGCGACGTCAGCTGCCTGGGCGTCAAGCTGGCGGCTGACAACGGCAAGCCGCGCCCGGATTTCAAGTTCGATACGCCCAGCGGTCCGGTCAGCAGCGGACTGTTCATGCGCGACAATTTCGTGATGAACGCGACCAATGCGCCGCAAGGCGAATTCCGCTTCGAGTTCCAGGCAGATCCCGAAATGCTGGCGCTGGTCCGTACCCTGAAACCGGCGCTGGCGAAATGCGGTCCGAAAAATCCATCGTTGTGCGTCAGTGTCCAGCCTGAGTTGCGGGTTGGCGGCCGTGGTGTTTCCGGCAGCGCTTTCCTGGCCAATCCCGGTTACCGGGCCTATCTGTTCGATAACCTGCAGGCGCAGGTGGTGGATATGGAAACCGCTGCTTTTGCCCAGGTGGCTTACGCCAACCGCGTTCCTTTTATCGCTTTCCGCAGCTTGTCGGACCTGGCCGGAGGCAATGATTTCAAGGATGTCGGCGCTTTCTTCGGCAGCGGCCTGGCGGAAACCAACGAGGCGAATGTGACGCTGGCTTTCCTGGAAGCCTGGAGCCGCCGCAACCGGCGTTGAGCTGTTTTCCCCATAAAAAAAGACAGCCGCGGCTGTCTTTTTTTGTTCAAGCCCCCCGTCGGGGCCATCGCGTTTATTTGAACAGCAAGCGGATCGAATCCCAGGCGCGGCCGAAGATGGTGGCCTGGTTCACGTCTTCCAGCGCCACTACCGGGAACTCGGCAATGGTCTTGCCGTCGGCGTTCACCTTGACGGTGCCGACCTTGGCATTCTGCTGGATCGGCGCGATCAGCGGATCGGTGCGTTCCAGCACCGGCTTGATCTTGTCGGCGATGCCCTTCGGCACGGTCACGTAGACGTCATGCGTGAAGCCGATCTTGATCTGGCTCTTGGCGCCTTTCCAGACTTGCGGCGTATCGATGGCCTGGCCCTTGGCATACAGCTTGACTGCGTCGAAGTTCTGGAAGCCCCAGTTCAGCAGCTTTTGCGCTTCCTGGGTGCGGGTGCCGTCGGAATTGGTGCCGATCACGACCGCCAGCAAACGGCGGTCGCCGCCTGCATTCGGGCGCTTGGCGCTGGCGATGATGGAATAGCCGGCGCTGCTGGTGTGGCCGGTCTTCATGCCGTCGACGGTCGGATCCAGCCACAGCAGGCGGTTGCGGTTAGGCTGGGTGATCTTGTTGTAGGTGTATTTCTTGGTCGAGTCGATCTTGTAGAACTCGGGGAAGTCGACGATCACGTGGGCCGCCAGCGTCGCCAGGTCGCGCGCGGTCGAGTAGGTGTCTGCGCTCGGCAAGCCGTGCGGATTGCCGAAGTGCGTCGATTTCATGCCCATGCGTTCGGCTTCGTGGTTCATCAGCGCGACGAAGGAATCTTCGGTACCGGCCACGGCTTCCGCCAGCGCCACCGCGGCGTCGTTGCCCGACACCACCATCAGGCCGTACAGCAGGTCGTTGATGGAGACCGGCGTATTCGGTTCGATGAACATCTTGGAGCTGCTGGGATCGACCTTCCAGGCGCGTACCGAAACATTGACCATCTGGTCGAGGGTGATTTTCTTGTCCTTGAGCGCATCAAAGACCACATAGGCGGTCATGATCTTGGCCAGCGAAGCCGGTTCGATGCGCATGTCCGGATCTTGCGACGCCACTACCTGGTTACTGGTGGTGTCGAGCAGCAGCCACGATTTGGCGGCCACTGTCGGCGGCGGCAATGTCTGGGCAAAGGCTACGGATATGGAGAGGACAGTGGCAGCGAGCGCCGCGAGTATTTTTTTCATGGAGTTTCGAGTAATGAAATCAGTAGCAACAAACTTGCATCATGTGAACAACGAGTGTGGACGATGAGCAACTTTATCTGCGTAAGGGGTTGAAAAATGCGTAAGCGGAGGCGGCAAGCAAACAACCGCAAACAACCATGCCGACAGAATTATAGCGCCACCGCCTCCCCGGACGGCTTAAACGCTAAACGAGCCTGCTTCGAGTTTGCTTGTTCAGCGCTTAAACCACGGTCTGTCAGCGACGCCACATTTCGACCATGAGATTCTTGATATGTTGCAGCCGGCGGTGAAAAAAATGATCGGCGCCGGGAATCACGATCACCGGGATGTCCTGCGGGCGCGCCCATTCGAATACCGCGCTGAGCGGAATCGTATCGTCCAGTTCGCCGTGGATCAGGATGCTGTTGGCCGGCACGGTCGGCATGGGCCACTTGCCGGCAGCTGTACCGACCAGCACCAGCCGTTCGGCCGGCGCTCCGGCCGCCTCCAGGCGCTGCTGCAATTGCGCCTGCACGAAGGTACCGAACGAAAATCCGCCCAGCGTCAGCGGCAGGTCGGGATATTGCCGGCGCATGTGGGCCAGCAGCAGGGCCATGTCGTCGGTCTCGCCGCGGCCTTCGTCATGCGTACCTTCGGATTTGCCGACGCCGCGGAAATTCATGCGCACCGTGACATATCCCAGCGCCAGGAAGCCGCGCGCCAGCGTATGCACCACCTTGTTGTCCATGGTGCCGCCGAACAGCGGATGGGGATGGGCCACTAGCGCCAGGCCGCGCGGCGCGGCGAAGATTGCGGGATCCGGCAGGTCTAGTGCACATTCGAGCTGGCCGACCGCGCCGGCGATGAAAAAGGGAAGCGTTTGGGCATTCATTGCATTGATGATTCTGAGTGATGGTGACGGAATGCGTGCTGCTTAGATTTTCAGGCGTTCGACAATCTTGCCGCCGACGATATGGACATCGATGATTTCGTCGATATCTTCATTGTCGACGTAGGTATACCAGACGCCCTCCGGATAAATCACCAGCGCCGGTCCCTCTTCGCAGCGCTCGAGGCAGCCGGCCTTGTTGATCCGTACCTTGCCTTCGCCGGCCAGGCCGAGCTGCTTGACGCGGCGCTTGGCATGTTCCTGCGCAGCCTGCGCGCCGGCGTTGGCGCAGCAGACGCGTTCGCCCGGTTCGCGCTGGTTCAGGCAAAAAAATACGTGGTGTTCGTAAAACGGCTTATCGCTCATGGCAGGATTCTGGAATAGTTGACCAATACAGACGGGAATCATACACCGCCGGCATTTTGATTTCAGGAACGGCGCTAGCGCGAGTCGCGTTGCGCCTGCCGCTGTGCCGCCTTGCTGCGCCGCCTGTGCATGGGATGGAACAGGAACCAGAGCGTGCAGAACGGCCACAGCAAGGCCAGGAACTGGGCGACGCCGTTGAAGTTCAGGAATTTCCCTTGCGACCAGGTCTGCACGGTTTCGGTGTAATACGGATTGTCCGGCATGACATTGACCAGCAATAAAGATATCGCCAGGGTCAGCCCGGCCAGGCGCCGTTGCGCCAGCTGCGGCGCATACGCCAGGCCGCTCAGCATGAGGCCGCCGATCAGCAGGCCGCCGAACGAACCCGGGGTCAGCCAGACGAAGGCGTTGTCGGGCGCGAACAGCAGCGCCGTCGCCAGGATCTTGATCATCAGCGTGACAAACACCAGCAGCAGGGTCAGCGGCAGTTTCGGCGCATGCTGGCGCAGCAGGATCAGGAAAGTCAGGGCGGCGCCGGTCAGGCCGCAGGCGGTGATGATGGTCTCGGTCAGCCAGTACTGGTCGGCGCTGAACTGGATATCGTTGGTCAGCCAGGCTTGCAAGTCGATAGGCTGCTCCAGGGAATCCGACAGCCAGGTCGACAGCATGGAAGTGAACTGGCCGAAGCCGAACAGGTGGCTGAGCGGATAAATCTGCGCCAGCGGCCATAGCGCCACCACCACCATGCCTTGGCTGGCTTCACGGTTGAACCAGTGTTCGCGCAGCTGCAGCAAGCGGCTGTCGGGGCCGAAGCGCGGCCGCAGGATCACGCCCAGCACAGCGCCGAGCAGGGCGCCGGCGCTGTTGGTCATCAGATCGAGGTTGGAGGCGACGCGGGTCGGCAGGAAGGTCTGCACCGCTTCCATGCTGCCGGAGATCAGGATCCCGGCCAGCGTGGCCAGCAATACCGCCCAATACGGCGACCAGCGGCGCGAACGCGGCAAGGACAGCACCATCAGCATGCCCAGAGGCAGGTAGCCGGCGATATTGGTCCAGACGTCGAACACGGTCCAGTAGTGCGGTAGCGGCGTGTCCAGGTAGGCAAACGCGGTCAGGCCGAGATCGCGCCAGCCGGTGAACGGATACCAGCTGGCGTAGACGATCAGCAGCAGGTAAATCAGCAGGCTGACGCGGGCGAACGAGGACGCGGCCGAGGAGGTTGTCGGGATTGCTTGCTGCGTCATTATTTTTTCGGCGCCACTGTCGCCAGCCAGCCCATCAGGTCATCGATCACGCCATCGTTGGCCGCCACAAAAGCGCTGGCGGCGCCGGCGGCGTCGGCACTGGGTGTAGCCGCCTGGCGGCTGAAGCTCTTTTGCGCCAGCAGCGTGCGGCCGTTGAACAGCGAGGCCCGCACCTGCAGCGTCGCCAGGCTGTGCGACGGCGTATCGAAGGTTTGCGTGAAATCATCCATGTCGATGCGCAGCACCGGAATGTTGAGCGCAGCGTCCGACAGCGCCAGCACCGTGCCGCCGGCCTGCGCCAGGCGCGATTTCAGGCGCTGCTGGAACAGCTGCGCCGGCGGCATGGTCCAGCGGCTGCCGGCGTATGGCCGCGGCTGCAGCTGGTTGGCGTAGGCCAGGCGGAAATACATCATGTTGTTGTCCAGCCAGGCTGGCGCATTGACGTCGGCCAGGCTGACCGCCGGCAAGGTCGGCGCCGCGATTGCAGTTGCCGGCGGCAGCAGGCCCAGGTCGTATTGGGTCGGCGCGTCGATCTTGCTGGCGCAGCCGGCGACCAGGGCAATCGCAAGGAAGGACGACAGGGTTTTCAGGAGAGCGGTCATGGCATGTGCCTTTAATCGGTTGGCGACAGGGTGTTCTCTCTGTCGCGCGTGTGTTTATTTGCCTGGAGCTACAAAACCGGCTTCGCCAGGACCCGGAGGCAGCGGCTTGCTGCCGAACAGGATGCTTTGCGGCTGCTGGTTGAAATGGTCCATGGTCTGGTTCAGGTTGCGCATCGACGAACGCGCTTCGGTGGTCAGCACATTGAAGCGCGGCAGCGTATCGTATTCGACGCCGTTGGCGACCGAGCCGATATTCTGCACCGCCCCGGCCAGGTTGGCGACAGCGCCGTCCGGCCCTTGCAGGCTGGCGGTCAAGGTATTCAGGTTCTTGCTGAGCACCATCATGTTATTCGACAGCGCCGTGACCGAGGCCAGCGTCTGGTTCAGCTGGCCGGTCAGGGCCGGCAGCTGCTTCAGTGTCGGCTGCAGCTGCTGCGGGATGCCCTGGTATTCATTGACGGTCTTGCTGACGTCGCTGAACGCTTTCACCATGGTTTTCTGGTTCTCCGGATCCAGCAGGCCGTTGAGCTTGTCCACCATCTCGTTGGCACGCGACAGGATCAGCGCGCCCTTGGTCTGCAGGTTGTCGAACAGGCTGGGGCGCAGTTCTATGCGCGCCAGGTGCTGCTTGCTGCTGTCGAGCTTGAGCGGCTTGCTGCCGTCGTCGTCGAGCTGGATGTAGGCGATCCCGGTCACGCCCTGGTAACCCAGGGTAGCGAAGGTGGATTGCGTCATCGGCGTGTCCGGGTTGATCTTGATCTTGATCAGGATCTGCCCCGGCGACTTGGGATCGAAGGTGATGGTGTCGACCTTGCCGGCGTCCAGGCCGCGGTAACGTACATCGGCTTGCGGGTTGAGTCCCGGCACCGACAGCTTGGTGGCGATCTCGTAAGGAATCCGTTCCACCCGGTCGCTGTTGAACCACATGACGCCGAACAGCGCCGCGATCAGCAAGGCCACCGTGAACAAACCGGCGATCAGGGCATGGGCTTTATTTTCCATAAGACTTCCTATCTACGCTTTCTGCATTTATCCGCAAGTTTCATGCTCATAACGGTTAGCAGTAAGAAAAAATGATTCGATGAACGGATGGCGCACCTTCATCACGCGCTCCGGTGTGTCGTAGGCGATTACGTGCTTGTCTGCCAGCACCGCGATCTTGGTCGACAGCGCCAGCAGCGGTTCCAGGTCGTGGGTGATCATCACCACGGTCAGGCGCATGTCCTTGTGCAGCGATCGGATCAGCTCGATGAACGCCGCCGACGAGGCCGGATCGAGGCCGGCGGTTGGTTCATCCAGGAACAGCAGTTCCGGTTCCAGCGCCAGCGCGCGCGCCAGCGCCACCCGCTTGATCATGCCGCCGGACAGGTCGGACGGCATCTTCAGCGCATGTTCGGGGCCGATGCCGGCCATCTGCAGCTTGAGCAAGGCGGCGTCCCTGATCAGCTGGTCCGGCAGGGCACGCAGCTCGCGCATCGGCAAGGCCACGTTGTCGAGCACAGTCAGCGCCGAAAACAGGGCGCCCTGCTGGAACAGCATGCCCCAGCGGTTTTGCAGCGCATACATCTGATCGACATCGGCCTGGCTGATATCGGTGCCGAACACTGTCACCTTGCCCTTGGTTGGCCGGTTCAGCCCCAATATCTGCCGCACCAGCGTGGTCTTGCCGGAGCCGGAGCCGCCTACCAGGCCGACGATCTCGCCGGCGTCTATGCGCAGGTCCAGGTCCTGGTGGATCACCGCCTGGCCGAACTGGGTCCAGAGCTTGTCGATCTCGATGACGGGTGTGGGTTTGGGCGTGTATTCGGCCATCAGAATCCCACGCCGCTGAAAATGATCGCAAACACCGCATCGGCCACGATCACGATGGTAATCGCGGTCACCACCGAAGTGGTGGTGCCGTGTCCCAGGCTTTCCGTATTAGGCTCGATGCGCAGGCCGAAATAACAGGCCACCATCGCAATCAGGCCGCCGAACACCGCGCCTTTGCCGAGGCCGATCAGGTAGTTGGGTAGCGGCACCGCATTCGGCAGCTGCTGCAGGAAATAAGTCGGCGACAAACCCAGCTGCAACTGCGCGGCGACCATGCCGCCCAGCAAGGCAATCGCATCGGTCCAGATTACCAGCAAGGGCATCGCTACCAGCAAGGCCAGCACGCGCGGCAAGATCAGGCGGAAACCGTGCGGCAAACCCATCACCAGCATGGCGTCGAGTTCTTCGGTGACGCGCATCACGCCCAGCTGCGCGGTGATGGCCGAACCGGAACGGCCGGCCACCAGGATCGCCGCCAGCAGCGGCCCCAGTTCGCGGATGATGCTCATGCCGAGGATATTGACCAGGTAGATGTCGCCGCCGAAGGTGTGCAATTGCTGTGCCGACAAAAACGACAGCACCACGCCGATCAGGAAACCGACCAGTGCGGTGATACCCAAAGCCTGGTAACCGACGTGGTAGACATTGGCGGAAATCTCCTTCCATGGTGCGCGCTGCGGCGCTTGCACCATGCGCAGGAAATCCAGCACCAGCTGCCCCAGCAGGGTGATGAAACCGGCCACGTGCTCAAATATATCGACGCCCTTGTCGTAGATCACGTTGAACAGGCGGCGGCGCGGCGGTTTGGGCGGCAAGGCCAGGGTGCCGGCGCTGGCCAGGCGCTGGAAAAAATCGCGGTGCTGCGGCGCCACGGTCAGTTGTTTGGGGCGGGTCTTGCCCCATGCGTTCCACAGGAATTGCGCGCCGATATGATCCAGCGTGCCGATCTCCGACAGGTCCCAGCGCAGCGCGTCGTTTTGCCTGGCCAGGTTTTTCAGCTTGGCCTGCAGCGCCTTGATCACTCCCGGCTGGGTCAAGGCATGTACCTGCCAGTTGCCGCGGGCGGCTACCAGGCTGCCATCTTTGAGATCAAGAACAGGAGTAGTGGAATCTGGGTTCGGCATCGCATCAGTTTAAGGGAGAATTGCTTTCCACACTATGACAGTAATGATTGAAAGTAGTGATAAAGCCAGGCTGCAAGCAGCAGCGGCGCAGGCGATTTAACGGTTTCTAAAGGAATATGCCATACGGATTAGCCATGTCGTTGTTTTTTATTGTGTTTACATAGGCAATTCCATGCGTTGCGAGTTGCATTTCGCCAGCATTTTTCCCGCTTTTTCCTGTTACTCCCGCTACAATGCGCGGCATGACCGCACAATTTATTGCACCAATTTCGCCCGCGAGCCAGTTATCCGCTGCCCGCATCGCCGCTTTTGCCGGCCATCACGCCGAGCAATGCCTGATCGAAGTAGTCGCCGAAACCGGATCGACCAATGCCGATCTGCTGGCGCGCGTCGCCGCCAGCGGCAAAGACGCGCTGCGCGCACCGACCTTGCTGGTGGCGTTGACGCAGACCGCCGGCCGCGGCCGCGCCGGCCGCGCCTGGCTGACGGCGCCGGCGGCGGCGCTGACGTTTTCACTGGCCTGGCCGTTTGCCTCGCCGCTGCAGGCGCTGGTCGGTTTGCCGCTGGCGGTGGGCGTGACGATTGCCGAGACCCTGGCCGACTTTGGTGTCGAGGTCCAGCTGAAATGGCCGAACGACGTGTTGCAGGGCGGCCGCAAGCTGGCCGGCATCCTGATCGAAACCGCGACCGCGCCGGACCAGCAGCTGTGGGCGGTGATCGGTATCGGCATCAATCTTTCCATACCGGAGAAATTGCAAGAACAGATCGGACGCCGCACCGCCAATCTGCCGGCGGCGGCAGCGCAGGACCGCGACTTGCTGCTCGGCGCATTGCTGAGCGGGCTGGCGCAAAACATGTGGCAATTCGAAAGCGAAGGCCTGCCGGCTTTTGTCGAACGCTGGAACCGGCTGCATGCGTTTGCCGGCCAGCAGGTAGCTATCCTGGACCAGGGCAAGACACTGCACGAAGGCAAGGCGCTGGGCATCGACCAGATCGGACGCCTGCTGCTGCAAACGGACGGCAGCAGCAATCCGATTGCGATCATGGCCGGCGATATTTCATTGCGTCCGAAGGAAGGCTGAACCATGGCCATGCTGTTGATCGATGTCGGCAATACCCGCATCAAATGGGCGCTTACAGCCTTGCCGGTGACGGGCGAGCTGGCCGGCGCTTGGCTGGAAAGCGGTTCGGCGGCACATGGCGAGCTGGTGGCGCTGAGCGAACGCTGGCGCAAGCTGGCGGTGACGCGCATACTGATTTCGAACGTTGCCGGCGAGCATATACAGGAGCGTTTACAGACGCTGCTGGAGACGGTTTTCGGCGCCGCCGTGCGGCCGCACTGGTTTGTCTCGCCGCCGCAACTGGCCGGCCTGCGCAATGCTTATCGCGATCCGGCGCAACTCGGTTGCGACCGCTTTGCCGCGGCGCTGGGCGCGCAACGGCTGTTTCCGCAGCAGGCCCTGCTGGTCGCCACCTGCGGCACCGCCACCACGATCGACGCAGTCAGCGCCGACGGCGTATTTACCGGTGGCATGATCTTGCCGGGGCTGGGACTGATGGCGACTTCGCTGGCGCGCAGCACCGCCCAGCTGCCGCATATTACGGACCATGTGCAAGTCAACACGCTGTTTGCCGACAATACCGACGACGCCATCATCAGCGGCTGCATCAATGCTCAGGTCGGCGCCATCGAACGGGCGTTTGGCCTGCTCGGCAGGCAAGCGCCGGGGGCGCACGTACTATGCGTGGTGGCCGGCGGTTCGGCGGCGCTGATTGCGCCCTATCTGTCCATAGCGCACGAAACAGTTGATAATCTGGTATTGATCGGTCTACAAACTGCCGCGGCAACTATTTAAGCTATGTTGAAAATAATTTTCTGGCTGTTGTTATTGGCGAATGCCGCCTTGTTTGCCATGCAAAAAGGCTATCTCGGCGCGCTCTACAGCGACGGCAGGGAGCCGGCACGCATCGGCAGGCAGCTGCAGCCGGACAAGATCAGGATGACTGCGGCCGAGAATGCTCCGGCTGCGGCGGCCTCGCTCGCCAGCGCTGCGCTGGCGCCGGCCGCCATGGCGGCCACCGCGGCCGACCTGGCGCCGGTGGCTTGCACCGAAGTCGGCAATTTCAGCGCGGCCGAAGCGCGGCGCTTTTCGAGCCAGCTGGCGGAGCGCATGCCGGCCGTCAAGTTTGTCCGCCGCGAAACCCAGGAAGTGGCCAGCCATATGGTGTATCTGCCGTCGCTGGGCAGCAAGGAAGCGGCCGACGCCAAGGCCGACGAGGTGCGCCGGCTGGGAATCAGCGATTTTTTCGTGATCCAGGATTCGAGCCCGCTGCGTTATGGCATTTCCCTGGGCATTTTCAAAACCGACGAAGCCGCGCAAAAGCAGGTCGCCAGCCTGGCCAAGCGCGGCCTGAGCGGCGCCAAGGTCGGCGCGCGCAGCGTCAGTTCCAGCAAGGTAGCGTTCCAGCTGCGCGACCTCGGCGGCGACAACCGGCTTGCCTTCGACAAGATCAAGCTGGATTTCCCTGCGCAGGAAGTGCGCAGCTGTCCTTAGTCCTTAGTCTTTAAGACGCTGGTTTTTCTCCGGTCTGTTCCTGCCGCAGCAAGCGCTGCAGGCAATCCGGGCAATAACACTCCGTTGCCGCAGGTTTGGCGCTGGCCAGCGGCGGCAGGCGGCTGCACCAGCAAGGCTGGTCCGGATGCTGGCCGGCGCCGCAGGAAAACTGCTGCCGGCAGGCGGGGCATTGCGCCATTCTGCTTATCCTTTGAATACGGTGGTAAATCGGCCCCATGATAACCATCTTCCCGGCATTGATATAGCCACACAACATCGCTACGCAACACCGCAATATTATTGGCTTGCCTGCCGTACCTAAGCGGGCGCTTTTCCATGTAAAATCGCGCTGATCCATCGCGCAGCGATTTTTAACTCCATCGAGTTGCAGTCTTTGCACCTTTTTATTCTCTTCTGACAAGCTCAGAAACCTCTCTTGTAGGACTGTCCATGGCCGATTTGACCAACGATCTTGCCAACGTTGCCCCAGGAATCAAAGCTGAAATTCTGGCCGAGGCGTTACCGTATATCCGTCAGTTCCACGGTAAAACCATTGTCGTCAAATACGGCGGCAACGCCATGACCGAAGAGCGTCTGAAGCACGGTTTCGCGCGCGACGTGATCCTGCTCAAGCTGGTCGGCATGAACCCGGTGGTGGTGCATGGCGGCGGCCCGCAAATCGACAACGCCCTGAAGAAAATCGGCAAGCAGGGCACTTTCGTGCAAGGCATGCGCATCACCGACGAAGAAACCATGGAAGTGGTGGAATGGGTGCTGGGCGGTGAAGTGCAGCAGGATATCGTGATGCTGATCAATCACTACGGCGGCCAGGCAGTCGGCCTGACCGGCAAGGACGGCGGCCTGATCCGGGCCCGCAAATATCGCATGCCGGACCGCGAAAAGCCGGGCGAATTCCTCGACATCGGTTTTGTCGGCGAGATCGAAGCGATCAATCCTGCGGTGGTCAAAGCCTTGCAGGATGACGCCTTCATCCCGATCATTTCGCCGATCGGCTTTGGCGCCGACGGCCAGGCCTACAACATCAACGCCGACGTCGTGGCCGGCAAGATCGCCGAGATCCTGCATGCGGAAAAGCTGATCATGATGACTAATATTGCTGGCGTGCAAGATAAGCAAGGCAACCTGGTGACTGACCTGTCGGCCCGTGAAATCGATGAAATGTTCAAGGACGGCACCATCTCCGGCGGCATGCTGCCGAAGATTTCGTCGGCCCTGGATGCGGCCAAGTCGGGCGTCAATACCGTGCACATCATCGATGGCCGGATCGAGCATTCGCTGCTGCTGGAAGTGCTGACCGAACAGGCGTTCGGCACCATGATCCGTTCGCACTAAGCTGCGGTGACAACCGGAAACAGGAAGCGCAAGGCTCAGGCCCTGCGCTTTTTTTACGTCTTAGCTCGGCACCAGCAAAGCCAGGTGCTCCGGCTCCAGGTAGCACCATTCTCCCAGTTCCAGCTCCAGCGCTTCCAGCGTCAGGCCGCCGATGGCGGTGCGGCGCAAGGCCGAGCAATGGTTGCCGGCCGCGACCAGCATGCGCTTGACCTGGTGGTATTTACCCTGTTCCAGGACTATCTCGATTTCATGCGTGCCCAGCACGCGGCAGCTGACGGCCGCCAGAGTTTGCGGCTCGTCATGCAGCTTGACGCCGGCCAGCAGGCTTTGCACCAGTTCTTCGGTGACCGGATCGTGGGTAGTGGCGACATACAGCTTCGGCACATGCCGCTTGGGCGACGACTGGGCATGGATGAAGCTGCCGTCGTCCGACATCAGCAGCAGGCCGGTGGTGTCGTGATCGAGCCGCCCGACCGGCTGCACGTCGCGCCAGCTGAACTGCTCCGGCAGGATGCTCAGCACTCCGGGGTGGTGGCTGGGTTTGCGCGAGCATTCGATATCGGCCGGCTTGTTGAGCACGATATAGACGTGTTCGCGGTAGGTCCATTCCTCTTCGAACAGGGTGAACACCAGGCCGTCGGTGTCGGGCGTGGACTTGTAGTCGGTGACGGCGGCGCCGTTGATGACGACTTCGCCGTCTTCAATTAACTCACGGCAATATTTTCGGCTGCCGAAACCCTGCGATTGCAGGATACGGTCTAAGGTCAGTTTAGGCATGGCGGCAATGTAGCAGAACAGCGTGGCGACGGGAAGGGCGGTGTTCCCACTTGGCTTGCCGGCAATCTTGATTTTTTATTCTCCTTACTATAAAGTAAGGAATAATGAATTTGAAAGGACTTCTATGTCTACCGCTACCGTGACTTCGAAAGGTCAGATCACGATACCTGCCGCGGTGCGGGCCGCGCTCGGCCTGGATACCGGAAGCCGGGTTGAATTTGTGGAAATCGAGAAGGGACAATATGCGTTTGTTGCAGCCACTGAAGCCGTGCAGTCCCTGAAGGGAATGCTGCGCAAACCCGTTGCTCCGGTCAGTATCGAACAAATGAACCAAGTCATTGCGCAGCGCGGCGCCGGCAAACGATGATCGGCCTGGATACCAACATCCTGGTGCGTTATGTCGCACAAGACGATCCCAAGCAGTCGCCCAAGGCGACGGCATTAATCGAATCGCTTTCCGATGCTGACCAAGGATTTATCAGCGTGGTCGCTTTGGTGGAGCTGGTATGGGTAATGCAGGGATGCTACCAGGCGACAAAAGACGAAGTCGTCGCCATATTGGAAAAATTGCTGCGCGTGCGGACACTCAAAGTCGAAAATGCAGAAATTGTCTTAAGGGCGCTGCATGTCTACGCACGGTCAAACGCAGATTTTGCAGATTGCCTCATCGAACGTTCGGCCGATGATGCCGGTTGCCTGCATACGGCGACTTTGGACAGCAAGGCTGCCAAGAGCGCCGGCATGCGGCTTGTCGGGTGAGCCGAGAGTCGTTCCGTGTCTGCGCCTGCGTGAAAAAGCATGCACAGCAGGCGCTGGCTGCGGCTCAAACACATCCGCCTACAAATAAAACAGCAAACCGGTAAATGACTAAATTACTCTTTGTCTGCAGCCGCAACCAGTGGCGCAGCCCGACAGGCGAGCAGGTATGGCGCGGCCAGCCCGGGATACAGGCGCGTTCGGCCGGAACCAGCCCGAATGCGCGCAGGAAAATCAGCGCCGGCGACATCAGCTGGGCCGATGTGATCTTTGTGATGGAGAAAAAGCACAAGAACCGCATCGTCGCCGAGTTCGGGCGACTGCTGGAACACAAAACCATCCACGTACTGGATATCCCGGACGAATACCAGTACATGGATCCGGAGCTGGTCGAGCAGTTGACCGATGTGGTCGCTCACCTGCTGGCGGACCAGGGCGGTCCGCCGCAAGATTAGATTGGCATCGGAATTACTCAGCCACCGCCTGGTGCCGGAAGCATTCCACGCAATGGTCGTTGACCATGCCGATCGCTTGCATGTAGGCGTAAATGATGGTCGAGCCGACGAATTTGAAGCCGCGCTTGGCCAGGTCCTTGGAAATGCGGTCGGACAAGGGCGTGGTGGCGGGATTGCCGCCCAGCAGCGTCCATTCATTCTGGATCGGCTTGCTGTCCACATAGGCCCACAGGAAAGGCGCCAGGCCGCCGGTTTCGGTGCGCAGCTTGAGATAAGCCTGGGCGTTGCTGATGGCGGCGGCGATCTTCAGGCGGTTGCGGACGATGCCGGCGTCGGCCAGCAGGGCAGTTACCTTGTCCTGGTCGTAGCGGGCGATTTTCTTGGCGTCCCAGTTGTCGAAAGCGCGCCGGTAGTTGTCGCGCTTGTTGAGGATGGTTTCCCAGCTGAGGCCGGCCTGTGCGCCTTCCAGGTTCAGCATTTCGAACAGCCGCACCTCGTCATGGCAGGGTTTGCCCCATTCCTCGTCGTGGTAGGCCAGGTAACGCGGGTTGGCGGGATTGGCCCAGGCGCAGCGGGTAAGGACGGGGGTGGCGGGGGTGACAGTCATGGTCGGGATAGAAGAGGAAGGCGGGAGGAACGCTTCCTCGAAGTTGAAGTATGCACATGCTACCGCATCGCGTCGAAATCATCCGGCCATGCCGGAAAGGCTTCCCTGGAGCCGCGTCCATCCGTCTCCCGCATACTTTTTTTGCATACCCTGCAAGCTGGCGCTGTGCCAGAATTGGATTCCCACATTTTTCAGGAATCCGATCATGCAAGACCTTGTCTATCTCAATGGCAGCATGACGCCGCTGTCCGAAGCGCGCATCCCGGTACTCGACCGCGGCTTTATTTTCGGCGACGGCGTGTATGAGGTGATTCCTATCTACGGCCGCAAGCTGTTCCGTTCCGAGCACCACCTGGCGCGCCTGTTCCGCAGCCTGGCGAAAATCAGTATTACAAATCCGCATGACAAGGAACAGTGGCTGGCGCTGATCCAGGGCGTGATCGACGCCCATCCGGCGGATGACCAGATGGTCTATATCCACGTCACGCGCGGCGTCGCCAAGCGCGGCCATGCGTTCCCGAAAGAAGCTTTGACGCCGACAGTGTTCGTCATGACCAACCCGCTGGTATTGCCGAGCGACGCCTTGCGCGCCAGCGGCGTGCCTTGCGTGTCGATGGAAGACCAGCGCTGGCTGCATTGCGAAATCAAGTCGATCTCGCTGCTGGGCAATGTGCTGGCAGCGCAGAACGCGGCCGAGCACGGCGTGGTGGAAGCGATCCAGTTCCGCGACGGCTGGCTGACCGAAGCGTCGTCGTCGAATGTCTGGATCGTCAAGCACGGCAAGCTGATGGCGCCGCCCAAGGACAACCTGATCCTGGAAGGGATCCGCTACCGCCTGATCGAGGAGTTGTGCGCCGCCGGCGGCATCCCGTTCGAGGCGCGCCGGATTGCGCGCGAAGAGGTGTTTGCGGCTGACGAGGTGTTGTTGTCGTCAGCCACCAAGGAAGTGCTGCCGGTGGTGGCTATCGACGGCAAGGCTATTGGAAACGGCGCTCCCGGCCCCATATACAAGCAGTTATACGAGGCATATCAGCTGGCCAAGGCCGCTGCCTGAACGGAACAGGTTTCTGTCGGGTAGTGGGAGAAGTTGCAGGGTGGGAAATTCTCCACTCTGTTTTCATTTGAACAAGTCATTCTTAGAGAATGGCGTGCCGCTGATGTGCCAGGAGAGTAAACTACCTGCCAGTAACATCACTAAAGAGTAAAAGACCATGAGCGACCTGACCAAGCCAATCGATCCAGCCGACAGCCTGATCGAATATCCAAGCGTATTTCCCATCAAGATCATGGGACCGACCCATGACGCTTTCGCGGAAACCATCGTCGGCGTGGTGGTGCAGCATGATCCTACTTTTCATATCGACAAGCTGGAAGTGCGGCCATCGTCCAAGGGCAACTACACCGGCCTGACGGCCAACGTGTATGCCGTCAACCGCGAGCAGCTGGATAACCTGTACCGGGCCCTGTCGTCGCACCCCATGGTCAAGATGGTCCTGTAAAGCGGATTATGGCCCGGGCTCTCCGGGCCATTCGCTTTGCGCCTTGAAAGCCTTCACCTCGTCCAGCAGCCAGCGATGGAAAGCCTGCACCTGCGGCTTGCTCATTGCCTCCTTGGTACAGGCGAAATAATACGATAGCGGACAGCGCGCGACGACGTCGAACAAGCGCACCAGCTCCCCCGAAGCAATCTCCTGCAGCGCAATCGCGTGCCGGGTCAACGCAATCCCCAAGCCATCCGACGCCGAGCGCAGCAGCATCGAAGCATCCTCGATCAGCAAGCCACCGGTAGGCTCCACCAGGTCGACTCCCGCCGCCTCGAACCACGGCAGCCAGGACGACTCGGTATCCATCCGCAGCAGGCTGCACTGCTCCAGCTCCTGCGGCGTTTTCGGCAGCTTGCCCCCTCGGTAGTTCGGACTGGCCACCGGATAATAAAAATCGTCCATCAGTTTTTCCACCACCAGCCCCGGGTAATGGCCCAGGCCGTAACGCAGGCCGACATCGATAGGTTCGCGCTCGAGGTCGTTGAGGTGGTTGCTCGATTGCAGCACTACTTCGGTATCCGGGTGCAGGTCGATGAATTTCCACAAGCGCGGCGCCAGCCAGCGCGCGGCAAACGAGGGTAGGGCGGAAATCGTCAGCCGCTTCTGCTTGGCGTCCATTTTCAGGGCTTCGGCCGCAAACGCGATTTCATTCAGGGATTTGCGGATGACGGCGGCAAAACGCTGGCCCTGTTCGGTGATCGTGATGCGCTTGCCGTGGCGGCTGAACAACATGATGCCCAGTTCCTGCTCCAGGGCCCGGATCTGGTGGCTGATCGCGCCCGGCGTCACAAAGATTTCCTCGGCGGCGCGCGAGAAGCTGTCATTGCGCGCGGCTGCCTCGAAGGCGCGCAGGGCGGAGAGATTCGGCAGTTTTCTGAGATCGGCCATTTTATGTGAATTAAATTAGCAAGGCGGAGGAAAATTACTCGTTTTGCAACGACCCGCCGCTTGACTAGAATGACTCTGTAGAAACAAGGAATGTCTATATCAAGCGGCTAAATGGCAGTTCACGGCTGACGTGACATCCAATATACCAGCAGTTACAAGGAGTGACATCATGAGAAAATTATTAGCTAACGAATCACTGTCGATAGGCGCCGGCCAAGCCATGTCGGTCACTGCACCGGTGGCCCAGACCCTGCAGATCATGCAAGGCCACGTATGGGTGACGGTGGCTGGCCACGGCGACGACTATTGGCTGCATGCCGGACAGTTCCTCAACGTTGCCGCCGACAGCCATGTCGTTATCGAAGCCATCAAGGGCAACAGCGTGGTGCAGGTCCAGCGGCAATCGACTCGCCTGCCGGCTTCGAGCGCACGCGCCGGCCTCGGCAAGCCGCTAGGCGCCCGTCCTGTAGCCTGCTGATCCATGCAGGACGAGATCACGCTCTACGGCAACGCAAATTCGGGACACGCCTACAAGGTCGCCTTGATGCTGGCGGTCGGCGGCGTGGTCCACGATTACCGGAACATCGACATCGACCAGCCGCGCGACCAGCGGCCGGAGCCGTTCCGCAGCCTGGCCAGGTTCGGCCAGGTGCCGTTGCTGGTGCACAACGGCCAGCCTTATGCGCAATCTGACGCCATCCTTTGCCACCTGGCGCAGCACACGGGCGGCTTCGGCGCCGAATCGGCGAGCCGCATGGCGCGCGTGCAGGAATGGCTGTTCTGGGAAGCCAACCGGCTCGGCATGTGCTTGCCGCAGCTGCGCTGGGCGCGCAGCTTTGCCCCGCAGGAATACCCAACCGGCGCCGTCAACTGGCTGCAAAGCCGGTTTGACGTGGATATCGCCCGGCTGGAAGCGGAGCTGGCCGACGGCCGCGCTTTCATCATCGACGAACTGCCGACCGTGGCCGATTTTTCCCTGTGCGGCTACCTGTTCTGGGCTGATGCCGCCAAAGTCACGCTGCCGCCGCATGTCAGTGCGTGGCTGCAGCGCATCAGCGAATTGCCGAACTGGCAATCCCCGACAAGTTTACTTGGTCCCCTGAGGTCCTGATCGCGCGCCGGCGTGCCAGCCGTTTCTGCACGCCGGCCGCTTTTTTTCGCTACACTTGCGCTTATGTCCAGTGTGCAGCAGTTCCGTTCCCCCGATCATCCGCCCAGCCCCCAGATTGTCCAGCGCGGCGTTGAGCCGTACGCCGTCAGTTTTGACGCAATGCGCGCATTCACAGATTCTCGTTCCGCAGATACCCCGGATCAGCTCTGGATTGTCGAGCATCCTCCGGTGTTTACGCTGGGTTTGGGCGCCGATCCGAGCCATGTGCTGGCGCCGCATGCGATCCCGGTGATACAGACCGACCGCGGCGGCGAAGTGACCTATCACGGACCAGGGCAGGTGGTGATTTACCTGCTGCTGGATCTGCGCCGCCGGCGTCCCGCCGCCCGCCTGTTCGTGCGGGAATTCGTGCAGGGCATCGAGCAGGCGGTGATCGACACGCTGGCAGCGTATAATCTGGCCGGTGAACGCAAGGCCGGCGCGCCCGGGATTTATATTGCCGACGGCGCCTGGCAAGGTGCAAAGATTGCCGCCCTTGGCTTGAAAGTAAGAGGCAGCGGCTGCACTTACCACGGTGTGTCGCTCAATGTCAGCATGGACCTGGAGCCTTTTTCCTGGATCAACCCGTGCGGCTACGAAGGCCTCGCCACCGTCGATATGAAAACACTGGGCGTTGATATAGCTCTCTCTGAGATGCAGTTAGCGCTTGCTCACAAACTGATTGACCGTTTTAACTGAGTCGTTACCGAGACTCCAGCAAGGACTTGCCTAGACCATGACCACAGAAACCACGCCGTCGCTGCCTGCCGAAACCACTGTTGCCGCCGCCAGCTACAATCCGTCCGAAAAGCAGAAGGGCGCGAGCAAGACCGCGCGCATCCCGATCAAGATCATCCCGATCGAGCGCCTGCAAAAACCGGACTGGATCCGAGTCAAGGCCGCCTCGCCGTCTTCGCGCTTCTACGAAATCAAGGATATCCTGCGCGCCAACAGCCTGGTCACGGTGTGCGAAGAAGCTAGCTGCCCGAATATCGGCGAATGTTTTGGCAAAGGCACGGCCACCTTCATGATCATGGGCGACAAGTGCACCCGCCGCTGCCCGTTCTGCGATGTCGGCCACGGCCGGCCCGATCCGCTTGACGTCAACGAGCCGGAAAACCTGGCCAAGACCATCGCTGCGCTGAAACTCAATTACGTCGTGATCACCAGCGTCGACCGCGACGACCTGCGCGACGGCGGCGCCGGCCATTTTGCCGAGTGCATCCGCCACGTGCGCGCACTGTCGCCGAACACTCGCATCGAAATCCTGGTGCCGGATTTCCGCGGCCGCATGGACCGCGCGCTGGAAATCCTCAACCTGGCGCCGCCTGACGTCATGAACCACAACCTGGAAACCGCGCCGCGCCTGTACAAGGAAGCGCGGCCAGGTTCGGACTACGAATATTCGCTGAACCTGCTGAAACGTTTCAAGGCCCTGCATCCGAACACGCCGACCAAATCCGGCATCATGGTCGGCCTCGGCGAAACCGATGAAGAAGTGCTGCAAGTGATGCGCGACATGCGCGCCCACGATGTCGACATGCTGACCATCGGCCAGTACCTGATGCCGAGCGGGAACCACCTGCCGGTGCGGCGCTATGTCCATCCTGACGTGTTCAAGATGTATGAAGAGGAAGCCTACAAGATGGGCTTTGCCCATGCCGCGGTAGGCGCCATGGTGCGCAGTTCCTACCATGCCGACCAGCAGGCGCATGACGCCGGCATGGCAGTCAACGGCCAGTAATGAAGAAACCGGCTTGCCCTTGGAGGGCAAGCCGGCCTGATCAGAGATTGATCATCTCCAGTTCCTTTGCGCCATAGCGTGCGCCGACGATTTTTTCGTCCGGCAGCGCAGCGCGGATGGCAGCCAGTTCGTCGCTCCGCAGCACGATATCGGCCGCTGCCACATTCTCTTCCAGATGCTTGATTTGCCTTACCCCGGGGATAGGCATGATCTGCTCGCCTTGCGCCAGCAGCCAGGCCAGCGCCAGCTGCGCCGGGGTGCAGCCGCGGCGGTCGGCCAGCGTCGCCAGTGCATCGAGCAGGACACGATTGCTCTGCATCGCCTGATCCTGGAAGCGCGGCAGCGTGCGGCGGTAGTCGTCGGCCGCCAATCCCTGCGTGCTGTTGAGTTTGCCGGTCAGGAAACCGCGGCCCAGCGGACTGTACGGCACAAAACCCACACTCAGTTCCGCGCAAGCCGGCAGCACTTCACGCTCCTGGTCGCGGCTCCACAGGGAATATTCAGACTGCACCGCGGCAATCGGATGCACCGCGTGGGCGCGCCGCAAGGTAGTGGCGGAGACTTCCGACAAGCCCAGGTGGCGCACCTTCCCGGCGCGCACCAGGTCGGCCATGGCGCCTACCGTGTCCTCGATCGCCACTTGCGGATCGACCCGGTGCTGGTACAGCAGATCGATGGTTTCCACTCCCAGCCGCTTGAGCGAATCCTCGACGACGCTTCGCACATGTTCCGGCCGGCTATCGACGCCGGTCATGCGCGCCACGCCTTCGCCATGCGGCGAAATCTTGAAACCGAACTTGGTGGCGATGGTGATTTGTCCGCGCACAGCCTTGAGCGCACGTCCGACCAGTTCTTCGTTGGTATACGGGCCGTAGACTTCGGCGGTATCGAAATGGGTGACGCCCAGTTCGACGGCGCGCTGCAGCGTGCGGATGGACTGCGCTTCGTCGGCGCCGCCGTAGCCGAAACTCATGCCCATGCAGCCGAGGCCGAGTGCGGAAACTTGCAGGCCGTTGCGGCCTAATGTGCGGGTCTTCATTGGAATGGCTCCTTTGTCAGTGATCGTGGGAACAGTATCCCTCGCATCATTACCATTGATAAGCCATGTTATATTCAATGAAATACTGAACAAAATTCATGAATGAACAAACCTGACCTCAGTGAACTGGACGCTTTCGCCTGCGTCGCCCGCCACCGCAGCTTCAAGAAGGCAGCGCTGGAATGCGGCGTCTCGGCATCGGCCCTGAGCCATGCCATGCGCACCCTGGAAACCCGGCTCGATGTGCGGCTGCTGAATCGCACTACGCGCAGCGTGACGCCGACGGAAGCCGGCGAGCAGCTGCTGCAGCGCCTGGGACCGGCGCTGCGCGAGATCAGCGATGCGCTGGACCAGATCAACGACTTTCGCGATGTGCCGCGCGGAACCCTGCGCCTGAACGTGCCGCGGCCGGCGGCGCGGCTGTTGCTGGCGCCGCTGTTTGCGCGTTTCCTGGCGGCTTATCCGCAGATCCGGCTGGAAGTGGTGACCGACGACGGCCTGGTCGATATCGTCGCCGGCGGTTTCGACGCCGGCATCCGTTTTGGCGAGAGACTGGCGCAGGACATGATCGCTGTGCCGCTGGGGCCGCCAGTGCGCTTGATCGTGGTGGCTTCGCCCATGTATGCAGCGCGCCGCGGCCTGCCGCAGCAGCCGCAGGACCTGAAGCAGCATGCCTGCATCGGCCGCCGTTTTCCGAGCGGCGCGGTGTATGCATGGGAGTTCAGCCAGGGCGGCGCATCGCTGGCTGTCGCGGTTGACGGCCCGCTGCTGCTGGACGACGATGACCTGATACTGCGCGCGGCGCTCGACGGCATTGGCCTTGCCTATGTCTATGAAGCACAGGCGCAGGAATCGATAGAGCAGGGCCGTTTGCTGCGCGTGCTGGATGCCTGGTGCCCGCCGATGTCGGGGTTTTTCCTCTATTATCCGAGCCGGCGCCAGATGCCGGTCAGCTTGCGCTTATTCATCGCCATGCTGCGCGAGAGCGGATATCAATGAGCGGGCATCAGCGAATCAGATATTTCCATGAGGTAAGTTTCGCGGTATTCTTGGCTGCGCCCGGCATCGATTGTCAATCCATTGGAGGTGGTCATGATTCGCATCCGTCTGTTACCGCTGCTTGCAGTCGCTTGCTTCAGCATGCCCGTTGCGGCAATCGCCCAGCAGCAGGCGTTCACCAGCAAGAACGTCAACCTGCGCGCCGGACCGGCGCGCGACTATCCGCTGGTGGCCCAGCTGCGGCCCGGCACCCCGGTAACGGTAGCCGGCTGCATCAACGGCTATAGCTGGTGCGATGTGTCGCTGCCAGACGGCAACCGCGGCTGGGTGTATGCGCAGAACCTGAACTATCCCTACCAGGGCAGCCAGGTGCCCCTGATCACATACGGCAGCGCCATCGGACTGCCGATCATCGCTTTCACCATCGGCACCTACTGGGGACAGAATTATCGCGGGCGTCCTTGGTACGGGCAGCAGTCGCACTGGGCGCATCGCCCGATCCGGCCGCGGCCGCCGATAGTCGTGCGGCCGCCGCCAAGGCCAAAGCCGCCCGGTGTATTTCCGCAACGACCGCATCGGCCAGGAGTGGGAAATGGCAATCGTCCGCCGGTAGGCGGCGCCAGGCCGCCAGGTAACGGAGTCCGGCCGCCAGGCGCCAAGCCTCCGGGCGCTGGCGGACGACCGACGCAGGGCAGCAACCGGCCGGGCCAAAACAGGCCGCAGCCACGTTGACTAGTACGGCGATGGATGCAAGTTTGTCGCTCCGGCCGATTTATTTTCCGCGCCGCATCTGCGCCAGCGTCGCCAGCTGCGCCGTGGCTTCCGCCAGTTCGGCCTGCGCCATGGCATAGTCGATATTCGAAGCCAGGTTTTGCAGGCGTTCCTCGGCTTGCTGCCTGGCCGCGGTGGCTTTGGCTTCGTCGAGGTCTTTGCCGCGGATCGCGGTGTCGGCCAGGATGGTGACCGAGTGCGGCTGGATTTCGGCATAGCCGCCGGCGACATAAATATAATCGTCTTCGCCGCTCACGCGCTTGATATGGACCGCGCCTGGCTTCAGGCGGGTCAGCAGCGGCGTGTGGCCGGGCAGGATGCCGAGCGAACCGGCGATGCCCGGCAAAGTGACCAATCCGGCGCTGCCGGCGTATAACTCGCCTTCCGGGCTAACGACCACGACTTGAGTTTCCGACATACGGTTTCCTGTGGCAAGGCTGCATCATCAGGGCGTGTCTCATCACCCCGTTAAACCAATGATACAAGATCGCCCGCCGGGCATCAGGAAATTAACCGAATCGACAGGGGCTGCAATCAATGCAGCTGGCCGCCGCCTTCGGCTACATCCTGCTGCAAGGTCATGGCGCTTTGCAGCGCGATGCGCAAACCTTCGACCAGCGTCTCCAGCGCCAGGCTGGGCTGGCCGGGATGGCGCGCTGCCTGCGACGGGATGTACGGGATATGGATGAAACCGCCGCGCGCCTTGGAAGCGTGCGCCGCCAGCTGGTGCATCAAGCCGTAAAACACGTGGTTGCAGACGAAGGTGCCTGCGGTTTGCGAAACCTCCGCCGGGACGCCGGCGGCGCGCATCGCCTTGACCATGCCCTTGATCGGCAGCGTCGAAAAATACGCTGCCGGGCCATCGCTGTAGATAGCCTGGTCGATGGGCTGGCAACCGGCGTTGTCGGCAATCCGGGCGTCGTCGACATTGATCGCTACCCGTTCCAGCGATATCTGGCTGCGCCCGCCGGCCTGGCCGACGCAGATCACCAGGGCCGGCTTGAGTTCTTTCATCAGCTGGTCCAGCACCTGCAACGCCTTGCCGAACACGCAGGGCAACTGGCGCGCCGCGACGTGTGCGCCGGCGCATGGCCAGCCGTCCAGGGCGCGCACCGCCTCCCACGACGGATTGAGCGGCTCCTGTTCGAACGGTTCAAAACCGGTGAGCAAAATAGTGGGCTGGGTCATGATCTGCCTTAGTACACTGTTTCCATCGCCAGCATGGCAAACGTCGCCAGCCAGTGTTCGCCGGCATATTCGCCGCTGACGACATGTGGCAGCCCGGCTTCAATGTGGCGGCGCGCTGCCGCGGTCAACGTGGCGGCGGCCGGATCGTTTTCCGGCAGGCGCCGGGCAATCCGCTTCATGCACCAGGCGCGGCTCAGGTTCAAGCCGTTCAGGTGGGCGATCTTGGGATCGCTATGGTCGCTGACGTCAGCCGGATTCATCAGGCGGTCGATATCGGCCAGCTTCGGCAGGTACTGGGCGAACCAGTCGACGAATACATCGGCCTCCAGCACATCTGCCATCAGCAAGGCTTCAGTCAGCGCCGCCGACAGGAATTCATCGCCGCCCGGTTCGTAATGCGCCGGATAATTGCTGTCGCCCATGAAGTAGCGGCAGGAGGCGGTGACGATGGCGCTGTCCAGTTCCGCATCGTTGCGATGGCGCGCGAAATCGAGTATCAGTTTCAAGGCGAACGCGCTGTTGTAATGGGTGCCGACGCGGATCGCATAACCGAGCTTGGCAAAATAGCTGAACACGCGGCTGCGTATTTCCGCCACCAGCGGTTCCATCGTGGCCAGCCAGGCCTTGGCCTTGGGATGCTGCCAGGTTTCCAGTTCCTGCGCCAGCGCCATGATCCAGGCCCAGCCGTAGGGACGTTCGAAAGAGACCCGCCCAGGTGTCTGGAAATACGCCAGTTCCTGCTGCATGTTGGCGGCGCTGAAGTGGTCGTCGAACATCTGCGCGATCTCGTCCTGCTGCGGCAGCGCCGGATACAGCCGGGCGCAGCGCGCCAGCAGCCAGTAGCCGTGCACCGCCGAGTGCCAGTCGTAGCAGCCGTAGAACACCGGATGCAGGGCGCGCGGGGTTTGCGCATCCTGCGCATCGTTCAGTACGTGCATGATGTGGTTGGGATATTCGTGGCGCAGCGAGCGCAAGGGCAGGCGCACGAAGGCCGAAACCTGGTCAAGAGTCAGATGCATGGTTGCTCCTTAGCGGAATACGAGGAAATACATCAGCAGTATATTGGCTGCCAATAATGTCAGTGCGGTCGGGATCTGGGTCTTGATCACCAGGTATTTATCCTTCAGCTCCAGCAGCGCCGCCGGCACGATGTTGTAGTTGGCGCCCATCGGCGTCATCAGGGTGCCGCAGTAACCGGCCAGCATGCCGATGGTGACCAGCGGCGCCGGATCGGCATGGTGGCCGACGATCAGGAACGGCAGCGCGATGCCGGCGGTAAGCACCGGGAAGGCGGCGAAGGCATTGCCCATGATCATGGTGAACAAGGCCATGCCGACGCAGTAGATCACCACCAGCATGAAGCGGCTGTCGGGATTGACGAACAGGCTGACCACGTCCTGCACCGATTTGCCGGTATGGGCGGCGACGAACACGCCGCCCAGCATCGCCAGCATCTGCGGCAGGACAGAAGCCCAGCCGATGGCGTCGAGCAGGCGGCGCGATTCGCGCACCGCATGCAGCGGCGTGCCGCCGGTCAGTTTCCAGCCGGCCAGGATCGCGCAGATGCAGCCCACGCACAGCGCTGCCAGCGTCAGCTGTTTCTGGTCAAGCAGGTAGAGGCCGCCGATGGAAACGCCTTTCAGCAAGACGGTGCACAGCACGGTGACGATCGGGATCAGTACCGCCGGCAGGAAAATCCAGTTGCCGATCTGGTTGGCCGACGCCTGGCGCTGTTCGGCGCTGCGCTGTTTGTAAGTACCGATCGACAGCAGGCCGCAGCCGGCGATCAGTGAAATCAGGATCACGACGACGCCGATGATGCGATACGCCAGCGGTTTGCCGAGCGAAGCAACCAGCAGGTCGCTGAACAGGAATACCGTGCCGAACAGGAACCAGAACAGGGCCGTGGTCAGGCGTTTCGGATTGCCCTTGTCGCGCAAGGTCATGCCGACCAGCAGCATCAGGATGACGCCGATCAGGTAATAGATCTCGTTGATGGTGATGAGGGCGCTCATGCGGTCACCTCTTGTCCTTGGGTTTTTTTCCAGGCGGCGATGTCGCGCGCGATGCTGGCGTCCAGCCGCGCCAGGCGGAACATGTGGATGACCAGGGCAGCGATGGCGGTAGGAATCGCCCACAGGCCGAGATGCAGCGGCTCGATGCCGAGGATGCCGTTTTCCTTGAGGAAGGCGTCCATCAGCAGCACCGCGCCGAAGGCGATGAAAATGTCTTCGCCGAAGAAGACGGCGACGTTGTCGCAAGCGGCGGAATGCGCGCGCAGCTTGTCGCGGATATGCAGCGGCAGTTCGCCGTAACGCGCGGTAGCGGCGCCTTCAACCATCGGCGCCAGCAGCGGCCGCACGGTTTGCGCCTGGCCGCCGATATAGGTCAGGCCGAGTGCGCCCAGGCCCTGGCGCAACACAAAGTACAACATCAGGATGCGCGCCGAGGTAGCGGCCGCCATGCTGGAAATCCAGTCTTGCGCGCGTTCTTTCAGCCCGTAGCTTTCAAGCAGGCCGATCACCGGCAGGATCAGCACATACACCGCCAGCGAACGGCTGTTGATGAATTTCTCGCCGAAGGTTTCCAGCAAGGTGCCGATATCCATGCCGACCGACAGGCCGGTCGCCAGCCCTGCCACGGTGACGACCAGCAAGGGATTGAATTTCAATGCAAAACCAGCCACCACTATCGGTATGCCGATCAGCGGCAATAATTCTGTTACGGTCATTGCTATCTCCTAATGTTGAGACGGTCGTTGCTGCGCCGCCGATTCTGTTGACGTCCTGGTGTTATTGCTTCCTAGTGAACTGTAACAGCCAATTCAGAAGTGCTTGTCACGTACCCGACCCGCATGGCGGCGTTGCAAATGCTCGCAATAGTCTCGCTATTGCTCCGCTTTGCGCCTTGCCCTGCGCGCCGGATACGCGCCCTTCACTCCCGAATCGGCTGCTACAGTCCACTAGCCCAGCAGGGGAAACAAGGTGTCGGCAGCGGCTATCCGCGGCGCACGGATGGCGATGCCTTGCTGTTTCAGTTCGGCATGGATGCGGCGCGCAAATTCCAGCGCATGTGCACCGTCGCCGTGCAGGCAAACCGTGTCCGCCTTGACCGCGGCCCAGCTGCCGTCGATTGCATGGACCTTGCCTTCACGGATCATATGCATGGTTTGTGCCAGAGCCTGCTCCTCGTCTTCGATCAGGGCGCCGGGCGTGCCGCGCTTGACCAGGCTGCCGTCGGCCATGTAGCCGCGGTCGGCGAACACTTCTTCCACGGCGTGCAGGCCGGCGCGCTGGGCGGCGGCGATCAGCTCGCTGCCGCCCAGGCCGAACAAGGCCAGGCCCGGATCGACATCGCGGATGGCGGCGACGATGGTGTCGGCCAGCCGGGCGTCGCGCGCCGCCATGTTGTACAGCGCGCCGTGCGGCTTGACATGCGCCAGCTGGGCGCCGTGCGCACCGGCGATCGCCGCCAGCGCACCGATCTGGTACTGGACGCCGCTATAGATTTCGTTGGCCGGCAGCTGCATTTCGGTGCGGCCAAAATTGTCGCGGTCGGGAAAGCTCGGATGGGCGCCGATGGCGACCCCTTGCGCTACCGCCCAGGCTACGCATTGCTGCATCATCAGGGCGCTGCCGGCATGCCAGCCGCAAGCGATGTTGGCCGAGCTGACCAGTGCCAGCAGAGCCTCGTCGCTACCGTTGCTTTGTTCACCGAGGTCGGCGTTGAGATCTACCTGCTTGTGTTCTTTCTTGGGCATCGCTTGCTCCTATTTGGCCGGACGCAACCAGTGCATCGCGGTTTCGATCTGTTGCAGATACGAGGCATCCCGGCGCAATTCTTCGCGCGCCTGGGCTGCGTCGCATTCGACAAACTGTATGGTGCGGTTGAAGCGCAGCTGGGCCAGCCGGGCCAGGTCGGCGCTGATCACGACACCGATTTTCGGATAACCGCCGGTGGTTTGCGCATCCGCCATCAGCACGATAGGCTGGCCGGCGGGCGGCACCTGGATGACGCCCGGCAGCACGCCGTGGGACAGCAGGTCGCTGCCTTTCTTGATCTTCAGTTCCGGCCCGCTCAGGCGAAAGCCCATGCGGTTGCTTTGCGGCGTCAAGGTCCAGTTGCTGTTCCAGAAGGTTTTTTGCGTGGCTTGCGTGAACAGCTCATATTCGGGGCCGGGTATCACGCGGATCGCCAGCGTTTCGGCATCGTCTTCGTACCAGGAGGGCGGGCGTATGCCGAAAGACGCCGCGCCATGCAGCGCTGCGGTTGGGTCATCCGGCGCGCCGGCAGTCAGGCTGTCGCCTTCCTTCAGCGCGCAGCCGCCATGGCCGCCAAAACCCGCCTGCAGGTCAGTAGCGCGCGAACCGAGCTGAGGGGCGGCATCGATGCCGCCGGCGATCGCCAGGTAGGCGCGCATGCCATGCCGGGCGGCGTTCAGCCTCAGGATCTGTCCGGCCCGTACCCGCACGCTCCACCATGACGGTAGCGGCTTGTGGTCCAGCGTCGCCGCGAAATCGGCGCCGCCCAGGGCGATGCGGCCGTCGGCGGTGAATGCCAGCTCACAGGGGCCGAGTGTGAATTCTATGGCGGCGGCGTCGCTCGGATTGCCGACCAGCAGGTTGGCTATGGCCAGTGCGGTGCGATCGAGCGCCCCCGACTGGCAGATGCCGAGATGGCGGAAACCGCTGCGGCCCATGTCCTGAATCGAGTTGATGCGCCCGGCGCGCAAGATCTTGATCATGCGATCACCTCGCTGGCGACGAAGCGCACGCGGTCGCCCGGCTGCAGCAGGGTAGGGGGATTGGCGGCGGGATCGAACAGGCGCAGCGCGCTATGGCCGATCAGCTGCCAGCCGCCGGGCGAGGCCGCCGGGTAAATCCCGGTCTGGCTGCCGCCGATGCCGACCGAACCGGCCGGCACTACCAGTCGGGGTTGGCTGCGGCGTGGCGTGGCCAGTTGCGGATCGAGTCCGCCCAGGTAAGGAAAGCCGGGCTGGAAGCCGATGAAGTAGACGATGTATTCAGCCGCCGTATGGCGCTTGACGATCTCGGCCGGCGACAAGCCGGTGTGGCGCGCGACTTCTTCCAGGTCGGGACCGCTGGCGCCGCCGTAGGTGACTGGAATCTCGATCTTGCGTCCGGTTTTCTGGCTGACGGAAGCGGCATCCCAGGCGTTCTGGAGCTTGTCCGCCAGCTGCTCGGCATCGGCCGCCAGCGGGTCGAACAGGATAGTCAGGTTATTCATGCCCGGCACCACGTCGCGCACATGCGGCCAATGCGCTGCCTTGGCGGCGATGGCCCACAAGCGCTGCTGGCAGTCCAGGGTAGCGCTGGCCCCCGTGTTCAGTATCAGGGCGCTTTCGCCAAGAGCTTGTATGACGGCTTGGGTCATTGCGGCTGGTTTCCTTCGGCAGAATGGTCGGCAATTGCGGCGCAGAACGTAGCTGCCGCAAGGCGGTGCACGGCTCTGTTCTCTAACTGCTGGGACAACACGTTGAATTGCAAAGAAAAATGGCGGGACAGGTCAGCAGCCGTCGCAGCGTGCCGAATTAGTCTACCCCCAAAACGAGCTTACTCTTTGTTAACCAGAGCTTAAGCAAAGGGCAATATCGTCCATCAAAAATAAAATGTCAATAATTTGTATGTAAATAGTTTATGTTGTTGCTGAAATACAGACAGTCTGGCGTTTCGCACAGGTAGTTGTATGATTGATTTTTCTTGGTGTTTTGTAGGAAATGTATGAACGTCGCTCCACCTAAAATCCTGTCATCCGCCCACCTGGCTTCGGAAAGCAGCGTTGAGCTGTCGGAGCTGGAATATGCATTGATCATTGCCGGCAATGCGTTCAACCGCTGGATGGCGCGCTGCATGTCGGCGGCCGGCGTGAAGGACATGACGCCGGTCGAAGTTTCCTTGCTGCACCATGTTTGTCACCGCGAACGCAAAAAGAGCCTGGCCGACATCTGTTTTGTGCTGAATATCGAGGACACGCATATTGCCAGTTACGCGCTGAAGAAACTGGTGAAAGCCGGTTACATACAAAGCGAAAAAGTCGGCAAGGAAGCGTATTTTTCGGCCACCGCCGGCGGTTATGCGCTTTGCCTCAAATACCGGGAGATGCGTGAGGAGTGCCTGATCACCGTGCTGTCAGATACCGGTTTGTCGAACCAGGCGCTGGGCGATACCGCCAAATTGCTGCGCACTGCCTCTGGCCTGTATGACACGGCTTCGCGCGCGGCGACGTCGAGGTAAGTCTGCGGGGTAAGCCTGATAAAACAGGCAGGCATGAAAAAAGGCGCTTGATGCGCCTTTTTTTATGCTGCTGCGAGCGCCTTGTCGAGCAAGGCGTGCAACTCGTCAAACTTGGGCGCGCCCACGTAGCGCTTGATGATATTGCCCTGCTTGTCGATCACGAAGGTGGTCGGCGTCAGCTTGACGTCGCCGAAGGAGTCGGCCAGCTTGCTTTGCGTATCCAGGGCGACCTGGAACGGCAGGCCGCGGGTTTGCACAAAATTCATGACGTAGTTAGGCGGGTCGTAGCTCATCGCCACGGCGACATAGTCGAGGCCCTTGTCCTTGTACATATTGTAGGTCTGCACCATTTGCGGCATCTCGGCGACGCAGGTGGTGCAGCTGGTGGCCCAGAAATTCACCATCACCACCTTGCCGCGCAAGCTCTTCAGCGATACCTGCTCGCCCTTGATATTGATGAACGAGACATCCGGCGCCGCATGGGTATTCGACATCGACAGGTAACCGGCCAGCGCCAGCGCAACCACTGCGGCGGCGCCTGCAACCTTGATCCAGAGCCGTTTGCCGGCGGTATTTTCAGCTTGAGCTTGCATGACGGAATCCAATACGGGCAATACCCGAGAGCACCCATTATAACTACCTGCGGGCAGCTCTGCCGAAAGCTCGGAAATTGACAATTAACTATCGAATTGCCAGGGATAAGCGTGGTAAGTAGCGGCCACCGCCGGCGGTATCGGCGCTTCGATGCCGGCGCAGATTGCGCGCAGGATGTCGGCGCTGGCGATCTGCAATGGCGCGCCGTCGTCGGCTACCGCCAGCAGGGCCTTGACTAGCTGCGGTTTGGCCAGCGGCGCCAGCTGGTTGGCATGGTCCAGCGCCAGCCTTACCCGCGGAAAGCCGAGGCTGGCGCCGTTGCAGTAGTGCTGGGCGGCGAGATTGAGTTCGGGACAGACATGCGCGCCGCGCAGGAAAGCCGCCAGCCTTGCGCCGACGGCGTCGGCCTGGCTGGCCGGCACCGCCACGTGCGCCACCAGCGACAGCAGCACGGCAATGTCGCCGTCCAGTTCCGACAGCTTGTTGAATTTGACCGGCACCAGGCGTCCGGAGCGCGGTGCCATGCGGCGCGCCAGGATAGTCTGCAGCACGAACTCGGCCAGTGTGATGCGGCTGTCGGCGGCGATCAGCTGATCCATCAGCGCCAGCATGTTGTCGCGTTCAGGCTGCGCCAGCTGGCGCAATGCAGGCGTCGCCAGGTCAACCAGCGGCAGCCGGGCGCTGAGCGGCAGCTGCACGATCGATTCGGCCAGGAAGGTAGTCAGCGCGGCCTGCTGCGGCGCTGCGTTCTTGAGCAGCGCCAGCTGCGCTTCACGTTCCGCGCCTTCGCCCAGCAACAGGGCGTAAACCACCGCGCGCGCCGCGAACGGATCGTGCACCGCGCCGTTGAGCTGGGAGGTCAACGCAGCCTTGCCGCTGCTGTTGCCGAATTCGAGCGACGGCGTCGGCAAGCCGCCGGCTGGCGGCGGGGTTGCCGAGACAGCTGCCGAAACAGTCGCGCCGCCGGCCAGGCCGGCAACCGCAAACGGCAGGTCCGGCAGGCGTTCGACACTGGCGGCATACGGCACCGCCAGTTCAGGCGCTTCCAGCGGCGACATGCTGCGGCCGTAGATTCGTTTCAAGCGTTCCGCCAACGGCGGGTGGGTGGCGAACCAGCCGTCCAGCAAATTCGGACGGGCGCTGCCGAGGAACAGGTGCGACAGCTGCTCGGCATTCGGATGATTGATCTGCGAGCCGATTTTCTTGCCGTCGGTGAGACCGCCGATCTTGCGCAAGGCGCCGCCTATGCCCTCGGGATTGCGGGTGAACTGGACGGCGCTGGCGTCGGCCAGGAATTCGCGCTGGCGCGATACCGCGGATTTGATCAGGCGGCCGAAGAAGATGCCGATATAACCGACCACGAACAGCACCAGGCCGGCCAGGAACAGCACCAGCTGCCAAGGCGGGCCCTTGTCGTCGCGACCGCCCCAGTAGCGGCCGACATTCATCAGCTGCTGCCCGAAGCCGGCGATCATCTGGATGCCGAACAGGACGCCGATCAGGTGGATGTTCAAGCGCATGTCGCCGTTCAGGATATGGCTGAACTCGTGGCCGACTACGCCCTGCAGTTCATCGCGGGTGAGCCGGTTCAAGGTGCCGCGCGTGACCGCGACCACCGCTTCATTCTGGTTGTAGCCGGCAGCGAAGGCGTTGATTGCGTCTTCCTGCTCCAGCAGGTAGACCTTGGGGCAGGCGATGCCGGACGCCAGAGCCATTTCTTCCACCACGTTCAACAGCCGCCGCTCCTGCAGATCGCCGCTGGCGGGCGAAACGATGCGGCCGCCGGCCATCAGCGCCACGGCATCGCCGCCGTCGCGCAGGTTGAAAGTCTGGATCAGCGTGCCGCCGCCTATCAGCAGCAGCGTGACGAGGGTGTTGACTTCGAAGAAGCCTTTCGGATACTGACGCAGCACGCCATGGTGGCTGCCGAACTTGAACGTCCATAACAGCGCCATCGCCAGGTTGACGGCGACTACGATGGCGATCACCGCCAGCACGAACAGGAACACCAGTTTCCTGGTTTCCTGGCGCGCCTGGTGCTGCTGTTCGAAGAAAGTCATGCGCGCTGCTTCTGCCAGGCTCGGGTGCCGGGCTTAGAACGTCACCTTGACCGCTTTGCGTTCTTCAGGCGCTTCGGTGGCCTGCAGCAGCTCCGCCGGCTTGAAGGCAAACATGTTGGCGAAGATCGAGCCGGGGAACTGTTCGATCGCGGTGTTGTATTCCATCACGCTGTCGTTGTACGCCTGGCGCGAAAAGCCGATCTTGTTTTCGGTGCCGGTCAGCTCTTCCGTCAGCTGCATCATGTTCTGGTTGGCTTTCAGGTCCGGATAGGCTTCCGACAAGGCAAACAGCTTGCCGAGGCTGGCGCTGAGCGCGCCTTCGCTGGCAGCCATCTGCTGCACGGCGGCCGCATCGGTGGCGTTGCCGCCGACCTTGGCATTGGCGCTGACCGCCTGGTTGCGCGCCGCGATCACCGCTTCCAGCGTTTCGCGTTCATGCTTCATGTAGCCCTTGGCGGTTTCCACCAGGTTCGGGATCAGGTCGTAACGGCGCTTGAGCTGCACGTCGATCTGGGCGAATGCGTTCTTGAAGCGGTTGCGGAAGCTCACCAGGCGGTTATAGATACCGACCGCCCAAAACACGATGACGAGCACAATTACCAGAAGAATGATGAAGCCGATCATGGTTTTCCCCAAAAAAAAGCCGCCGGACAATTTGTCCAGCGGCAACGTTATATGACAAGAAGCGGAAAAGCAAGCCGGTTTCTGTTCCGGCTTATTGCCGGCAACCTCAAGGCAAGCCGGATTACTTGGCGTTTTCCTTGCCGCTTTCCCTTGGCGCCGACGACATCTGCGTCAATTCTTCTTCGGTGATGTAGTCGAATACCTTGACAACTTTTTGCACGCCGCTGACGCCGGCGGCGATTTCGGCGGCACGTTTGCCTTCACGTTCGGTCACGCGGCCCATCAGGTAGACATTGCCGCGTTCGGTCACGACCTTGATCGAATTGCCGAACACGTCTTTGGCATCCACCAGGGAGGCGATGACCTTGCTGGTGATGAAGGTATCGTTGGAACGCGCCGAGAAGCTCGACGGTGCGCCGACCGCCAGTTCATTGGCAACCGCATGCACGTTTTCAATCGATTGCGCTTCGCGCTCGGCCGCTGCCTTGGCTGCATCGTCGCGTACTTCGCCGGTCAGCAGCACCTTGCGGTTGTAGCTGGTGGCGTTGACGTGGCCGTCCTGGCCGATCACGCCGGGAATCCGCGTTTCAGCCTTGACCATGATGGCCTTGTCCTCGGTCTGCGCGCCCAGGGTGCGGCGATCCGTCGCGGCGAAACCGCCGGCGACAGCGCCGCCCAGCGCCAGCGCCACGCAACCTTGCAAAGCCACCACCACCGTGCCGCACAAAGCGATGGCAGCCAACGGACGTTGCCAATTGCTCCAACCTGGGTTTTGCCGCGGGTTTGGCCGATCAATCATTCGCATCTCCTCCAAATAAAGCGACATCGATGCCGTCGCATAAGCAGTGAATCGTTAGCAGATGGACTTCCTGGATGCGCGCGGTACGGTCATGCGGCACACAGATATGCACATCTGCTTCAGTCAGTTTCTTGCCGATGGCACCGCCGCCTTTGCCGGTCAGGGCGATGACGCGCATGTCGCGTTCCAGCGCGACATCGATGGCAGCCAGCACATTGGCGGAATTGCCCGATGTCGAGAACGCCAGCAGCACATCGCCTGCTTGTCCAAACGCCTGCACCTGCTTGGAAAAGATTTCGTTATAGCTGTAATCGTTGCCGACCGCCGTGATGATCGAAGTATCGGTAGTCAGCGCCAGCGCCGGCAGCGGCAGCCGCTCCCGTTCAAAGCGCCCCACCAGCTCCGCCGCAAAATGCTGGCAGTCGGCGGCAGAACCGCCGTTGCCGCAAGCAAGAATCTTGTTGCCATTGGACAGCGCGGAGAACATAAGTTCAACCGCGCTGGCAATCGGACCCGCCAGGACTTCGGCTGCGCGGGCTTTCAGTTCAGCGCTTTCATTGAAGTGCGCCAGGATGCGTTGATTTATCATGATGTCGGTATTCTGTGTGAAATGCTGGGGTTTGTGGTCCGCGCCCCGGACGGTACCGGCAGGATAATTTCCTGCTCAATATGCTTGCCTTGGTTATCGTGGCCTGATTATAGCGGTCGTTGCCCCGCCCGGGAGCTAAGTTTCGAATGCCTGCCTGATCCATTCGACGGCGTCGCCTTCGATGGCGACAACATCGAAGCGGCAGGCCGGCGGCTGGGAGTAGCGCTGCAGGAAAAACTGGGCGGCGATGATGAGCTTGGCCTGTTTGCTGTGCGTGACGCTGGCTGCGGCGCCGCCGTAGCGCCTGTTGCTGCGCTGCCTGACTTCGACAAAAACCAGCAGCTCGGAAGCCGGCTCATGCAGGATCAGGTCGATTTCGCCGCCCTTGCAGCGGAAATTCCGTTCGACCAGCTGTAGCCCGCGTTGCTGCAGGTAGTTGAGCGCCCGATCTTCCGCCAACTGGCCGCCGATCTGGCGCGGCGAGCGTGTTCCCAGGAGTTTCATCCGGGCGCCGCAGCCGTGTCAGGGCGCGCCGAGCGGCGTGACGACGCCGTTCTGGTAGGCTGCGGCCGGCTCTATCCGTTCAAAGCTGGGCATGCCTACGCCAAAACTGATGTTCAGCTGGCCGGTCACGCCGTCGATCTGGAATACGGTATTGCGCGCGGCGATTTCATGGGCGATGCGGAAGGCGTCGATGCCCAGGGCGTACAGGCGCTCCAGGTCGGCGTTGCCGCGCTGGTCGGCAGCCAGCGGCCGGTGCGGATACACCATCACGGCCGGATGATCGGCTTCCACCTGCCAGGGGATATCCAGCAAGCGCACACCGTTCAGCTCAGGGATCTGGTGTTCCGGATTATTGTCGTTGAGGGTCAGCGGATTGAGCTGGGAGATGCCGAAGATCGGTGTTTCCTGGCCCACCGCGGTGCGGATCTGGCGCGCCTGGTCGGCATTGAGGGCGGCAAACAGCAAGCGCGGTTTTTCGCTTTCGATCCGTTGCTGCAGCTGCCCCAGAGCGCCGGCATTGAACACGCCGTCTTCGAGGTTCAAGGTCATGACGTCGGCGTGCAGTCCGCTGCCCTGGATCTGCTGCACGAACGCATTGGCGACCCGTTTTTGCCAGGCGGTGCCGGTGCTCAGCACGAACACCTTGCCCGGCGCATAGTCGGCGCCGACCCAGCTCGCGACCTGGCGCGCTTCAGCCTCGATCGACAAGCCGACAGGCAGCAGCTGCGGCGGCAGGGTCATTTCCTTGCCGTTGGAAAAATCCGGCTGGGTCAAGGCAAGCGTAGGCTTGTCCACCTGGCCGTTCTGGATGATGGCGGTGAGGCCGGTGCGTGACAGCGGGCCGACCAGGATATCGTATTTTTTGCTGGCAGCGAGGTAGGCGGCCAGCATGTCGCCAGGCGTATCGGCCGCTTCGATCACGGTCACCGCCAGGCCGTTCTTGTCGCGCTCGTAGGCATTCAGGAAGCCGCCGCGCACGGCGTCGGCGGCCGCGCCCAGCGGGCCGGAGCGCAGCGGCAGCAGCAAGGCGATGCTGGCCAGCGGAATGGTGTCGGCGCCGCCATCGGGGCCGGCGGATCCGGCCAAGGTTGTGTTTGCCAGCGCAGGCGGGCACAATCCGTTCAACAGGATACCCGCCAGTAGCGTCAGTGCCAGCTTGGCCCATTTATATAACATTCATAACTCCCCATGACTCATCAATCTGCCAGCAGCCTCGTCAACCCAGCGATTTTGGATGAGGTGGCGCAGCAAGCGTATCCCGCGTCGACATTATATGTGCTGGCCACACCGATCGGAAATGTCTGCGATATCAGCCTGCGCGCCTTGCATGTATTGTCCATGGTCGACGCCGTGGCATGCGAGGACACCAGGAATACTGCCCATTTGCTGGGACGCTATGGTTTGTCCAAGACCCTGCTGGCGGCGCACGAGCATAACGAACGTGAAGTCGCGGAAAAGATTGTCGCGCGCCTGCAAGCCGGCGAACGCATCGCGCTGGTGTCCGACGCCGGCACGCCGGCGGTCTCCGATCCCGGCGCCCGCATCGTCGACGCCGTGCTGCGCGCCGGCTTGCGCGCCTTACCCTTGCCGGGACCGTCGGCGGCAGTCACCGCGCTGTCGGTCAGCGGCCTGGTCAATGACCAGTTCCAGTTCGTCGGCTTCCTGCCGAGCAAGGCCAGGCAGCGCGAGATCGTGCTGGCCGGCTTGGCTGGCGCAAGCGCAACCCTGGTGCTGTACGAAGCGCCGCACCGGATCGTGGAAACCGTCGACGCCTTGCTGCAGGCCTTCGGTCCGGCGCGCCAGGTGGTGCTGGCGCGCGAGCTGACCAAGTTGTTCGAGAGCGTGCACCGTTGTCCCTTGGGCGAAGCGCCGGCCTGGCTGGCGGCCGACGGCAACCGGCAGAAGGGCGAATTCGTGCTGCTGATCGAAGCCGCGCCTGTCGCAGTCGACGACAGCGCGGAGGGCGAGCGGATTTTACGGATTCTGCTGTCGGAATTGTCAGTCAAGCAAGCTTCATCGCTGGCGGCGCAAATTACGGGGCAAAAGAAAAACGCCCTGTATGAACGGGCGCTGGCGTTGAAAGACGCCGAGTAAGGCTGCTGTGATAGTCTTTTGTCATCAATCAATGTAGTCCCGATTCGTTAAACTTGAGTGTGATAAGCACAAATCGATGAGCGTGGGGATGTATTTTAGCAACGCCGGCGACATTGCAAACTGGTTCCGGCCCCGGGGTTGAGAGTAAAATCCGGCTCCTTGTGCATTGCCGCAAAAAGTTTCAAGCAAATATCAAATTGAAGTAAGCGGGCCGTGTCTTGCTATATCTGTGCAGGCTTGCCCTTACCAATAAGAGAGAGAACATGAGTAATACACAAACCAGCAACAGCGCCGGATTCAAGTCATCCCGTTTCCACATCATCACGCTGGCTGCACTGGGCATTGTGTTTGGCGATATCGGCACCAGCCCGCTGTATGCGCTGAAAGAATGTTTCAGCGCGGAGCATGGCATCCCGTTCACGCCTGATGGCGTGCTGGGCATCATCTCGATGCTGTTCTGGGCCATCACCATCGTGGTCTCGCTGAAATACGTACTGTTCGTGATGCGCGCCGACAATAACGGCGAGGGCGGCGTGCTGGCCTTGATGGCGCTATCGCTGCGCACCGCAAAAAACGGCTCTGGCCGCGCCAAGTTGCTGATGATGCTGGGCGTATTCGGGGCATGCATGTTCTACGGCGACGTCGTGATCACGCCGGCCATCTCGGTGCTGTCGGCGGTGGAGGGGCTGGAAATCGCCACGCCGGGGCTGAGCCGCTATGTGGTGCCGCTGGCGCTGGTGATCCTGATCGCCCTGTTCCTGATCCAGAAACATGGCACCACGGTGGTCGGCAAACTGTTCGGGCCGGTGATGTTCGTCTGGTTCCTGTCGCTGGGCCTGCTGGGCATCTATAACGTGATCAAGGCGCCTGAAATCCTGGCAGCGATCAATCCTTATTACGCCTTTGTCTTCATGCAGCAACACGCGCTGCAAGCGTTCGTCGTGCTGGGCTCGGTGGTGCTGGTGCTGACCGGCGCCGAAGCGCTGTATGCCGACATGGGACACTTCGGCATCCGGCCTATCCGTTTTGCCTGGCTGTTTACTGTCATGCCTTGCCTGATGCTGAATTATTTCGGCCAGGGCGCGAACCTGCTGACCAATCCCAGCGCGGTCCAGAATCCGTTTTACCTGATGGTGCCGGACGCTTTGCTGTTGCCGATGGTGATCCTGGCGACCGCCGCCACCGTGATCGCATCGCAGGCAGTGATTTCCGGCGCGTTCTCGCTTACCAGCCAGGCCATCTTGCTGGGTTTCGTGCCGCGCATGCGCATCCTCCACACTTCGGAAGACGAACGCGGCCAGATCTATGTGCCGGTGATTAATTGGATGCTGCTGATACTGGTGGTGGCAGTGGTGCTGGCGTTCAAGAAATCCGACAACCTGGCCGCTGCCTACGGCGTCGCGGTGACCACCACCATGCTGATCACGACAGTGCTGGCGGCAGTCGTCATGCGCACCGTCTGGAAGTGGAATCCATTTCTGGTGGCGCTGGTCATCAGCGCCTTTTTCATCGTTGACTTCGCCTTCTTTGCCGCCAACCTGCTGAAGATCGTCGACGGCGGCTGGTTCCCGCTGCTGCTCGGCGGCTTTGCCTTCTTCCTGCTGATGACCTGGTACTCCGGCCGCATGCTGCTGCGCGAGCGTAGCAAGGATGAAGGCATTCCGCTGGAACCGTTCGTCGAAGGCCTGCTGGCCCATCCGCCGCACCGGGTGGAGGGCACTGCGGTATTCATGACCGGCAACGTGGGCACCGTGCCGGTGGCGCTGCTGCACAACCTGAAGCACAACCGCATCCTGCACAAGCGCGTGTTCTTCCTCAAGATCAGCATCTGGGATGTGCCTTTCGTCGACGACGACAAGCGCCTGACCTTGAAGGAGCTGGGCAGCGACGTGTACATCCTGCGCACCGCCTTCGGCTTCAAGGAAACGCCCGACGTGCATACCGTGATGGCCCTGGCCAGCAGCCAGTTCGGCCTGGAATTCGACGTGATGGATACTTCCTTCTTCCTGGCGCGCGACACTGTGATCCCGAGCAAGATTCCGGGCATGCAGCTATGGCGTGAAAAACTTTTCGCCTGGATGTACCAGAATGCCGCCAAGCCGTCGGACTTTTTCCATATCCCGGTGAACCGGGTGGTCGAGCTGGGCACTAAAGTCGAAATTTGAATTGCGCGAATCCCCGCTAGCGGCCGGCGCTCCGGCTGGCGGGATTCAGTGTGTACCGAGATCCGCCTGGCAGCGCCACAACTGATGGCCGGAAGCCAGGTACTTGCTCTCGAACGGAGTGATAGGCTGTTGCGGCAGATACGCTTCGCAGCCAACCTCCTCGCCGCTCAGCTGGCCCAGGGCGCTGGCGCATTCCTCTACATAGATCCGCCAGTTGCTGCGGCATTCCAGGATTCCCCCCAGCGCGACGATATCCGGAAACACCGGATGGCCATGCCAGCGGCGGCTCAGCTGGCCGATCTTCGGCCACGGATTGGGGTACAGCAGATAGTGCCGTACCGGGAAAATCCGTGCGGCCAGCAGCAGGCGCCAGTAATCCACCAGGTCGGCGCGAATCCGCACGAAATTTTGCGGCAGCGGCGCCGCGCCTGGCCACAAGGTATTGCGGCCAACCCGGTCTGCCGACTGGTCGATCCCGATCACGAAATGATCGGGATACTGTGCCGCCAGGTGCATGGTCGACAGGCCGACGCCGCAACCCGCATCGAGGATCAGAGGCAAGCTGCCGGCTGCGCGCCAGGCGGCCATGCTGTCGTCGAAGGCACGCTGGTTGTAAACGCTGACCGGTTTTTGAAAAACGTGCGCCGCATGTTTGGCGACGGTGGCTGCAAGCTGGTCATGGACGCCGCTCTGGGCACTGTGGATCGGGCTGGAATTGGCGTACATGAGGGTAGGACTTCCGTAAAATTGCCCCAGCGGCGTTACTCCTCCTAGCCGTAGGCAGTACTGTCTTCGTCGTCAGGGGTTGGCAAGCTCGTTGCTGGGGCAGTTTTACGGAAGTCCTGGGAGGTTAGGTGAAAGCGAAACTGCGGCGACACCGAAGCCGTCCCAGTCTTCCCGATGGAGCCGACAGCGTCGGCAACCGCAGGTTGACTGAAACGAGGTGGATCGGAAAGGAGCTTACTGCAAGGTTACGGGCTGACTCATCATCGAGTCATAATTGCCTAAAAAGGCATCGATATCTTCGATGCTCGGCTCGGTCGCAATCAGGTCTTCGACCCCTTTACGGAAAAACTCAGCCAAGGCACCAGCAATGAAAATCTCACGCTTGAATGATTTATCGACGATTTCATAGCCGCCGAAGCGCAAGGCTTCGCGTTGTTCATCGGCACCAAATTCGACGACGCTGTATTGGTCACTGTTATAAATCAGGTTCATATGCGCTCCCGGTAGTTAAGACAGAAGGTAATGATCGAGTAAGCAGTTTTCAAGCCAGCAAATGAAAATATTATTTTTTAACTCCTTTTCCGAGAGACATGTTTCTAATGAGACATATTTATCAGGCGAAGAACCAATCGTTTCATTTATATACTACGCCGGCGCTCCTGTTTGTCACGAACTAAATGTTGATCAACGCTATGCATTTCTCCTAACAGCCATCCAAAATCACCAGATTCCATTGCACTGCAGTCTCGAATTGCAGTTACCGGGGCTCGCCGGCGATGTTGCAGATCCGCTACTCGGCCCATTCGAACATGATGTGCTGATGCGATCCCTGTTTAATTGTCACATCCCGAGACTTGCTCTTGCCGTCCTTGATCGCTTCAAGCCGGTAACGGCCTGCCGGCAGCTGCGCCAGCAGGAAAGGCCCTTTCGATACGGTATCCAGGACTGCGTTGTGGCTGGCGTCGCTGATCTTCACCTGCACATCAGAAGTAAATTCGGCGCGAGGCGAGGCGTTGACGACAAACTCAAGTTCCAGCGAATAATTTTTTGCCGCCTGCTGTATGGCGGTCGATTCGTCTTGTCCGATACCGCCGGACAAGTAAGTGACGGCGCCGCTGGTGACCGGTTGCAGCCGGCCCGGCACGACATCGGCGGCAAAGGCGAGATTGGCCGCCAGCAATACGGATACGGCAAAAAGAGAGCGCGTGTTCATGGTGCTTCCTCCAAAAATGCATCTCCCGGCATGGGTGATGGCGGAATGAGGAAAAGAAGAGGGCGCGACGGTGAAGAGATGGATCTGGCGCGCCTACGGAAACCATCTTAGCGGCCGCAAATTAAAATCAGCTTAAACCGGATAGCTATCTGCGTATTCAGCTGTAGTAATAGGGTTTGCTTGGCACGCTGTCCTTGTCCGCCCTTTTTTGTTCGTCCAGGTTGACGTCGCGATCCCAGAATATGTGCCAGCCCTTGCTTTGCTCATCGATCACTTCGGGGTGCTCTTCGAGAAACTTGTCCAGGAACTGCGTGATTTCCGCAACATAACCATCATGACCGGCCTTGTAGGTTTTCGGTTTGGTAAACATATGACCTCCAATCCTGATGATTTTTGGACTTCCAGCCGCGCCTTGAGTTTCCTGCGCCTGTTTTTAATGGCGCAGGCACGCAGCTGCAGCGCTGCGGGAAATTGCCTGGGAGCACAGAAATATTGCAAATGAGAACTAAAAATATAGATCGTTCTACTCACATGTTGTAATATTTCCTCGCATCAACATTGCAATCTTGACCATCGCTACAGCTGCTCAATGATAGGCTGCACCCGTTAACGTCAGAAAACCTCATTTGTCAAAATGTCATTCGGATAATTGATGTGGTGTGGAGACGTTGCTACTTTTCACTGGAGATGGCTCGTGGACAACATTAAAAGAGGGGCTGGCAAGCGCCAGCAAATTGTGGACAAGGCGACCGAGTTGTTTTCCGCGCATGGTTTTCATCCGGTCGGTGTGGATCGGATCATTGACGAATCCAACGTGGCGAGAATGACCATGTATCGCCATTTCGCCGGAAAAAACGACTTGATCGGGGAGGTCCTGGGGCAGCGCTTCACATTCATCGTCGACAGCATCTCTCAGCAGCTGGCGCCGATGGAAGACGCTGACGCCCGGATCAAAGGCATTTTTGACTGGTACGGAGCCTGGTTTCGCAGTCCTGAATTCGCGGGTTGCTTGTTCGAGCGGGCGCTTGCCGAATTCGGCACTGCCTATCCCGGGGTATCGGAAGTAGCAATCGGCTACAGGGTGAAATTGTTCGGATGGTTTGAAGAATTACTGTTGGAAATAGTGCCAGACAAGACCGCAAAACAGTTGGCCGGCGTGTTTGTGATGCTGCTCGACGGCGCCACGATCGACGCTCGCGCGTTCAATGATCCGTCGGCAGCGGAACGCGCCTGGGAGGCCGCGGAACTGCTGTTGAACCAGGCGAAGAACGCAGCGCGATGAATGCCGCGGGATGGTTTTGCAAATTGACTCTTGAGATCCCAAAAAAAGAAGAGGTCCCGGAAGTTAAATTTTCGTGCGGTGAGGAATTATCGCCAGCAAACGGTGGCGGGCGGATTGGGAACCGGCGGCCAGCTTTCTGTCCAGGGCGACGGCGATAGTGGAGCTCCGGCCAGGTAGAAAACAGCAAAGCGTTCATCCAGCCAGTAAATTGCATGGCGCCGCGTTATTTTGCGCAGGCATGAATTCATTTGTCCTGTAGCGCGCGCCGATACTGGATCGCTTCCGCCACATGGGGCGCGCCGATGATATCGGCCGCGGCCAGGTCGGCGATGGTGCGCGCCACTTTCAGCACCCGGTGATAGGCGCGCGCCGACCAGTGCAGATGCGCCATCGCGCCGCTCAACAGTTTTTCGCCGGCGCCGTCGGGCTTGCAGTAACAATCGATTTCGCTGGCCGACAAGCCGTTGTTTTGCTTACCTTGGCGCGTCAGCTGCACGGCATGCACCTGCGCCACCCTGGCCGCTATTGCGGCGGTGGACTCGCCGTCGGCCTGCCCGAGCAACTGTTCGTGAGGCACCGCGGCTACCTGGATCTGCATGTCGATGCGATCGAGCAAGGGCCCCGAGATCTTGTTTTGATAACGCAGGATCTGGTCGGGCGTGCAGCGGCATTGCTTGACCGCATGCCCAAGATAGCCGCAAGGGCAAGGATTCATCGCTGCGATCAGCTGGAATTGCGCGGGGAAATCGGCCTGACGCGCGGCCCGCGAGATCGTGATGTGGCCGGATTCCAGCGGTTCGCGCAATACTTCCAGCACCCGGCGGTCGAACTCCGGCAGTTCGTCGAGGAACAGCACGCCGCGATGCGCCAGGGAAATTTCACCGGGGCGCGGCGGGCTGCCGCCGCCAACCAGCGCCACGCCGGAAGCAGTGTGGTGCGGCGCCCGGTACGGCCTTACCTTCCAGCGTTCACCGGAAAAGCCGCTGGTGAGCGACTGTACTGCCGCCGATTCCAGCGCTTCGCGGTCGCTCATGGGCGGCAAAATCCCGGGGAAACGCGTCGCCAGCATGGATTTTCCGGTGCCTGGAGGGCCCACCAGCAACACGCTATGGCTGCCCGCCGCGGCAACTTCCAGCGCGCGCTTGGCTTGCATCTGTCCTTTGACATCGCAGAAATCGAGGTAGGGAGGGGGCCGCCGCCGCAGCTCTGCCGTATGGCGCAACAACCTGGTTTCTTGCTGCCGGGAAGAAAAATGGGCGCATACCTGCAACAGGGAATCCGCGGGAAAAATGCGGGCATCGCCAACCAGCGCCGCTTCGTCGGCATTGCCGCGCGGCAGGATGAAAGCATGGCGTTCACCGCAATCGGCGGTCATGGCGAAAGTCATTGCCAGTGCGCCGCGTATCGGCCTCAACTCGCCCGACAGCGACAGTTCTCCGGCAAATTCGTATTGATCGAGTTCATCCGACGGCATCTGCCCGGATGCCGCCAGGATGCCGAGCGCGATCGGCAAATCGAAGCGGCCCGATTCTTTCGGC